>PWFC01000068.1 GCA_003554025.1 Mollicutes bacterium
AGTCTGATTTTGCTTCCCTCAGGGTTTTAACACCAGGTGATTTTTAAAAATGCGAAAGAAATTTTCGCATTTTTTTATGCTTGCCTCTTGACAAAACCTCGGGACGCAAATATAATGTAAGTAGAAATTAGCACTCGACATTAATGACTGCTAACAAAATTTGATAAACCAAGGAGGGATGGTCATGTTCAAACTTACACCGTTCAACACTACGCCACGCAAACGCAGCGATCTCATGGATTTTTCCGACATGATTGACGATTTCTTCGCTAGCCCATTCCGTTCTCTTCGTCACGACACGTTTAAAATCGATGTCGAAGAGAAGGAGGATGCTTATCACGTCAAAGCCGATTTGCCGGGCGTACGTCGTGACGACATCAAAGTTTCCTATGACGATCAAGTATTAAACATCGAAGTCAAGCGAGACGAATCCGAAGAAGATGAAGACAAGGAGAAAAACTACATCCATCGCGAACGTCGCATTTGCTCAATGCGCCGCGCCATTCATCTTCCCGACATCGACCCTGACAAGCTCAAAGCGAAACTTGAAGATGGAGTCTTGAACATCCATGCGGAGAAATCGCAAGTCCAAGACCGCGGATATGTGGTCGATGTAGAGTAACACCGATGGCTTCAGGGCTTCGGCCCTGAAGCTTTTTCATCTAGAGGAGGGATATTATGAATCCGGAAAACATGACGGAAAAAATGCGTGAAACTAGCCAAGAAGCTCAAAACATCGCGTTGCGCTACAATCATCAAAAACTGACGCCGGAACATTTCCACTTAGCGTTATTGACCATATCGGATTCCTTGATTATGGAACTGTTGAAGAAGATGGATGTCGATGTGAAGGCGTATCAAGACGCCGTACGTTCGCTTCTTGAAAAGGAGCCAACCGTTGAAAACGCAGGCGATATGTACATGAACCGGCAAGCCAGCCGTGCTATGTTGCTTGCCGAAGATGTGCGCAAGGAGTTCAAAGACAGTTATGTCAGTGTTGAGCATCTATACATTGCCTTGTTGAGAGAGCAAGGAAAAAGCAAAGCCGTTTTTGAACGGTTCAACGTCACAGAAAAATCTTTCAAAGAGACGTTGAAGGAAGTCCGGAAAGACCGTACAGTGACAAGCGACAATCCGGAAGCTTCCTATAACGCCCTTGAGAAATACGGACGGGATTTGGTCCGACTTGCAAAAGACGGAAAGCTTGATCCCGTTATTGGTCGCGACGCGGAGATTCGCAGAGTCATTCGCATTCTTTCAAGACGGACCAAAAACAACCCCGTGCTTATCGGCGAACCCGGCGTAGGCAAAACGGCGATAGCGGAAGGTTTGGCCATGCGAATCGTCAATCACGATGTTCCCGACGGATTGAAAAACAAAACCATCTTCGCCTTAGATATGGGGGCGTTGGTTGCAGGGGCCAAATACCGCGGAGAATTTGAGGAACGTTTGAAATCCGTGCTCAAAGAAGTCGGCGACAGCGATGGAGAAATCATACTCTTTATCGACGAATTGCATTTGATTGTCGGCGCCGGCAAGACCGAAGGCGCCATGGACGCCGGCAATATTTTAAAACCCATGCTTGCAAGAGGAGAGCTCCATTGTATCGGCGCGACGACGCTTGACGAATACCGCAAACACATTGAAAAAGACGCCGCGCTTGAACGGCGTTTCCAGCAAGTGTTAATCGATCAACCAAGCGTCGAAGACACCGTCTCAATTCTCCGCGGCATCAAGGACAAATTCGAGATTCACCATGGCGTTCGAATTAGCGATCAAGCGCTTGTGGCTTGCGCAACGCTTTCCCACAAATACATCAGCGACCGTTTCCTGCCCGATAAGGCCATCGATTTGATGGATGAAGCGGCCGCGCTTATCCGTACGGAAATTGATTCAATGCCCAGCGAACTCGATGAACTCTCAAGAAAACTCTTGCAGCTAGAGATTGAGAAGACTTCGCTTAAAAAGGAAAAAGATCCCCAATCGAAAAAACGTCTTGAGACTTTGGAGAAAGAAATACAAAGCGTCAAAGAGAAACACGATACATTGAAGATGCAATGGGAGAAAGAACGAAGCGGTCTTGGCGATGTCAAACGACTCAAACAAAAAATCGAAGACATCAAACGTCAAATCGACGAAGCCAGCCGCAATTATGACCTTGAGAAGCTCGCAAAACTAAAATACGGCGATTTGCCTGAAGCGGAAAAGGCTTTGGAGGAAGCCAAGAAAAACGAAAATAGCGAGAAAAGACTGATCAAAGAGGAAGTCGGCGAGGACGAAATTGCCGAAATCATCTCCAAATGGACCGGTATTCCTGTCCAGAAGCTCGTTGAAAGCGAGCGAGACAAGCTTTTGAATTTGGACGAACAGCTCCACAAACGCGTAATCGGTCAAAAAAACGCTGTCAAAAGCGTTGCGGACTCCGTATTGCGCGCCCGTGCTTTTTTGAAAGATCCCAACCGTCCTATCGGTTCGTTTATCTTTCTTGGTCCGACCGGCGTCGGCAAAACGGAACTAGCCAAAACTCTGGCGGAATCCTTGTTCGATTCAGAAGAACAAATGGTCCGAATCGATATGAGTGAATACCAAGAACGACATACCGTCGCGCGTCTTATTGGCGCACCACCGGGGTATGTCGGTTATGAAGAGGGCGGCCAGTTGACTGAAAAGGTGCGGCGCAAACCTTATAGCGTCATCTTGTTCGATGAAATTGAAAAGGCGCACCCGGAAGTCTTCAATACTTTGCTTCAAATATTGGACGATGGAAGACTCACCGACGCCAAAGGACGCGTCGTGAATTTTAAAAACACGGTCATCATCATGACTTCAAACATAGGAAGCGAGTTGCTCCTAGAAGGCTTGGACGATGGCGGAAACATCAAAGATGATGTCGAAAAAGAAGTCTTGAACCGTCTGCACCGCCATTTCAAACCCGAGTTTTTAAACCGGATTGACGACATTATACTTTTTAAGCCGCTCATGCGGGAAGAACTGATGAAAATCATCGATTTGCAGATTGCAGAATTAAATCGGAAACTTGCCGAAGACGACATCCGAATATCGTTTACGGATAAGGCGAAAAAGCATATTCTCAAAGAAGCTTATTCTCCGCAGTACGGGGCAAGGCCCATGAAGCGATTCGTTCAAAAAAATGTCGAAACCGAGCTCGGCAGAGCCATTATTGCGGCAGAAATTACCCCGCAAAGCAATGTTGAAGTCGACGTCAAAGACGACGCCTTCACGTTTCGAACCATTTCCTAAAAGCACTCTTCGGAGTGCTTTTTTTCATCAAGCGCCGTTGGCGTAAATAATCGCCTATGATATAATAAAATCAACAAATGCGAATGAGGTGGCTTATGCGAATCAAAGAGCATCCAATTTTAGAGCTTGCGGAAAAACCTCCCATTCCCTTTTATTTTAACGGAAAATTGCTTTACGGCATCGAGGGAGACACCATCGCAAGCGCGCTTCATGCGAACGGCATTAAGAAACTGAGCGAAAGCATCCATCTTAAAAGGCCGAGAGGCTTTTATTGTGCCATCGGAAACTGTGCTTCTTGCAATATGGTTGTCGATGGCGAACCGAACGTGCGCACTTGCATCACGCCCCTGAAAGAGGGCATGCGCGTGGAAAACCAGCAAGGAAAGGGGCGTATCCATGCAAAATAAGGAAGCCATTGTCATAGGCGGCGGTCCTGCGGGATTGACCGCTGCGCTTGAACTGCTGAAAGCGGGCGCGTCCGTCTGCTTGATCGACCGAAACGAACGTTTGGGTGGCCAGCTGACCAAGCAGACGCACATGTTTTTCGGTTCCGAAAAGCAATACGCTTCGCACCGCGGCATCGACATTCTTGAAATTTTGACAAATTCTTTGGGGAAATACGGAAACAAACTTGAAATCCTCACCGAAACCACGGTGGTGGGCATGTACAGGGACAAAGTGCTTTCCTGCGTGAGCGGCGACAAGTTCTTCAAGCTGCAAGGTGAGAAAATCATCTTCGCCACCGGAGCGAGTGAAAAGGCGCTGCCTTTTGAGAACAACGACTTGCCCGGCGTCTACGCCGCCGGCGCGGTGCAAACCCTTATGAACGAATACGGCATCAAACCCGGTGAGAAAGTGTTGATGGTCGGCAGTGGAAACATCGGACTGATTGTCAGTTATCAACTTATGCAAGCCGGTGTCGAAGTGGTGGCGCTTGTTGAAGCCGCCGACCGCATCGGAGGATATTTGGTGCACGCTTCGAAGATTAAACGGCTCGGAGTGGACATTCTCACTAATACGAGCGTCAAGCGCGCCATCGGGAAAGACAGCGTCGAAGCGGCGGAAATATGGGAACTCGACGAACAATGGCAAGGCATTGAAGGCAGTGAACGCACCTTGGAAGTCGATACCATATGTGTGGCTGTCGGATTGGCGCCGCTGACCGAACTGTTGCAACAAATGGGGGTCAACGTCAAATACGTAAACGAACTCGGAGGCAATGTGCCGATTCTTGACGAACAGTATCAAACCAGCGTTGAAGGCGTGTACGCTTGCGGCGATCTGGCCAATATCGAAGAAGCGAGCAGCGCCATGGTCGAAGGGCGTATTGTCGGAATCAACGCGGCTCGGAGTTTGGGCCGTTCCGTTGAAAACGCCGATTTCCGAATCAAAGCGCTTCGTCATGAACTAAAAGATCTCCGCGGAGGACCACCGGGCGACAAAGTCCGAAAAGGCCTCAAAAAACTGGGGGTGGCGACATGATTGAGAAAAACGGCGTACCAAGCATGAACCAAGTCAAAGCCGAATTCCCGACACAAGAAACGCTTGCCAAACCGAAAGCGATCATTGAATGTTATAAAAGAATTCCGTGCAATCCTTGCGAGACAAGCTGTCCATTTGACGCCATTACGGTGGGAGAAGACATCAACGAACGTCCCCGTATAGATTTTGAGAAGTGCACGGGCTGTGGCATCTGTGTGTACAATTGCCCGGGTCTCGCCATCACGGTTACGCAAATCAAAGGCGACCAAGCGCATCTGAAAATCCCTTACGAATTCACACCGCTGCCTGAAAAAGGTGAGAGCGTGAACGTCATGAGCCGTAGCGGCGAAGTCATCACTCAAGGCACCGTCACGAAAGTTCAAGCGGGCAAAAAACAAAACAAGACCGCTTTGATTCATCTAAGCATTCCGAAAGAATTTCTCTACGACGCCATAACGATTGAGGTGTCTTATGGATCCTAAAAACATCATCATATGTCGTTGTTCCGATGTCACGCTTGCAGACATATACGAACTGTTTGACGAAGGGTATACATCGTTTGAAGAGTTGAAACGAATCGCTCGTGTCGGCATGGGTCCGTGCCAAGCGAACACTTGCGGAAAGATGGTGCAGTGGGAAATCAGCAAATACTTGAAAAAACCTTTGGAAGAAGTTCCCTTCCACAACATGCGCCCATTGACGCTCGGTGTCAAATTGCGCGCCATCAAGGAGGCTGCCGAAGATGAAGAATAAAGCCAAAATCGTTATCATTGGAGGAGGCATCAGTGGAGCGGCCATCGCTTACAACCTTGCCGAAAAGGGCGAAAAGGACGTGGTTGTCCTTGAAAGGCATTATCTCACAAGCGGCGCAACGGGACGTTGCGGCGCGGGCGTCCGTCAGCAATGGGGCACGAAGATGAACTGCATGATCGCCAAAAAAAGCATTGAGTTTTTTGAAAAAGCCGAAGAGATTTTGGATTATGACGATGTCGAGTTCAAACAAGAAGGGTATTTGATTGTCGGCAGCGACGAAGAAGAAGACGAGCTTTTTGAGAAAAACGTAAAGCTGCAACAGTCTTTGGGCATTCCGGCCAAGAAGCTTACGCCTGAGGAGGCGAAAAAGATTGTTCCCCACCTCAACACGGACGGCGTTTATAGCGCGACCTTTTGCAAAACCGACGGCCATCTGAATCCATTTTTGATGACCGATGCCTATTACAAAGCCGCCAAACGACGTGGCGTCACTTTCTACACCGAAACGGAAGTGAAGGACATCTTGGTGGAAAATGGTAAAATTAAGGGTGTTGAGACAAACAAAGGTTCCATCGAATGCGAGATCGTTGTCAACGCGGCCGGCGGGCACGCCAAGGAAATCGGCGACATGGCCGGAGTCGACATTCCTGTTTTCAGTCAAAACAGGGAAATTCTTGTCACCGAACCGATTGAACGCATGCAAGATCCGATGGTGATTTCGTTTTCAAAGAACATCTACTGCCAACAAACGCCGCATGGCGCGTTTATCATGGGGCGAGGCGACGACCGCGAAGCCGGATTGTCGGTGGAATCCACTTGGAAGTTTCTCGACGAAATGGCCAAAACGGTCACCAACCTTTTGCCACCAGTGGGGGAGTTGCGTGTCATTCGCCAATGGGGAGGCCTTTACAACATGTCCCCCGACCGTCAGCCCATATTGAGCGAGGCGGACGATGTGAAGGGCTTTTACATCGCATGCGGTTTCAGCGGACATGGGTTCATGTTCGGACCGATGACCGGCGTGCTGATGAGCGAACTCATCCTTGGCGAGGAACCCTCGATGCCGATGGAAGAATTGGCGCTCTCACGTTTTGAAGGCAAGGACATTGACGCATACGAAACGAACGTAGTGTAAACATAGAATAACGAAAGCCCGCTACGCGCGGTCGAAAAAAGTGTTGTCGCGGCAACACTTTTTTTGTTATGATAGGGTTGATTGGACGTGATGTTATGAAACCCAGCTTGCCTGAGCTTTTTTTGTCGTTTTTGAAAATCGGTGCGTTCACGTTTGGGGGAGGCTACGCCATGATTCCCCTTTTTGAGCGTGAATTTGTCAAGCGCTACAAATATTTGAGCGAAGACGAATTTTTCGACGCTTTGGTAATCTGTCAGTCGCTGCCGGGAGTCATCGCCGTCAATTTCGCCGTGTATATCGGCTTAAAATTGCGCGGACGTTTCGGCGCGCTTGTGAGCGCAATCGGAGTTGCGTTGCCCTCGTTTCTCATCATCATGGTGATTGCGACGTTTTTGTTTCGCTACATCGACAACGAATATGTGGCCGCGGTGTTCAAAGGCGTTCGCGTGAGCGTCATCGCTCTTGTTTTTACAGCCGGCTTCCGCTTGTTTTGGCGCCACCGGCATTTGTACGGCGTATTCATTGCGTTGATGACGTTTACCCTTGTGGCCATTGCGTATGTGCATCCTTTTTATGTGATTGTGATGATGGGCGCTTATGGTTATTTGACGACGAAGATTCGCGAGGTGGTCAGCCATGATGCTTCTTAGACTGTTTTTGACGTTTGTGGGCATCGGCGCCATCGCTTTTGGAGGAGGGTATGCGGTATTGCCTTTGTTTGAGCGAATCATCGTTGACCAGTATGAATGGTTTACCCGTTCCGAACTTCTTGATATGCTTGCGGTGTCGCAAGTGACGCCGGGGCCGATCGCCATCAACAGCGCGACGTTTATCGGTTTTACTTTGTTCGGGGTGCTCGGGGCGTTTTTGACCACCGTCGGCGTTGTGACCGTGCCTTCGATTTTGATCACCATTGTCAGCGTCTACCGTGAGCGTTTTAAAAATTCCAAGGTCGTGCAAGCCATTTTCCGTGGCCTTCGTCCTGCCCTTGCCGGTCTTATTTTTGCGAGTGTCTATACGCTTTCCCCTGATGTGATGGTCGATCAGTGGTCGTATATCCTCTTTTTGATTTTTGTTCTGCTATTGGTGAAATTCAGGCTTCACCCGATTTTGGTGATTTTGCTTTCTGCGTTTTTAGGGCTAATCATATACTGGCCGTGACTGTTTTGACGATTAGGCTTGATTATTTTCTTCGATAAGACTACAATAGTCTACACGATGCTTGAAGAAGGTGCCTTCTATGAAAAATGTTCTGTTTGTGTTAAAAAAAGTATTTTACGGAACCTATTTTCGCGGCTTTGTATCAAGCTACATGGCGGCCGTAATCGTTGGGGCAAGCCTGCTAAAACTCCCCATCAGCGTGCAAAAGGGTGTGAACCTTTCGTGGGTTGATGCGCTCTTTGTTTCGGCGAGCGGGCTTAGCACCACCGGGTTGACTCCAATCGTGGTCAAAGACACGTTCACGATATTCGGTCAAACCGTGTTGGCGTTCATCTTGCAATTCGGAGGCATCGGATTGATTATGATGGTGGCCCTTTTTTGGCTGGTCGTCCGTAAGAAGATTGGGTTTAAAGAACGCAATATGATGATGACCGACCAGAATCAACCGACGCGACAAGGCATTGTGCGTTTTGTTCGCAATGTGTTGATTGTCATTTTCACCGTCGAAGCCGTTGCGTTTATGATTATGAGCGGGTACTTGTATTTGTCCGGGTATTTTCCTTTCAAGGAAGCCCTTTTCCATTCGTTTTTCACAACCATTTCACTCTTCACGAACGCCGGATTCGACATTGCTCCAACGGCGGACAGTTTTGCGATGTTTTCGAACGATTATTTCATGCAAACTTTGGCTATGACGCTGATGTTCATGGGCGCCGTTGGATTTTGGCCTCTCGCTGAACTAAAAGAATTCATATTCGCCAAATTCCGCCGGGAATCTTTTCAATTTTCCTTTTTTGTCAAGATGCTGGTTACGTTGCACCTTGCTGTATGGATACTCAGTGCGATTATTTTGTTCGCGCTAGAACGGGGCGCGTTTTTGGAAGGATACGGGTTTATAGAAAGCGTTTATTATTCCTTGTTCATGAGTTTGACCACACGCAACGCCGGGTTTTCTACCATGAACGTTGAAGATTTCACCGTTTCTACGCACATATTTTTCATTTTCTTGATGTTTTTGGGCAGTTCTCCAAACAGTGCCGGAGGCGGTATACGCACCACGACATTGTTCGTTGTTTTGCTTGCCATGCGCGCCTTTGCATTTGATCGCAACCAAGTGGTCACAAGAGAGCGTTCCGTGAAACAAGAAACCGTGCACAAGTCGTTTATTGCCATATTCGTTGCGGGTGGACTGATTGTTGTAAACTTGTTTTTGTTGACGCTTTTGGAACCTGCGCTGCCCCCGATGATTCTCGCTTTTGAGGTGGTGAGCGCATTTGGTACAACCGGTCTTTCTCTCGGGGCGACGACGGAAATTGCTTGGGCGGCGAAACTGGTTCTCGTTATAACGATGTTTATAGGCCGTGTCGGAGTCATCGCACTTGTTTTGATGTTTCGTCCGGGCCGCAAAACCAAAGGGTATGTGCAGTACCCTGAAACGGACATCATCGTTGGATAAAACATCCACACTGCGTCTCGTCTTTCATAATTCAAGACAAGACGCAGTTTTTTTTCGAATTTCACTGCTCAGTGAATTTGTGATATAATTTAATAATGCGTATAAGGAAAGATAGTAAGGGGATAATTGAGGGGGCGAAAGCATGCGTTCTGTTAAAATCATTGGCGCAGGATTAGCCGGCAGCGAGGCCGCGTATCAACTCGCAAAACGGGGAATCCACGTCACGTTGTATGAGATGCGACCGAAAAAAACCACACCGGCCCATTCTAGTGGGCTTTTTGGCGAACTGGTTTGTTCGAATTCGTTAAGAAGCGATCAACTGAAAAACGCGGTCGGCGTCATGAAAGAGGAGATGCGTCTTTTGGATTCGTTGATTATGAAGGCCGCCGATAAAACCCGTTTGGAAGCGGGCGGAGCGTTGGCCGTTGATCGTGAACAGTTTGCGGATTACATAACGAACGTCTTAAAAAACCATAAAAACGTTGCCATCGTCGAAGAGGAAGCGACGGAGATTCCCAAAGATTCTCCGGTTATTGTGGCCTCGGGACCGCTTACGAGCGATGCGTTGTTTTCGTCGGTGCAAGCCCATACCGATGAGGACAGTCTCTTTTTCTTTGACGCCGTCGCTCCGATTGTGACCAAGGATTCCATAGATTTTTCCATCGCGTATTTCAAAAACCGATACGAAGAAGGCGAGGGCCACTATATCAATTGCCCGATGGACAAAAACCAATACGACCGTTTTTACCGGACGTTGATCACTTCGCCTACCGTGAACGTTCGCGATTTTGAGGATCAGGTCTTTGAAGCGTGCATGCCGGTTGAAACCATGGCCAAGCGGGGGAGAGACACGCTTCGTTTCGGTCCGTTAAAACCCGTTGGTCTCGAGAAGGATTCCGAGCACAAACCTCACGCCGTCGTACAGCTTCGAAAAGACGATGCGAGAGGCAATCTCTACAATTTGGTCGGCTTTCAAACCCACTTGACCTTTCCCGCGCAACGCAATCTATTGCGGATGATACCGGGCCTTGAAAACGTTGAAATCGTCCGTTACGGGGTCATGCACCGCAACACGTTCTTAAACGCCCCGAAACATTTGCACGCCACCTACCAAAGCAAACACTGCGCCGACGTTTTCTTTGCCGGACAGATCACCGGCGTAGAAGGATACGTTGAAAGCGCCGCAAGCGGCATCGTTGCCGGAGTCAACATGGCAAGAAGACTTACCGGGAAATCCATGCTCCGCTTTCCCAAAACGACCGTGATTGGCGCGCAAGCGGATTATATCGCCTCGGCGAATCCCAAACGTTTTCAGCCCATGAACGCCAATTTCGGGCTTCATCCCGAACTAGGCCTCAAACTTCCAAAACGCAAACGGAAAGAAGCTTACGCAGAACGGGCCATCGACGCGATGAAAGCGTTCAGGAGTGAGATCGATGCGTAATCAGGAACTGATTGAACGCTTCCGGGATTATTTGTTGGGAGTGCGCGCCTACAATGAAACAACCGCCTCGGCTTACATCGCCGATTTGCACGATTTCACCAGGTTTTTGGACAAGGAGGAACTCGGTTCGCTAAAGAGTGTGTCCTCGCGGGTGGCGAAGTTTTACGCCGGTGCCCTTTCTGAACGATTCCAACCTGCTAGCGTATCGAGGAAGCTTTCCACGTTGCGCTCATTTTATCATTTTCTTTTAGAAGAAGCAGTGGTGGATGCGCACCCCTTTTTGGAAGTGAAGTTTCCCCGCCGCAAAAAAAAGTTGCCGCGGTTTGTCTATCCCGAGGACATTGAGATGCTCTTCGATACAATCGATTTGGATTCTTCCCGCGGACAGCGTGATCTGGCTTTGTTAGAGACGTTGTACGCCAGCGGTGTTCGTGTCGGCGAATGCGTTCGATTGAGAACGCGCGATCTCAGTTTTGAGAAGCGTACGCTCTTGGTGCACGGAAAAGGCAGCAAGGACCGCATCATTCCCATGGGGGAACGTCTTTCGGATACGCTTCGCACGTACTTGTTTTCGGCCAGAAAAAATTTGATGAAAAAGAAAGACCACCCCTATTTGTTTGTGAACTTGCGGGGCGACCCCATCACCGCAAGAGGGGTGAGGCATGTTTTGAACGAACTGATTAAAAAAGCGGGCAGTTATCACAAAATCACGCCCCATACGCTGCGTCACACCTTTGCGAGCCATTTGCTCTCACGCGGGGCGGATTTGCGCAGTGTGCAGGAAATGCTCGGGCATTCAAACATCTCGAGTACGCAAATTTATACGCAAGTTTCCAAAGAAGACTTGAAAAAGCATTACATGAACGCCCATCCGAGAGCGAGGAAAAAATGATGGAATGTACGATACTTGCCGTAGGCGGGATTAAGCACGCATACCTTAAAGACGGGATTGCCATGTTTGAAGAATGGCTTTCACCTTACGTGAAACTTTCTACCATCGAAGTTCCACCGGGAAAGGAACCCAAAAATCCTAGTTCGAAAGACCTTGACGCCCTAAAAGAAAAAGAAGGCGTCGCTTTGATGGAAAAAATGCCGGAAGGGAAAGTTGTTGCGCTAGATTCGAAAGGAAAAGCGATGAAGAGTGAAGAGTTCGCCTCTTATCTTGAAGACATCAAAAACTATGACGTAGGGAAAATTTGCTTTGTGATTGGCGGCTCTCACGGTCTTTCTCGGGATGTGCGCAAACGTGCCAACATGGTGCTTTCTTTGTCCAAGATGACGTTTCCGCACCAACTGACTCGTGTAATCTTGTTAGAACAACTTTACAGGGCGATGAAAATCCTCCATAACGAACCATATCATAAATAGGTCAATAATCGTCATAAACCCCATAAAAAAGCCGCTGTGGGGTTTTGTTATAGTTTATAGCTTATTTATAATAACGACATCTATGCGCTGTTTCATTACA
>PWFC01000036.1 GCA_003554025.1 Mollicutes bacterium
AAGACGCCCGTGAACTCAGCCGCATCATGGTCAAAATCGGCAAGAACTTCGGCAAGAAAGTGACCGCCTTCATCACCGACATGAGCCAACCCCTCGGTTATGCGGTCGGGAACAAGCTCGAGGTCGTAGAAGCCATCCAGACCCTTCAAGGAAACGGCCCCGAGGACTTGCAGAAGCTGTGCACCGAAATCGGCAGCTATCTGGTCCATAACGCCGGTTTGAGCGAAACGCTCAAACAAGCGCGGGAAATGGTCGAGAAGAAGTATGGCACCCTCGAGGCGAGCGACTTGTTCAAAGAAATGGTCAAGGCCCAAAAGGGCGAATACCCCGACTTGAACGACTTCATCCACAACGAAACGCTGATCGCCGTAAAAAGCGAAAAAGAAGGGTATGTCAAAAGCTTGAACGCCCTTGATATAGGCTTGAGCGCGATGCGCCTCGGTGCAGGACGCGAAACGAAAGACGACACCATCGACACCGACGTCGGCATCGTCCTCAACAAAAAAGTCGGCGACAAGGTGGAAAAAGACGAGGTCCTCGCCTACGTCTACAACAACAAAGACGACATCACCGACGAAGTGAAAACCATCTTGAACGC
This sequence comes from Mollicutes bacterium, assembly GCA_003554025.1. Taxonomy (GTDB): domain Bacteria; phylum Bacillota_I; class Bacilli_A; order Izemoplasmatales; family Izemoplasmataceae; genus T1SED10-81. The sequence goes on from PWFC01000036.1 coordinate 599, forward strand.
GTTCGACATCACCGAAGAATACGTCGAAAAGCCCTCGCTCATTGTCGAAATCGTCGAATAAATTCGACCCTTCCCGGGTGGGAAGGGTTTTTTCTTGAAATTCGGTGTGTGCAAGCGGCAAACTTTGGTATAATGTCCTTAGGAGGGATGCACATGATTGACGCAATCCATTTTTACAAGGCTTACGACCTCGACAACGTCCGGAGGTTTTATGGAGACGTTTTGAGCTTGAAACTGTACAAGGACCAAGGGTCCTGCTTGATTTACGACATGAACGGCCACGGCAAGATCGGCTTTTGCACGCATCATCCCAAGTTCCGGGCGGATTCGACGTGCATCACGTTCGTCTACGAGCGCAAAGAAGACGTCGAAAGGATGCATCAGCACTTGAAAACGCGCGCGAAAGACGTCGGCCGTCCGGCGCTCAACGACAAGCTCAAAATCTACCATTTTTTCGCGAAAGACTTTGAAGGCCACACGCTCGAATTTCAAACCTTCTTGTATTGAAAATCGCTTCCATAGAAGCGTTTTTCTTTGTCCATAATTTCGCGTGTTTGCGTTGCGTTTTGACCACACTGTGTTATACTGAATGTGTCGATAAAATCAGGGGAGCTTAGAGAACTAGGCTGAGACATTCTTGATACTAGAATGAACCTTACCTGATCTGGGTAATGCCAGCGTAGGATGAATCTTTTTAGATTGAGCTTTGTCCTAGGCGAGGACAAAGTTTTTTATTTTATTGAGGAGTGATTTACTTGTCCGAATCCCGCATCAACAGCAAACAACTGACCGAAATAAGCATTCTCTTGGCGCTTGCGATTGTGATCGAACTCGCCTTCCGCGTCATTCCCCGCCAACCTCAGGGCGGAAGCATCGATTTGACCATGCTGCCGCTTTTCATCATCGCCTATCGTCAAGGCCTTCAAAAGGGCATATTGGCCGGAATGGTGTTTGGGTTGCTGAACTTGCTCATCAGCGGTTTGGCGCTTTACCACTGGGGCGTTTTGTTCTTCGATTATCTGTTCGCTTTTGGCGTCTTGGGCCTTAGCGCCTTATTCTTTCGCATCAACAAAGACAGCGTCAAATACTTTGTCGTCGGCGTTGTCGTCGCCGGCATGTTGCGCTTTGTCTTTCATTATCTCAGCGGCATCATCTTCTTTGGGGAATTCGCCCCCGAAGGCACCCCCGTGGCTCTGTATTCCCTTACCTACAACATGACCTACATGGCCCCTTCGATTGCGCTTACGGCCATTGTGGGCGCTTTGCTATTCGTCCGCTTGAGAGAAATACTGCAGCAAGATTTAACGTAACGCTCTTACGTCCCCGATTTTATCCGACAAAGGAAGCCCGTTTGGGTTTCCTTTTTTCTTGTGTTTTGTATTTTTTCCCTTTGTTGTTTCATGTATAATGAAAGTGGAGGGATACTATGAAGATTATGATGATTGGCACGGAAGCGACCCCTTTTGCGAAAACGGGCGGCCTTGCCGATGTGCTTGGCAGTTTGCCGAAGGCCCTCAGCGAGATGGGCCATGAAGTCTGTGTGGTTTTGCCCAAGCACCAAACAATCAAGGAACATTACGACGAACGCTTGAAATTCGTCGACAAGACACGCATCAAAGTCCGCGACAAAAAAGAATACGCCGGATTCGAAGTTTTAACCCATGAAGGCGTGAACTTTTATTTCGTCGACAACGAGTACTATTTCGGTTACCGCGAAAACCTTTATGGAGATTTTGACGACGGCGAACGCTATGGGTTTTTCAACCACGCCGCCCTTGCGCTCGTCGAACGTTTGCACCCCGATGCGGACGTGCTTCATCTCCACGATTGGCCGGCGGGCTTGATTCCCTATATTTTAAAAGCCACCGACTTGTATCCGAAAACCAAACGTCGCGCCAAAACGCTTTTCACCATTCACAACATCGCTTATCAAGGGCATTTCGATAGAAACCTGCTTCCGTATTTGAACGTTCCCTACGCCCACGACCTTGAATACGGCGGCGCCATCAACTTTCTCAAATGCGCCATCGTCACTTCGGACGCTTTGAGCACGGTGAGCGAGACCTATGCCGAAGAATTGCAATATGCGTATTTCGGCTACGGCATGGAAGACCTCCTTCACGAACGCGCCGACGATTTTAAAGGCATCATGAACGGCATCGACTACAGCGAATTCGATCCGAAAAACGACCCCTACATCGCCAAAAATTACGGCCTTCACAATTACTTGAAAGGCAAAGCCGAAAACAAGCAAGCGCTTTTGAAGATGTTCCACCTTGAGAACCTAAAAAAGCCGCTTTTGGGCATCGTCTCCCGCTTGACCGACCAAAAAGGGTTCACGCTTCTTAGCGACGCGCTTGAACCGCTGTTAAAAGAAGGACGGATACAGTGCGTCGTTTTGGGCACGGGCGACGAAGAACTGCACGATTTTTTCGACGCCTTGCGAAAAAAATACCCGAAGCATCTGGGGCTTTACTTCGGCTATAGCGACAAAATCGCCCGGCAGGTCTATGCGGGCGCCGATTTCTTCCTCATGCCCTCGCGCTACGAGCCCTGCGGCCTTGCGCAACTCATCAGCTTCCGATACGGCACACTGCCGATTGTCCGAATGACCGGGGGCCTAAAAGATTCCGTCGAGCCCTACAACAAATACACCGGCACGGGCAACGGTTTCGGTTTCCAAAATTTCGATGGAAGCGATTTGCTTAGGACGCTTTTTGAAGCGCTTGAAGCCTACGAAAACAAAGACCATTTCAAAAAACTGATGCGCCGCGCCATGCGCGAAGATTTCAGCTGGCGTGAAAGCGCCAAGCAATACGACAAGCTTTATGAATCCTTAAAAGGAGGCACGCCATGGAAACTTTAGCGCTCATTTTGGCGGGAGGACGAGGTTCCCGCCTCGACATCCTAAGCGAAAAACGCGTCAAACCCGCCGTGCCCTTCGCGGGCAAATACCGAATCATCGACTTCACGTTGAGCAACTGCAGCAACTCCGGCATCTACCACATCGGCATTCTCACCCAATACCATCCGCTTTCCTTGAACGAACACATCGGGGTGGGGAAGGCCTGGGACCTCGACCGGCGCGACACGAAGCTTTCGCTTTTGCAGCCGGATCGAAAATGGTACAAAGGCACCGCCGATTCGGTCAAGCAAAATCTCGATTACATCAAACGCTCCGGCGCGCAATACGTCATCGTTCTATCGGGCGCCCATATTTACAAGATGGATTACCGGAAAATGATCAAGCAGCACAAAGAAAAAAACGCCGACCTCACCATCGCCGTGCAAAAAGTCGCATGGGAGGACACGCACCGCTTCGGCATTTTGAACACCGACGACGACATGAAGATTCACGAATTCCAAGAGAAGCCCAAAAAGGCGAAAAGCAACCTCGCTTCCATGGGTATATACGTTTTCAACACGGATACGCTCATCGACGCTTTGAACAGCGTCGAAGCCGACGACCTCGATTTCGGCAAACACGTCATTCCGCATTTGATCGGCGGCAACGTCTACGCTTACATCTTCGAGGGATACTGGAAGGATGTCGGCACTTACGACGCCTACCTTGACGCCAACCTCGAACTCACCAGCACCGTCGACAAGATTCCTTTGGACATGTACGACCGCAATTGGCGCATCTACACCCGCAGCGAAGAGATGCCCTCGGTGAAAATCGGCAGCAAAGCCACGCTCAAACAAGTGCTCGTTTCGAACGGTTCAATCGTTGCCGGAGAAGTCACAAGAAGCGTTTTGTCTCCGGGCGTCATCGTCCATCCGCACGCCAAGGTCATCAACAGCGTTGTGATGAACGATTGTATCATCGAAGAAGGGGCAATCGTCGAGGACGCCATTTTGGACAAAGACGTGCGCATCGGCAAAAACGCCGTCGTTGGCAAGGGCGAGCGCTCTACGCCGAACAAGGAACGCCCCGATTTGCTTTTTAGCGGCTTGAACGTGCTCGGCAAAGGCTCTTATGTGGCCGAAGGCGTCACCATCGAACGCAACTGCCGCATTTTCCCGGGCGTCCGCATTGAAAAAACGCCCGTCAAAAGCGGCGCAACGCTTTATCCTTCCGAAAAATAAAAAAAGCAGGATTTTGCCCCTCCTTCTCTCCATAGGGTGTTTTATGTTTCCCGGGGCCATGCATCCTGCTTTTTTCATCGCTTGTTCATGTCTTTTAAGTACCGATCGACAGCGCTTAAGTAATCGAGTCTCGGCGAAACGGATTCTTGAATCGGATAGCCTTCCTTCTCGATTTCGGCGATTGTCATCGATTTTCGGCCCTTTTCGGCGCGCTTCAAATAGGTTTCAATCCTTTCAAAAGGCAGAAGAAACACGGTGTTGAGCGTTTCGACTTTCAAAAGGATGAACGCGACGCCGCCGTGAGCCTTTACGCCGCGCAAATGCCGGATTTGGTGGTCGTGGATGTTTTTGAGGGCGTAAGACGTCTTGTGCTTGGTCTCCTTAACGTCGAAATCGATGTATAAGCCCTTGTACACGCCGTTATAATCCGTGGTCGAGGGCTTGCGGAAGTACGCTTCGGTGATTTTCGCCATCTCCCTGCGCGGATAGTCGACGTTGACAATCTGCACGGGCGTGGGTTTTTTGTGGATGAGGGCCTTGCCGTGTTCGATGTAGTAGGCGTTGGTTTCGTCGATCAGTTTTTCAAGCCCCATCCCGCGGTTGCTTTGGTTGATGCGGGGCTTCCGATACGTCTTCTTGGTGGTAGGGTATTTGATCATAGGCGTCACCTCATGTTCAGTGTATCACAAAAAACGAGGGAGAACACGAGAAAAAAACCGACAAATCTCTTGCAAGATGAAGGCATTTGTGGGATGCTATGTTATAATGATTTCGAAAGAAACGCCATGCATTAGGAGGCAAACTTATGGCACAAATCGACATATACGCACTCGGCGGCCTTGGCGAACAGGGCAAAAACATGTACGTCCTTGAAGTCAATCAAGGCATCTTCATCTTGGACGCCGGTCTCAAATATCCGACCGACGAACTCTACGGCGTCGATGCGATTCTGCCGGATTTCACGCATTTGAAACGCAACCGCGACCGCATTCGTGGCCTTTTTTTGAGCCACGGACACGAAGACCACATCGGCGCGGTCCCAAAACTGTTAAAAGAATTGTCCATGCCGATTTACGGCACCTATTTCACCTTGGCCCTTTTGAAAGACGCCATGCAAGATCAGTCCTTAGACCCGGAAAACTACGAATTCCACACCATCACCAAAGACGACACGCTTACTTTCAAAAACACGGAAGTTTCTTTTTACCAAACCACCCACTCCATCCCCGAATCCGTCGGGATGGCGTTTCAAACCGAAGACGGCGTCATCGTTTACAGCCCCGATTACACCTTTGACCAAAACGTCGCGGCGGCGTATAAGACCTCTTTTGAGCGTCTCGCCCACATCGCCCGTCAAAACGTTCTCGCTTTGCTTACGGAAAGCACGGGGGCCGAACACCGAGGCTTTTCCCGTACGAGCCAGCATATGGACTACGAACTGAACCAGGCGTTTTTGAAAGCCAAAGGGCATAGAATCATCGTCACGTCGTATTCGACCGATATTTTCCGCATCCAAAAGGCGGTCGACATTGCCCTGAAATACAACCGCAAAATCGCCATCATCGGCCGTAAGGCGCAACGGATGGTCGACATCGCCATCAACCTCGGGGTGCTCAAAATCCCCGACGACAAACTGCTCAAGCTCAAATTCATCGACGACAAAAACAAAAACACCTTAGAAGACAGCGTCGTCTTAGTGACAGGCGACCGCCACGAGCCGTTTTACATGCTCCAACGCATGATGCGGAAATTAGACCGGCTCATTCATCTCAACAGCAAAGACCACATCATCATGATGACCCCACCGGTCCCCGGCACTGAAAAAATCGCCGCCCGGACCTTAGACATCCTTTATCGAAACGACATCACCATCACAAAAATCGACCCCGAATCGCTTCCCCCCGCCCATGCGAGCAGCGAGGACGTCAAGTTGCTCGCCAACATCCTCCGTCCGAAATACTTCATTCCGATCATCGGCGAATACCGCCATTTCTACGCCATGCGCAAAATCGCCAAAGAAATCGGTTATCAGGACGATGAAATTTTCACCTTGCAAAACGGACAAGTCCTTCGCATCGTAGACGGCGAGGCCAAGGGCATCGCCGACAAGGTCAAAAGCGGAGAGACATTGGTCGATGGCATTTTGGAAGGCGACGTGCACGACGTCGTGCTCAAAGACCGCGAAATTCTCTCCCAAGACGGCATGATGCTTGTCATCGCCCATTTGAACGCCCGCAAGAAGAAGACGGTCGGCGACATCGAAGTGATGAGCCGCGGCTTCGTCTACATGAAAGAAAACGAAGAACTCGTGCAAAAAGTCGGAGAAATTTATCGAAACATCGCCGAGCAGATGCTTTCTAAAAAGCAAATCGACTTCCGCAAGTTCAAAGAAAAGATTCGCGAGGAAGTCAGCCGTTTTCTTTTCAAAGAAACCCGGAGACGCCCCATCGTCATTCCCGTGCTTATCGACGTACCCAAAGAATAAAGAGGTCATGTTATGATTATTGAATTTTTCGAAGACAACCTTCCCAAAGAATCCTTCGAACATCTAACCCCCCATAAAGCCGTACGCGCCGTCGTGCAAAACAACGAGGACGTTTGCTTGGTGTATTTGCGCAACGTCGACCGTTACACCTTGCCGGGCGGCGGCATATCCGGCGACGAAACGCCTCTAGAGGCTTTGAGAAGGGAACTCTACGAAGAAACGGGTGTAGAAATTGTCGAAGCTTCACCCACCGTTACGCTCAAAGAGCATTTCCGCGACTCCGTCTGGCACCATCATTTTTACCGCGTGAAAACCAACACCGCGGCGCCAAAGCCGCAAAAACTCACCCCGGAAGAAAAATCGCTGGGGTTTGAGGTTTTCTTCACAACGGTAACGGACGCAATTGATCGTTTCATGATGGAAAGCGATAAGAATCCCTACACCAACCAGATCCACAAACGCGAGCTCATGGGCCTGCTTCACAGTTTGTGAACCAACGGCGGGAAACGGTAACGTTCCGCCGTTTTTTACGGGAAAATCTTAGTGTATTTGTTTACAAAAACGCCCATTATGTTATAATTAACAAGAGTCAAAAATAGGAGGTAAAGAATGGCAAAAGTAGAAAAATTAGGAAACTCACGCGTTAAGATAGAGGTCGAAGTCTCGCCCGAACAATTTGAACACGGACTCGACCACGCGTTCGACAAAATCAAAGACGAAGTCGAAATCAAAGGTTTCCGCAAAGGCAAAGTCACACGAGAAGTGTACGAAAAACACAAAGGCGTGGAAAATCTTTACGAAGACGCACTCAACCACGTCATCCAAGAAACGTATTCCGAAATCGTTCAAAACGAAAACCTTATGGTGGTTTCGCAACCGAACATCGACCTTGACGTCACCAAAGTCAAAAAAGGCGAACCTTTCACCTACACGGCAACCGTAGCCATCAAGCCCGAGGTCACGCTCGGACAATACAAAGGCTTCGAATTTGAAAAACCCGACAACGAAGTCACCGACGAAGAAGTCGACAAGGAAATCGACAAACTTCGCGAACAAAACGCCGAACTCGTCGTCAAAGAAGACGGCGTCGTTGAAGACGGCGACACCGTCGTATTCGATTTCGAAGGGTTCATCGACGGCGAAACCTTCGAAGGCGGAAAAGCCGAAAACCACGAACTTGAAATCGGCAGCGGCCGCTTCATCCCCGGATTCGAAGAGAAGATGAAAGGCATGAAAACCGGCGACGAAGGCGAAATCGAAGTCACCTTTCCAAAAGATTATCAAGCCGAACATCTAGCGGGCAAAGACGCGGTTTTCAAAGTCAAAATTCACGAAGTGAAAATCAAAGAAATTCCCGAACTCAACGACGAATTCGTCAAAGACCTTGACCGCGAAGGCGTTGAAACCGTTGAAGAACTCAAAGCGCAAACCCGCGAAAGCTTAAAAGAGCAAAAAGAAAAAGCCAACGAAAACAAGGCCGTCGATTTTGCGGTCGACGAAGCCAGCAAAAACGCGGAAATGGAAATCGCCGAAGAGATGATCGAGGAAGAAAAGAACCGCATGAAAGACAACACCAAACGCCAAGCGCAACAATACGGCATCGACCTCGACACTTACCTTCAGCTCACCGGCATGGACAAAGAGCAGTTTGAAGAGAACTTGCGCAAAGACGCCGAACGTTCCATCCGCTACAACCTAACCATCGACGCCGTCGCCAAAGAAGAAGCCATCGACGCAACAGACGAAGAAGTTGAAAACAAAATCAAGGAACTTGCCGAACAGCACAACATGGACGTAGAACAAGTCCGTCAGCAAGTACAGGATTCTGCGGTAAAACAAGAAGTGATTTTCCGCAAGACCATCGACTTCCTCGTCGACAACCTCGAAACCAAATAACACAAAAAACACTTCTCCGGAAGTGTTTTTTACGGGAGAGAGCCTTATGGTCAAACTAGCCGTTTTCGACCTTGACAACACTTTGCTCACCGAAGACAAAAAGCTTACGGACGCCACCCTCGACGCGCTCAGACAACTGCAGAACCATGGCGTAAAGATCGCGGTGGCCACCGGGCGGACGTTCGCGCTCGCCCGCCCTTTTGTGCGCGCTTTGAAGATTGAAGGGCCAAACGCCTACAACAACGGCGCTTTGATCGAAACCGACACCGGAACGACCATTTACAAGTTGGCGATTCCCCAAGAAGCGCAACGATTCGTCGTCGATTACGCCCTGAAAAAAGACTTGGTTTTTGTCCTTTACGGCAAGGAGACCATCTACGGGCCTTCAAACGATCGCCTTGATTTTTTCAAGCACTGGAACCAAAACCATCCGGAAGCAAGTGTCGCCGTCTGCGAGACGACCGATCGAAATCGTCTCATAACCCCTGAAGCCTTCAAGGTTTTGATCCGCCTCAAAGAAGACGACGATGAAGATTCCATTATGGAGACGCTTCGTTCCATCGACGGATTGCATGTGACCAAAAGCCAAAACACCTTCATCGACATCACCGCCGAAGGCGCTCACAAAGGAAACGCCATCAAGCGTCTTATGGAACATTACGACGTCGGAAAAGAAGAAACACTGGCCTTTGGCGACAACGACAACGACGCGGAAATGCTTCGAGCGGCCGGCTTTTCATACGCCATGAAAAATGGTACACTTAAAGCGAAAGAGGCCGCAAGCCGTGAAACGGCGGATTCCGCTGAAGAAAACGGCGTCGCGAAAACCTTGCTTGAACTGCAACACCATTTCATAATGAAAGAAGGAGATTGTCATGGAAAGAACCGTAACCATCACCGATGAAGCCGGCATGCACGCTCGCCCCGCTTCAAAATTCTCCAAAAAAGCCGCCGAATTCGACAACGACATCACCATCGCCTACAACGGCAAAGAGGCCAACCTCAAAAGCATCATGGGCCTTATGTCGCTCGGTATCCCTCAAAACGGCGAAGCGACGCTAAAAGTGGAAGGCAAAAACGCCGAGGAAGTGCTCGACGTTTTGGAAGACACACTCGTCGAATTGGGATTGACGGATAAAAAATAGTGTGCCCGCGCACACTATTTTTATTGTTTACGTTGCATGAAACGCGCAAAATGATTATAATGTGACTAAATGCATTCTAGAGTGTTTAGATTGCCTAAAACCGCAAAATGCGGTATATTATTAGTAGTAAAGAATGTCTTAACAACGAGGTGAACACTATGTTCGATACCACCGAAAAAACCAACGCCACCCTGCCTGCCATCGCAATTCGAGGCTTGGCGCCTTTCCCGAATACAGACGTTCGCACCGAAGTCGGACGCTCTCTTTCAAAGAGCGCGCTTTTGGAAGCGGAACGAAACCACGACAGCCATGTCTTGCTTTTGGTGCAAAAGAACCCAAACGTCGAAGAACCTGAAGAGGACGATGTTTTGGAATGGGGCGTTGTCGCGAAAATCGGCATCAAGATCAAACTCCCAAACGGCAACTTCAAAGTGAAGTTCGACTCCATCATGAGGGCCGAAATCAACCATTTCGAAGACCACGATTCTTTTTTCATGGTCAACTTCGAAACTCGCCCCGCCACGCACGGCGACCAAGACGAGGAAGTCGCTTTGGTCCGCATGATCATCAAACAGGTCATGGAAAACGCTCAGTCTTTGCTCAACAACCCCAAGCAATCCATGGAAGCGGTGCAATCCGGCATTTCAAGCGACAAACTCGCCGACAAGCTCGCCAGCAACCTCAAAATTTCCGAAAACAACAAATTCAAATACCTGCAGACCGCCTCCGTCGAAGAACGGCTGAACTATCTTTTGCAAGACATCGAAAAAGAACGCCACATGAGCGAAATCGAAGAGAAGATCAACCGCACCGTCAAAAAGAACATCGACGAAAACCAGCGTGAATACTATTTGCGGGAAAAGCTGCGCGCCATCCAAGAAGAACTCGGCGACAAAGCCAAGAAGGAATCGGAAATCGAAAGCCTCCGCAAAAAAATTCAAGAGAAGGGCATGCCCAAGCACATTGAGGAAAAAGCCCTATACGAACTCTCGCGTTACGAGTCGCTTCCCGCCTCAAGCGGCGAAAGCGGCGTCATCCGAACGTATCTCGATTTCCTCATCGAACTGCCCTGGCAAGAACAAAGCGACGACGAAACCGACATCAAAAAAGCCGAAGAAGCGCTTGAAGAAACACATTTCGGCCTTGAAAAGGTCAAAGAGCGCATCGTCGAATACCTCGCCGTCAAGCTCTTGACCGGCAAGAACCCGCAAACCATTCTCTGTCTCGTCGGGCCTCCGGGCGTCGGGAAAACTTCGCTCGCGCAATCCATCGCGAGCGCGCTCAACCGCCAGTTTGTCAAACAGTCGCTTGGCGGCATCAAAGACGAATCGGAAATCCGCGGACATCGCAGGACGTATTTGGGCGCTTTGCCGGGACGCATCCTTCAAGGCATGCGCAAGGCGAAAGTCATCAACCCGCTGTTTTTGCTCGATGAGATCGACAAGCTCGGCAGCGACTACAAAGGCGACCCTTCGGCCGCCATGCTTGAAGTCCTCGACCCCGAGCAAAACAAACGTTTTTCCGACCATTACCTAGAAGACCAATACGACCTTTCCCATGTGCTTTTCATCGCGACCGGAAACTATTTGGGCCACATTCCCGCTCCGCTTCGCGACCGCATGGAAATCATCGAACTCTCAAGCTACACCGAAATCGAAAAATACAACATCGCCAAACGCCCCCTGATTCGCAAACAACTTGATTCACACGGCTTAGACAAGGACAAGCTCGAAATCGGCGAGAAAGCCCTCATGAAGATGATTCGCGAATACACCCGTGAAGCGGGCGTGCGTCAGCTCGACCGCTTAATCGGAACCATCGTTCGCAAAGCCATCAAACGCATTCTCGGAGACAAAAAAGACAAGGTTGAAGTCAACGAAGACAATCTCCGTGATTTCCTCGGCAAGCCCAAATACACCACGCACATGGCCGACAAAGAACCGCAAATCGGCGTCGCGACCGGCCTTGCCTACACCCAGTTCGGCGGCGACACGCTCGCCGTTGAGGTCGCCTACTACAAAGGCAGCGGAAAACTTTCCCTGACCGGACAATTGGGCGATGTCATGAAAGAATCCGCCGAAGCCGCGCTTTCCTACATCAAAGCCAATTATGAACAATTCGACATCGACAAAGACCTTTTCAACGACTCCAACGTCCACATCCACGTTCCGGAAGGCTCGATTCCCAAAGACGGTCCAAGCGCCGGCGTCACCATCGCCGTCGCCTTGATCAGTTCGCTGACCAAAAAGAAAGTCGACCCTTCCATCGGTATGACCGGCGAGATTACTTTAAGAGGACGCATCTTGCCCGTTGGCGGTTTGAAAGAGAAAGCCATCGCCGCGCATCGCAGCGGTCTGAAAAAGATTCTCATCCCCAAAGAGAACGAACGCGACATCGACGACATCCCCAAAGAAGTGCGCGACAAACTTGACATCAAGGCCGTACAAAACGTCCGCGACGTCACCAAAGAAGTGTTCATTGACGAAACGAAGTCGTAAAGGAGAGGATTGAATGGCCGTCATCTTGAAAAGAAGCGCCACCGCCTTTGGAGGTCGCGAAGGCACAATCACCACGCCGGAAAAAACCCTTGAGCTTACCATGGCCAAACCCAAAGAAATGGATGGCGATGGGAAAGGGACAAACCCCGAAGAGCTTTTTGCGGCGGGTTATGCGAGCTGTTTCGCATCGTCGATCGAGTTCCTTTTGCACAAGGCGAAGAAATCCTATGAAGACATTCACGTCAAAGCGGAAGCCGTCTTGAAAACGGATGGCGACGCGGGATTCAAATTCGCCTTGGAAATCGAAGTGCAAATCCAAGGGCTCGACAAGGACGAACAGGTTCGCTTCACCGAACAAGCTTCGCAGTTCTGCCCGTTTTCAAAAGCCGTGCAAGGCAACGTCGACATCGACATCAATGTTCTTTGACTTTAAAAGCCCCTCAATCTAGGGGCTTTTTTGTTGGAGCCAAGGCAAAAGAACAAGCGAACTCTATGGTGAGTGAGAAATCTATGATAAAATATAGATAGATTCTTGCGTTGAAAGAAACGCGGAGAGGAAAAATGAGAAAATTCTTTTTATCGTTTTTGGCGTTTGTTCTTGTAACGCTTATGGCCGCTTGTCGAAGCGGGGATACGGAGCTGATTCTCAATCCGTATGCGAACGTCGACTGGGAAGAATACGCTCATGTTTTGACAAACCTGCACACCCACACCGACGCCGACGACGGTCACGGCGCAGCGCTCCCGCATGAGGCCATCGACTTGTACCATGACGCAGGGTATGGCATCTTGGCCCTTACGGACCACAACATGGTGACCTATCCGTGGACGTTTTCCTCAATCGCCGCCAACTATGAAGACCGCTCTCCGGCAACACTTGGCATGCTTGACATCCCCGGCAACGAATACAGCCGCCACCATCATTTCGTAGGGATTTTCACCGAATACGAAGCGCCTTATACCGCCAATGTGAGCGCGACCATGCGGGGCGTTTTGAACAACAGCGAGGAAGCGATCATGTTTTTGGCCCATCCCGGACGTTACTGGGACATCGACAAGACCTACGCCCTAGGCGAAATGTATTCTCCGCGCTGGTATCTCGACCGGTTTGAGGAATTCAGCCCGAACGAACTGGCCGGCTTAGAAGTGTTCAACACCGACAACCGTTACCCTTTTGACACGCATCTTTGGGATAGATTGCTTGCCGAAAGCATGCCCGAACGAACCATTTGGGCGTTTTCAAACGACGATTTTCACGGCGGCGACGCTTCGGAGATTGGCTGGTCGAAAGCGTACCATCTGCTAGAAAATCCGATGTCGAAATCCGAGTTTCGCGATTCGATTGTAAACGGCGCCTTCTATGTGAGCCATACGCGTGAGGCAGGCGCGACGCCGCCCACCATCGCTTCCATCACACACAACGTTAGGCGGAAAACCATTAGCGTCGAAGTCGAAGGCGATTACGACCAAATACGCTGGATTAGTGGTATCGACGAAGAAAGAATGAGCAAAACCGTCTCAACAGGCGACACCTTTGAGTACGGACACTTTGAAGGCAACTACATTCGGGCGGCCATCGTTTTTGACGAAGGGCTCCGCAACTTCGCAATCACGCTGACGCAGCCGTTTGGGTTTTCTCAAAACCAACCGTAATTCACACCGAAGAAACAAGGATATACTCTATATATAATGGGAGGTAGCATCATCATGAAAAAATTACTAGCGCTATCCTTGATTCTATTAGGCACTGCCGTTCTTTCGGCTTGTAACGGCGTCGACGAGGACCTTGAAGACGTTCGCGAGGCGAGAGACAGTTTGATGTTGACGCGCACGGACGACATCCAATCGGATTTGTGGGTTCCATCCCAAGGACGCAACGACACGAACATCTCTTGGGAATCGGACAACCCCGACATCGTTGAAGTCACCGACGATACCGAGGCAGGAGAAGTCCGCCTCGCCGTCACCCAGCCCGATGAGGGCGAAGGGGACGTTTGGGTCAATCTGACCGCCACAATCAGCAAAGGCGAAGCGTCCGTCGAACGAAGCTTCGACATCCGTGTTGTGGAATACACGGGGTTAGAGGACCTCTACGACACCATCGCCGAATTGCACGACCTTGACGGCGGCACGGAATTGGCCGTCGAAGGCATCGTCACCAACATCACCAACCACAACTCTTTCTTCATCGAAGACGAAACCGGAGGCATCGGCGTGTATGATCCGCCACAAGATTATATCGGCGATCTCTCAATCGGCGACAGAATTGAAATCGCCGGTGTTCGAGACGGTTTTGAAGGCCTTCGTCAAATCGGCTTTGTCGAGACGCTCAACATTCTTGAAAGCGGCGTCGACCTTCCCGATTTGGTCGACATGAACGACATCGACCTTGAAGACGAAAGCGCGATGGATCCCTATCAAGGCCAGCGGGCATCGCTTACGGGCATGACCGTCGTCGACCTGCCCGACATGAGCGTGGACGGACAGTTCAACATCGCTTTAGAACGTGAGGACGGCAAGCAAATCGACATGCGCTACGACGGCCGTTTGAGCGATTCCGAAGATTTGTTTGCGGCGCTTGAGGAGCTTGAAACGGGCGATACCATCGATCTGACCGGCCCGACTGTTGGCTGGTATCAAGGACCGCAATTCCTACTGGGTAGCGAAGAGCATTTTGAAATCACGGACTGACGCACGATCCCGCCCCGAAACGGGGCGGGTTTTTTATGCATCCGTATATTTTCCGCATACAAAAAGACGCAATTTTGTGGTATAATCACAAAGGATTTGTATCTTACCCTTCTTGACAACAATCCGTATTAAATCTTGAAACGAGGTTTGACCATGGAACTCAAAAACGTGAAGCAACCCATTACCGCCGTGGATTTTGAAGACTTTCCCGAGGCGTCCTTGCCCGAATTTTTGTTCATGGGGCGCAGCAACGTCGGCAAAAGCACGCTCATCAACACCTTATGCCGCCGAAAGAATCTCGCCCATACATCATCAAGCCCCGGCAAAACGCAAACGCTCAATTTTTACGAAGCCGACAAGCGTTTTTACATCGTCGACGCTCCGGGCTACGGCTACGCAAAAGTCAGCAAGAAAAAACAATCCTTATTCGGCATCATGCTCGAGCGATATCTCTTAAAGCGCCCGACGCTTCGGCACGTTTTTTTGCTGGTCGACTTCCGGCATCCGCCGACCGACGACGATTTGCTGATGGCCGAATTTTACATGCATTACAACATCCCCTTCACCATTGTGGCCACGAAAACCGACAAGGTTTCCAAAAACAAACGCCACAAGCATCTTTCAGTCATAAAAGAAGACCTGGCCCTTCGAGAGAAGGATGAAGTCGTCCTCTTCAGCAAAAACGACGCCGACTCGAAAGAGCGCTTGCTGCAAATCATAGAGTCGTTGCTATAGGGCTTGCAAAGGGAGAATACCTGTGGTACACTAAATGCAAATACAGCGAATGGGAAGAGTAGATGCGCTAGTCTCAAAGAGAGCCGGCGGCGCTGAAAGCCGGTAGGCAAACGCATTGAAGGTAGCCCGGGAGTAGGTTGCGTGAACGAAGTAGCGCAATCCGTTGGCGGCGTTAACGCCTTGAGTGCCGGCAAGCGCCGGAAGTAAGGTGGTACCGCGACCGCTCGTCCTTATGGTTTATAAGGACGTTTTTTTATTTTAAGGAGGAATGCATTATGGACATGGCGAAAAAGTACAACCACAAACACGTTGAAGAAGGCAAATACGAAACCTGGAAACAATCCGGGTATTTCAAAAGCGGCGATGAATCCAAAGAGCCCTACACCATCGTCATACCGCCCCCAAACGTTACCGGAAGGCTGCATTTAGGCCATGCTTGGGACAACACGCTGCAAGACATCATCATTCGCAAAAAGCGCATGGAAGGTTACGATGCGCTCTATTTGCCGGGCATGGACCACGCCGGCATCGCCACGCAGGCGAAAATCGACGAAGCCCTGCGCGAACGCGGCACCGACCGCTTCAAACTTGGACGGGAAGGGTTTTTGAAAGAGGCTTGGGCCTGGAAAGAAGAATACGCCGATTTCATCCGACAACAATGGGCCGCCCTCGGCATAAGCGTCGATTACGACAAAGAACGCTTCACCCTTGATGAGGGCTTGAGCAACGCCGTGAACGAAGTGTTCATCCGGCTTTACGAAAAAGGTCTGATTTACCGCAAAGAACGCATCATCAACTGGGACGTCGAAGCCAAGACCGCCCTTTCGAACATCGAAGTCGAACACGAAGAAGTCGAAGGTTCGTTTTACTATTTTCGGTATTATCTTGAAGACAAAAGCGATTATATTCAAATTGCGACCACCCGTCCGGAGACCATGTTTGGCGACACCGCTTTGATGATCCATCCCGACGATGAAAAACGCCAGCATTTCTTGGGCAAAAACGTTTTGATTCCCGGCACCGACGTCAAGATTCCGGTCATCACCGACCCGTATGTCGACCGTGAGTTCGGCACCGGAGCCGTAAAAGTTACCCCGGCGCACGACCCCAACGATTTCGAAGTCGGCGAGCGCCACAACTTGGACATGCCGCTTTGCATGCACGAGGACGGCACGATGAACCATCGCGCCCACAAATACGAAGGCATGGAGCGTTTCGAATGCCGGAAGGCGCTCGTCGCCGATTTAAAAGAGGCGGGCCTTTTGGACAAAATTGAGACGCTCAAACACAACGTCGGCCACAGCGAGAGGACGGGCGTCGTCGTTGAACCGCGCCTCTCGATGCAATGGTTCGTAAAAATGGAACCGCTAGCCAACAAAGCGCTGAAACAATCGACGGCGAAATTCGTTCCGCCCCGTTTTGAAAAAATCTTCCGCCATTGGATGGAAGAGATCGAAGACTGGTGCATCAGCCGGCAACTGTGGTGGGGGCACCGCATTCCCGCCTACTATTCTCCCGAAGGAGAACTCTACGTCGGAAACAATCCCCCAAAAGGCTATACCCAGGACGAAGACGTTTTAGACACTTGGTTTTCTTCCGCCCTTTGGCCTTTTTCGACACTCGGCTGGCCCGAAGAAACCGCCGATTTGAAGCGTTATTACCCGACACAGACCATGGTCACCGGCTACGACATCATCTTTTTCTGGGTCGCCCGCATGATTTTCCAAGGGCTTGAATTTACGGGGAAAACGCCTTTCGAGCACGTTTTGATCCACGGTTTGATCCGCGACGAACACGGCCGCAAAATGAGCAAGTCCTTAGGCAACGGCGTCGACCCGATGGACGTCCGCGAAGAATACGGCATGGATACGCTGCGGTATTTCCTCAGCACAAACTCCGCACCGGGTCAGGACCTCCGCTTCGAAATGGAAAAGGTCGAATCTTCATGGAACTACATCAACAAGCTTTGGAACATATCAAGGTTCATGTTGATGCATCTTGAGGAAATGAAAGAAGAAGAGCTTCACTATGAAAAAAGCGACCTTGCCCTAAAAGACCGCTGGATTTTGAGCCGTTTGCAAGAAACGATCCAAAACGTCAACAAAAACTACGACCGTTTCGAATTCGGCGAAGCCGCCAAAGCTCTCTACAAATACAGCTGGGAAGAAGTCGCCGCCTGGTATGTCGAAGTGTCGAAACTGACGCTTTTCGGCGACGACGAACACGCGAAAAAAACCACAAAAGCCGTCATGCACGAAGTATGGCTGAACGTGTTGAAACTTTTGCACCCCTTCATGCCCTTCGTCACCGAAGAAATCTATCAAAAAATGCCTTTCAAAGATGCAAAAAGCGTCATGATCAGCGACTGGCCGAAGGCCGATGCGTCGTGTATCGACACAGAAGCTGTTGAATCGTTCGACGTTCTCAAATCCATCATTCAGCGCGTCCGTAACGTCCGCAACGAATACGACGTCCCCAACAAGCAACCGATTGACCTCTATGTCGCGTGCGGCAAGAAAACGCAAGAGCTTTTGCGTTCGCAGTCCGCTTTCTTAGAAGCGTTCCTCACGCCGCAAACCTTCGAAGTCGCCGAAACCGTCAATATGGACCGGGAGAATCTCTCTTTCGTCGACGCCGATTACACACTCTACATCCCGCTTGGCGACCTTGTCGACCTTGAAGAGGAACTGCGCAAGCAAGAAAAGGAATACGAACGACTCGGAAAAGAGATCAAACGCGCCAAAGGCATGCTCAGCAACGAAAACTTCGTCCAAAAAGCGCCTGAAACGAAAGTAGAAGAATAGAAGAAGAAGCTCAAACGCTACCAAAAACAACGCGACATCGTCGCCAAACGAATCGAGGAATTGAAGCGCGATGTTTGAAACCCTGTCGGAAGCGCAAAAATGGATTGAATCGGTCCAAAAGTTCGGAGAAAAATACGACCTTTCGAGAATGCACGGCGCTTGCAAGATGCTCAACCATCCGGAAAACACCTTCAAAAGCGTCCACATCGGGGGCACAAACGGCAAAGGCTCCACGTTATCGTTTTTAAAGCACATCCTGCTTGAATCGGGCTACAACGTAGGAACTTACACAAGCCCCTACATCGTGCATTTCAACGAACGCATCAGCCTAAACGACAAGCCAATTTCCGATGAAGACCTCTTGCGTTACATCAACGAAATCTATGACGTCCAAAAAGAGTATCGTGAGCGCTATAACGACCAGATCACCTTCTTTGAACTCGTCACTTTAATCAGTTTTCTCTATTTTCGCGACCAAGACGTCGACGTTGTGCTCTATGAGGTCGGCTTAGGCGGAACGCTCGATGCGACCAACGTCATAAGCCCCGTTTTAAGCATCATCACCAGCGTCGGCTACGACCACATGCACGTCCTTGGCAACACCTTGAAAAGCATCGCCAAAAACAAGCTGGGCATTGTCAAAGACGGGGTCCCCCTTGTGAGCGGCGTCGAAGAGAAAACCTTGCAAAAGCTATTTCGTTCGTACACAAATAAAAAGACGAGCCCGTTGCATCTCACCGCCGACAACCCGGTAAAAAACGTTCAAATCGGTTTGCCCACGCACTTCGATTTCGAAGGCGAAACTTACACCATCAACATGGTGGGCTTTCATCAAATCGCCAACGCCCATACCGCCTTATTGGCGAGAAACGCCCTGCATATGCGCGACGATTTCGACCTGCCGATTCCCGCTTGCAAACGGGGGCTAAAAAAAGCCCACATGCCCGGAAGGTTCGAACGCTTCAACAACGTCGTCCTTGACGGCGCGCACAACATCAGCAGCATCGAGGCGAGTTTGAAGACCTTGAAGGCGTATTACCCCGACAAAAAGATACGCATTCTTTTTACCGTCATGGCCGACAAGGCTTATGTGCCCATTTTGAAACGCCTTGAACGTTTCGCCGACGAACTGGTTTTCACCGAAATTCCCTATCACCGCAGCGAAAAGGCCGACCGCCTCTACGAACAATCCCGTCATCGGCGCAAACGTTTCTTTAAAGATTTCAAGGAGGCCTACCGCACAGCGCGCCCCAAGGATGAGGACACGCTCCTTTTCATCACCGGTTCCCTTTACTTCATCAGCGCCATTCGCTCTTACGTCATCGAGACTCAAAACGAAGCATAAAAAAGGCCCGAAGCGTCGCTCGACGCTTCGGGCTCTTTTTATAAGTGTTCTTTACGGAACGCTTCCAACAATTTTTCGACTTCGTCGATTTCGGCATTTGCCAGCGCTTTTTTTGCAAGGGATTCAAGGTCGTTAGAGGTTACCTCGGAAAGCGCGCTGCGAATTTCCAAGACGCTTGCCGGCGACATGCTCAATTCGTCGATGCCCATGCCCGCAAGCAAAAGCGCCGCGTTCAAGTCTCCGGCGATTTCTCCGCAGACTCCGACTTCGATGCCTTCCTTGTGTGCGCCTTCGATGACG
The DNA here is from genome assembly GCA_003554025.1 of Mollicutes bacterium. GTDB lineage: Bacteria > Bacillota_I > Bacilli_A > Izemoplasmatales > Izemoplasmataceae > T1SED10-81. The sequence continues at coordinate 20,587 of PWFC01000036.1, forward strand.
GTCTTGATGAGCCTAAGCAGCACCGGGTCGTAAGGCCGGTAGAGGTAGGCGACTTTCTCGTTCATTCTATCGGCGGCGAAGGTGTATTGGATGAGGTCGTTGGTGCCGATGGAGAAAAAGTCGCATTGTTTTGCGAGTTCGTTTGCGTTCAAAGCGGCCGAGGGGATTTCGATCATGATGCCGACTTTGATGTTTTTTTGATAATCGACGCCTTCGTCTTCTAAGGAATCGGCGGATTCGGCGAGTACGCGTTTCGCCGCTTTGAGTTCTTCGGTGGTGGCGACCATCGGAAACATGATGCGGACGTCGTCTTGATTTTTCGCGGCGATCAGCAACGCTTGAAGTTGCGTTTTGAACAAGTCTTTTTGTTCTAGGGTGAGCCGGATGGCGCGATGCCCCAAGAACGGATTCTCTTCTTTGTCCTGTGTCAAGTAGGGCAGTTCCTTGTCGCCGCCGATGTCCAACGTGCGGACAATGACCGGTTGAATCGTCTCAAAAACCTTGCGGTAAGCCTCGACTTGTTCGTCGCGCGATGGCATGCTATCGGTGTCCATGAACAAAAACTCGGTCCGAAACAACCCGACGCCTTCGGCGCCGTTTTCTTTAAGAGCGACAAGTTCTTTTAAGGACCCCAAGTTCGCAAAGAGAGGAAGGGAGCGGTCGTCTTTGGTTTTGGTGGGTTTGTCGGCAAACTTCTTCAAAGCCGCTTTTCGTTTTTCTTCCTTGGTGGCTTTTTTCTTTGCCCCTTGCAAAAGATTCTCATTGGGGTCGATGTGAATCTCGCCGGTGGTCGCATCCAAATAAAGCGTTTGTCCGTCTTTAACGTTTTGAAGCGCGTCTTTCGCTCCGACGACGGCGGGGATGCCCAAAGCACGGGCGATGATGGCCGTATGCGAGGTACGTCCGCCGATTTCGGTGACAAACCCCTTGACCTTGTTCAAATCAAGCCCTGCCGTGTCGCTAGGAGTCAAGTCGCGGGCGACGACGATGGTTTCATCCTCTAAAAGCGAAAGGTCTTTGACGGGTTTGCCGAGCAGATAGCCCAAAACGCGTTGCTGAATGTCGGCGATGTCCGCGGCGCGGGCCCGAAAGTATTCGTCTTCCATTTCTTGAAACATATCGATGTATTGATTGGTGACCTTCTCGTAGGCATAAGCCGCTTGCACGCTGTCGTTTTCGATCATGTTTTCGACTTGGCCTTTGATCTCCACATCGCGCAGCATTTCCAGGTGCGCGTCAAAAATCTCCGCATGGTCCTCATCCAGAGTTTCTGCGGTTTTCGACCGCAACGACCGCAAATCCTTTTCGCTGCGGTCCAGCGCGTCGTGGAAATCCTTGATGCACGTTTTCGGGTTTTCACAAGATTCTTTTTCGGCGCTTAGCGTTTCCTTTTCCAAACAAAGGGCCTTGCCTACGGCGTGGCCTTCGCTGGCGATTTTTCCTTTGAGCATACAAAACCCTCCATCGCTGTTTTGGCTTCACGCTAATTTTAGCATATCACTGGTCGTCTGCGCAAAAAAACAAACACGGTTTCTTTCTACCTAAATATGGAAACAAGACCTCTTTCTGCCGCGAAAATCCGCACATCTTTTTCCGATTGTGCTATAATCGAAGGCGGGAGAGATGACACGATGGAAAATCCAAAACGGTTTGCGGCGCTCCTTTGCGAGTGGTACCGCGCGCATAAAAGGGACCTTCCCTTTCGAAAAACGCAAGATCCTTACAAAATTTTCTTAAGCGAGCTCATGCTTCAACAAACCCGCATGGAAACCGCCGTGCCTTATTACGAACGTTTTTTACGGCGTTTTCCGGACGTTGAGACGCTTTCAAACGCCTCTGAACGCGAAGTGCTCAAACATTGGGAAGGGCTTGGCTACTATCGAAGAGCCACCCATCTTTTAAAGGCCGCACGAACAATCCGTGACGAGCATCAAGGCGAATTTCCGCGCGAAATTAACGAATTGGAGCGTTTAAAAGGCGTCGGCCGCTACACCGCCCGCGCCATCCATTCGATCGCTTACGACGGACCCTCGCCCGCGGTTGACGGGAACGTCATGCGCGTGATGAGCCGGTACTTGCCGTATGAAAAAGACGCCAGAAAGACGAAACATATGAAAGAAATCGAAGCCATATTGCAACCGGCGATTGAAACGGAACGCCCAAGCGATTTCACCCAAGCGATGATGGAGTTAGGCGCACTCGTGTGCAAAAAAAGCCCGCGATGCGAACGCTGTCCATTGCAACGGGAATGCTTCGCATACGAACATAAAGCCTATGACCGGCTTCCGGTCCTTCCGAAAAAAAAGCCAAAAACCAAGGAATCGTATTATACGTTCTTGGTGGTCAAGGAAGGACGCTATCTTCTCAAACCCCAAGGACCAAACGCATTGCTTTCGGGGATGCATCTGTTTCCCCAGTATAAGGCGGAGGGTTTTGATGAAGCGTTTGCCTCCTTGAAAGACGATTATGCGTTGCGTTTTACCCACTATAAAGCACTCGGAACGTTCCAACATGTCTTTTCCCACAAGATTTGGAATATGAAGGCGTATTTGGTCGAAGCCTTCGAAGGGACGGGAACGTTTTACACCTTCGACGAAGCTCCGGCCATTCCGACCGCCCACAAAAAAATCGTGTACCGCCGTAAAAAGTAATTCATGGCTTTTCCATCTATCATTAAGTAGATAGGAGGATGCCCATGTTTTTGATCAAAGAAATGCCCCACAAGGAACGACCCCGCGAAAGATTTTTGGAATACGGCCGCGAAGCGCTCTCGACGCACGAACTCATCGCCATCATCCTTAGGACCGGCACAAAAAGAACCAGCGTGCTTGAACTCTCAAAAAGCATCTTTTACCGTTACCCCTCGATCAAAGCGCTCAATCAAGCAAGTGTGAAAGAACTCACCGACCTTCCGGGGATGGGAAGCGCCAAAGCGATTCAGCTGCTTTCGGCCTTAGAACTCGGCAAACGCCTTTTTGCCGAATCGTTTCCTAAAAACGTCAAACTGCTCCATCCGGAAAAGGTTTATGAATATTTGAAGGCCGACCTTGAGATGGGCACACAGGAAATGTTTTACGCGCTGTATCTTGACACCAAAGGCGCCCTTATCAAAAAACAGCTTTTGTTCATAGGCTCGCTTAGTTCCGCGCTTGTTCACCCGCGGGAAATCTTCAAGCACGCCGTCACGCTTTCGGCCGCCTCGATCATCATCGTCCACAACCACCCCTCCGGCGACCCGACGCCTTCGGCGGCCGACGTACGCATCACCAAAACCATGGTGCAAAACGGAAAATTGATGGACATCGAGATTTTGGACCACGTTGTCATCGGCAAGGGAAAGTACTATTCCATGCGTCAGCACAACATCATCGACTAACCGAAATTTCCCACGCATTTGCCGGTTTTATGTCTTTACAAGCCGATACATTTCCTGTATAATGTAAGAAGTTATTCGGAAAGTCTATCGGATATTGACAAATACGCAGGGTTTTGGTATTCTTTCCATGCCCGCAGCATACCGCTCAGAACGGGTCTGAAAGCATAGTTTCGACTATCACCCTTATGGCGAGTCTTATCAATGAGGAGGTGCTCAGAGCATGTACGCAGTGATCGAAACCGGCGGCAAACAGCTTCGCGTGGAAAAAGGCGGCGAAATCTTCGTCGAGAAGATGGACGCCAAAGAAGGCGAGAACGTAACCTTCGACCAAGTGCTGATGATTGGCGGTGACACGACTAGTGTCGGCAATCCCTACATCAAAGGCGCGAAAGTCCAAGCGAAGGTCGTCAAACAAGGAAAACAAAAGAAAATCACCGTTTTCAAAATCAAACCCAAGAAAAACTACAGACGCAAACAGGGTCACAGACAACCCTACACAAAACTCGAAATTACGGATATTACCGTCGCATAAAGCGAGCAAACCTATCGGAGGTGACAAGCAATGTTGATAGATATCAAACTCCTACCCCACATGGCCTCGAAGAAAGGCGTCGGTTCTACAAAGAACGGACGCGATTCGGAAGCGAAACGCCTTGGTGCGAAACGCGCAGACGGCCAGTATTGCAAAGCCGGTTCCATCATCTACCGTCAACGTGGAACCAAAGTCCATGCCGGAGCCAACGTAGGCATCGGCGGGGACGACACGCTTTTCAGCAAAATTGACGGCGTCGTTCGATTCGAACGCATGGGAAGATCCAAAAAACGCGCTTCGGTATACCCCGAATAACAAGAATCCGGCAAGCAGTATTCCACTGTTTGCCTTTTTTATATGGGTCCGTTGGTGTATAATGACAAATGGGTGAAACTATGATACGACTAGCCAGACAAGAAGACTTAGAAGCCCTAGACGCACTGAGCGTCCGGGCCGTCAAAGCCATGCGCAAACAAAACATCCACCAGTGGGATGAGGACTATCCCCGCAAAAGGCATTTCGTTGAAGACATCAAGCACGAACGACTTTTTGTCTACGAGGCCAAAACCGGCATCGCCGGCGCCATGGCTTTGTTTGAAGGCCATGAAGAAGCGTACGAGCCCATCGATTGGCTGCGGGAGAAAAGCCTCATCGTCCACCGTTTTTTTGTCGACCCAGCGTCTCAAAAGACGGGCATCGGCAGCGCTTTGGTTTTGCACGCCATAAAGACCGGCCAAAAACGCGGCGCATCTTCGATCAAAATCGACACGTATCCCGCAAACGCGCCGATGCGAAAGCTGCTCAAACGCCATCAGTTCTCCGAACGAGGTTACATCGCCTCCATTCACCGCATCGCCTATGAACGCCTGATCGACCGTTCGTTTTTAAACCGAATCGTCATTCTTGGAAGAAGCGGTTCCGGCAAAACAACGCTTGCGAGGATTCTTGGTGAAAAGCTTTCTTCGACCGTCTTGCACCTTGACACGGTCTATTGGTTGCGCAATTGGACCGCGCTTCCCAAACGCGAGTTTCAAGAAAAAGTCCGGCGCTTCATCAAAGAAAACCCCCGTTTCGTCATGGACGGCAATTATCTGCACACGCCGACCTTTGAAGACCGGCTTCAAGCCGCCGACACGATAATTCTCTTGAATTATGACCGCCAAGAAGCCCTCAAAGGCATCATCCGCCGCGAAGAAGAATACAAACACCGCTACCGCAGCGACATGGCGTCAGGGTGCATCGAAGAAATCGATCAAAAATTTTTGCAATATGTGACGTTTTTCGACCGTTACCGAAAACGAATCGAAGGTCGAATGAACGCGTTGAACCATAAAAAACTCATTTTGCGCTTTTCTTCAAGGCAAGCGCTTGAGGATTGGCTAAGCACGCTATAGGAAGTGAAAAACATGTTTGTAGATTTGGTAAAAATAACCGTGCAAAGCGGAAAAGGCGGCGACGGGATGAGCTCGTTCCGCCGAGAAAAATACGTCCCCAAAGGCGGCCCGAGCGGCGGCGATGGCGGACGGGGCGGCCACGTCGTCTTCGAAGGCGACGAAGGCCTTTCGACCTTGTTAGAATTCCGTTACAACCGCCTCCGTAAAGCCGAAGACGGCGAACACGGCAAAAGCAAGAAAATGGACGGCAAAAACGGCAAAGACCTTCTTTTGAAGGTGCCTGTTGGGACCACGATTTTCAACGACGAAAACGGCAAAGTGATTGCCGATATCACCGAACACAAACAACAAGCCATGATTTTAAAAGGTGGCCGGGGCGGTCGGGGCAACGTCAAGTTCACCACAAGCCGCAACACAGCGCCCGATTTCGCCGAAAACGGCGAACCCGGCCAAGAACTCGATCTTCGCATCGAACTCAAACTTTTAGCCGATGTCGGCCTGATTGGCATGCCAAACGTCGGAAAAAGCACCATCATCAGCGCAATCACGAAGGCAAAACCCAAAATCGCTTCGTATCCTTTCACGACGCTGACGCCCAATCTAGGCGTTGCCGGCGTTAAAGACGGGCGCAGTTTTGTGGTTGCGGACATGCCTGGCCTAATCCAAGGCGCATCCGAAGGCCAAGGCCTTGGTCAGCAGTTTTTGCGACATATCGAACGCACACGCGTTCTTTTGCACGTTCTTGATATGAGCGCGTTCGAAGGACGCGACCCCTACGTCGATTTCCAAATCATCAATGAAGAGCTGAAAGCCTATCAATACGGACTAGAAAACCGCCCGCAGATTATCGTCGCAAACAAGATGGACATGCCCGAAGCGCAAAAAAATCTTGAAAATTTTCAAAAGCGTTACGAAGGCGACGCGCTCATTGTGCCCATCTCGGCGGCGACGCGCGACAATTTGGAGTATTTGCTGCTGAAGACGGCGGATTTGCTTGACAGCGTCGAACCGTTCTCGCTTTACGATTCAAGCGCGTTCGAAGAATACGTCACATACCGTTACGAAGACAAAGACGAACCTTTTGAAATCAAAAAAGGCGACGACGGCGTCTTTGAAGTCGGTGGAACGCGAATCGAACGACTGCTTGCCATGACCGATTTTTCCAAAGACCAGGCCGTACGGCGTTTCGCTAGGCAATTGAAGGAATTAGGTGTCGAACAGGAACTGCGAAAGCTCGGCGCCGAACCTGGAGAAACCGTCCGCATTTTGGGCCATGAATTTGAATTCATCGAATAAATAAAAAAGTTAGTATACAAACAAAAAGAAGACAAAAGGAGGTCGCTCATGCCGCGAAAACAAAAAATTAAGGATTTGCTTCAAAAGGGCACTCCGAAAGCTTTGCAAAACGAAACAGCGAAACATCATCCTTCAGACGTTGCCGACGTCTTGCAAACTTTAGACGGCGAACGCTTGGAACATGTGGTGAAGATTTTGAACCATCACGTATTGGGCGAGGTGTTGTCGCATCTGGCGCCCGAGGCCGCCGACAGCGTCTTGCGTTATCTTGACGATGAAAAGATTGCAAGGGTTTTAAGCGTCATGGACGCCGACGATGCCGTCGACGTTTTAAAAGCGACACACGAACATAGACGCAATCTCTATTTTCATTTTATGGATGAGGATGTGCGCACAACGCTTTCTTCCCTGATCGATTATCGCGAGGAAACCGCCGGTTCCATCATGACGAACGAATACATCGGTTTGCGTCAAGGCATGGATGTCAAAGAAGCGATGAAAGCGCTCGTCGCCAACGCGAAAAGCACAGAGGGCATCCAACGGTTGTTCGTACTGGACGATAACGAATTTTTAGTGGGCGTCATCGAATTGAAGACCTTGATTCAAGCGCGTTCGCCGAAATCGATCGACGAACTGATGCATACCGAAGTCATCACCGTCAAGGAAGAAGACGACGTTGAAGACGCGGCGCGCACCATGCAAAACTACGGGTTGTATCTTCTTCCTGTCGTCAACGAACAAAACCAGCTCAAAGGCGTCATCACGATGGACGATGCCGCCGACATCCTCGATGAGGAAACCGACGAAGACTACGCTCGTTTTGCAAGCATTTCCCATGAGGAATCCGTACGAGCTTCCATTTGGCGATCTTCGTTGCATCGCTTGCCTTGGTTGGTGCTGATGTTGGCGCTCGGACTTTTGATTTCCGGCATCATCGCACAATTCGAAGCGACCCTAGAAGCGATCGTCGTGTTGGTGTTTTTCCAGCCGTTGATTATGGACATGGCCGGCAACACGGGCACACAGTCGCTTGCGGTCACCGTACGGGGCATCAGCAAAGATTATTACGACAACAAGGCCGCTTCGTTGAAACATCTGTTCAAAGAGCTGAAAGTCGGCTTTTATAGCGGAATCGGCATCGGCGTGCTTTCGTTTTTCACATCCTTTTTGTTCTTGAGCGTCACGGGCGCCGGCGATTACGCACCGGCAACCATCGCCGCAATCGTCGGTCTTTCGTTGATGCTTTCCCTTTCTCTTTCGAGTTTTATCGGGGCGTTCATACCGTTAGCGCTTTACAAACTGAAAGCGGATCCCGCCGTGGCGAGCGGACCGTTTATCACAACCATCGTCGACATCATCGGCCTAGTCATTTATTTTATGCTTGCGACGATACTGATTCTGAGCTTGTAGGGAGGTCAACCATGAAAAAGATAACCCTTCTAAGACGCAATAAGCCCAAAGAAATTTTGAGCATCGTTCGTCACGAAGAACGAAAGCACATCTTAAAAAGCAAACTGCAAAAATACCACGCTTACGACATCAAAGAAGCGATGCTCGCTATGAACGAAGAAGAGCGAAAGCGGTTATACCAATACATCGACCCCTTGAAAGTTTCAAAAGTTTTCGGCCACCTACAAGACGATAAGGCGGTCGATTACCTTCGCGAACTCGAAAAAAGTTATGCGGCGCAAATACTTGAGCGTATGGAACCCGACGACGCCGTCGACATCCTTCAGGAGCTCAAACAAGACGAGGCGGTCGATTACCTAGCGCTTATTGAAGAAACGCGCCGCGAGCATTTGCGCAAACTCTCCAAATACAAAAATCTGACCGCCGGCGGCGAGATGACCCCTTCTTACATCGCGTTTGCGCCGGAGATGGACGTCAAAGAAGCGATGAAAGTGCTTGTGGAAAAGGCAGAGGAGGCCGAAATGATCGACACGCTCTTCGTCGTCGACGACAACAATCGGCTCCTAGGCACCCTAGACATGCGCGAACTCATCGTCGCAAGACACCCAAAACGTATCGAGGAACTTATGAACAAAGATTTTTACGCCGTTCACGTCGAAGACGGCATCGCCGAAGTCGTTCGCGACATTCAAAAATACGACACGCTCGCTATGCCCGTTTTAGGCGAAAATCAAACGCTTGAAGGCATTATAACCATGTACGACGCCATGGACATCATCGAAGAAACCGCCCACGGAGATTTCGCGAAACTCGCGGGGATCCCAACGGAGGACGACGCTCATGAAAGCGCTCAAAGAAGCGCTAAAAGCCGTTTTCCCTGGCTGGCTCTCTTGTTGGTATTGAATTTGATCATCACCTCGCTTTTGGCGACCTTTGAAGAGACCATCGCCGCGATTACCGCGCTCGTGCTGTTTCAACCTCTAATCTTTGCCATGGCCGGAAACATCGGCACGCAATCCCTTGCGGTCACAATATTGAGAATCAGCCGCGAAACCTTGCAGACGCGGCGCACCGTCGCAAAGCACCTTGTGCAAGAAGCGTCGATCGGCGCGGTGAACGGCCTGCTTTTGGGCGCGTTGTCGTTTTTGACGGCTTGGGGCTTTTTGACGCTCTCGCCGATGGGGATTGTCGGCGAAGGTGTCGTTACAGCGCTTGATATCGGTTTGGTCGTGGGATTGAGCGTCTTCATTAGCTTGTTTGTTTCCGCTTTTTTGGCCAGTTTGATTCCCGTGGTATTGACCGCTATGAAGGTTGATCCCGCCGTGGCAAGCGGACCGTTCATCACGACCCTAAACGACATCACCGCCTTGGTTGTGTATTTTGGTTTGGCCACCGCCATGGTGTTCGCCTTGTTATAGTTTCTACACAAACAAAAAAGGAGAATCGCTTATGTATAGTTATATGAAAGGCCGCGTCCGCGAAATCGAGCCTGAGAAAATCACGCTTGAAGTCCAAGGCATCGGCTATCACATCGTTGTCCCCAATCCCTTTGAGTTCGAGCAGGACGCTTCCGTAAAAGTCTACATTTACCAACACATTCGCGAAGACGCCCACACTCTTTTTGGCTTTGCAGACTTGAAGGAAAAACGATTGTTCGACCAACTGTTGAGCGTACGCGGCATCGGCCCGAAAAGCGCGCTGGCCATCATCGCCGCGGCCGAGGTCGAGGAAATCGTCAAGGCGATTGAACTGGGCGACACGAAATACTTGAACCGTTTCCCCGGCATTGGCCCCAAAGCCAGCGAACAGATGGTCCTTGACCTTCGCGGCAAGGTCCAAGTCGACGTTGTGAGCCACAAAGGGAAACGCCACATCGACGAAGTTGAAGACGCCCTCAGGGCGCTCGGCTACAAAACCCGGGAAATCGAGCGCGTCAGCAAGAAGCTCGATACTTCCAAAGACACCGCATCCATGATCAAAGACGCGCTCCGATTCATCGCAAACAAATAAAAGCAGGTGATTGCATGAACCTACAAGAATTTTTGAACGCTTACCGCGCGTTTGGCAAGGCCGAATGGGAAAACGTTGTCGAAGGCGCAAACAAAGACTTGAACCTTTTTGACGAAACCCTTTACGCTTTGGCCGCCGAAAGCGAGAAGCGCACGCCGGTCATCAAACGCGCCCTTGTCGAACACCATCCCGAAGTCGCGCGCTACCGACGTCGAATCGAGGATTTCGAAGGGTATCCGAAAGACGACATGCTGACGCTTTCCCGCGCCATGCGCACCGACGTCATGAAGCTTATGGAACTCAGAAACATGGCCGCTCAGAACTTGGGGTACCATGACTATAAGGACCTCGATTGCGAACAATCGCGCATCCACGAAGAAACCATCAAAGACCGGCTGCAAGAGGTTGTTGAAACACATGCCTCTAAAGCCGAAGCGCTCATTGAAAAACACAAGATGACTTGGGAGAGCTGGTTTCAGGATTTGCGCGAACTGACCGCCTTTGAAGAAGCGCTCAATCCTCAAGACATCGTCGAGAAAGTCGTCGAGACGTTCGGCTTTACAAAATTGCGCGATGTCTTGAGCATCCACCAAGACGAACAAGGCATCGCCGGGTTCGCTCGAAAATTTTCCGACCGGGACATCAGAATTGCCGGTCGCATCATCGACAACGCATCCGACCTAAAAACGTTTATACACGAACTATCGCACGCGATCCTTTATGCGTACAACACCCCAAAAACGTTGGACGATTTTTTGTTACCGGCGAACGATGAATTTTTGGCAAATTTGTTGGAAACCGTTATCGCCAAAAAGGTTTGTACACAAACACAAAAATGGATGATTCAGAAAGTCGACACATTGGAAATGATTCGCATGTCATTGAGCGGACTGTTCGAATTGGACCTTTGGAACAAAGTGAAAACCCCGGAAGAACGTTTCGTCCATCATTACGAACGCCTAATGCCCATAAAGCATCCCGAATATTGGTCGCTCGACAGCTTCCGCAGCGTCGACCCCTTGTTCATCCAGTATTATCCCTTGGGCCGCCTCGCCGGAAAAAACATGCTCGTCATCATTGATCAAGAAGGTCTTGAAGGCACCGAACTAGGCGATTGGCTCTACGATCATCTCATCAATCGCGCCACAGAGATAGAACTCGCTTCGTTTCTCTAAGAACCACAGACGATTTTCAGAAGAAAAACGGACAGTGGCCCATGCCACCGTCCGTTTTTTCGCTCAAAATCGCCTCTACATTGCAAAGATTTTTTGAAGTTCTTCGTGGCGACATCCGTTTTTCAAAGCGATCATCAACAATATGCGTGCCTTGACGCCGGAAAGCGTCCCGCCAAGAATGCATCCTTGACGAACAAGATCTTTCCCGCCCCCGACATATCCGTATGTGTCTAAGACGCGCCCGGCTATGGTTCTCGAGGTGATTACGATTTCAAGCCCGTGTGCGCGGGCTTTTTTAATGCCGTGCATCAAAAGGGGCGGAACGTTGCCACGTCCCAACGCTTCAATGACCAAACCTTCGTAACCCGCTTCAATATAATAATCGATGACATCGCCTTTCATGCCCGCATACGCTTTGAGAAGCGCGACGTTTTCGCCGTAGGCGTTTTTCAGAGGGTAGTCTTTTCGTTTATGCATTCTATAGTAAAGGACGTCCTCATCGTCAATTATCCCCAAAGGACCGAATTCGATGCTTTTAAAAGTGTCAAGGTTCAGGGTGTGCGTCTTGGTGACTTCGGAGGCCGCGTGAATCTGATAGTTCATCACGACCAAAACGCCTTTCTGTCTTGATTCACCGCTCATAACGGTCTTCACGCTAGAATCGAGATTCGTCAGGCCGTCGTAGCCAAGTTCGCTGGCGTTTTTCATCGAACCCGTTACGACGATGGGCTTGTCGCTTTTGGAAACAACGTCCAGAAAAAAGGCGGTTTCTTCAAGCGTATCCGTGCCGTGCACAATCACGACGCCGACGTAGCCGTCGTCGTTCACATAACGGTCGATAACGTTTTTGAGTTCGTACATGTTTTCCGGTGTGATGGAAGGGCTTGGGAGCTTGGAAAATTCGATCGCTTCCAAATTGTCATAATCCGTGGCCTCTTGGAGAGTGGCGACGATTTCCTCGGGAGAAACCCCGGGAATCGCGCCTTGAAGTTTGGACGAAACCTTCATGGAAATTGTCCCGCCGGTAAAAATTAACGCAACCTTTTTCATGCAATCACCTCGAATGGGTTTTTATAAAATTTCGTTTTACTAGAAAACGTCGTGCGCATGGACAACCTTGTCAAAAATTCAATTTTCGGACCTGAAGAATTTACGCCCTTTGAACCCGCGAAAAGACAAACATCCAAACCGATGAGGACAGCTAAACAACTATACAAGCCTTCTATAAAGGAAATACATAAGTTAACATAATATATATTATAGGAAGTTATGCGGCTTATTAAAAGAACGCTTCTTTTTGTCGGGTTGGCGAGCATTTGACCAAATTAACCATGTTTAATTTCAATTCTCTTCTCTTCTGTTTGTGCAAAATACAGTCAAAACAATTGGATGACCATGTTTAATCCGCCCCTCTTTTTCTCTTCGGACGTTCCGGGAAGTGATGATTTCTCGCAAGGTTTCAACACCCATGCATACTTATTGTCCATAAGGATGCAAAAAACGCTTAGAGCGAAAATTTCGAGGGGTCATGAACGGATGTCAAGTTTCTCCTCGATGGTGATGCCCCATTCGTCGATCAGACGCTTTGCTTCGTCGATGGCGTAATCGTGTAAGTTGTCCGGTTCGTGCGCGTCGGAGCTCAGGATGATTTTGCATCCGTGTTTCTCGGCTTGTTTGAAAAAAGCCTTCCTTGGGTAGTGATAATAGCTTTTTCCTTGTTTGTGGATAACGCCCCTGCGGATTCCGTTTGCGTTGAATTCGAGCGGCACACCGGCTTTTGCGGCCGCCTGCGTAATCATGTTTATGGCTCTTAACGCATCCGAATTGTCTTCGATTGAGGGAATCTGGCTCAAAAAGATGTCCGGATGAGCCACAAACGCAAAATATCCTGAAAAAATCGCCTCTGTAACGATTTTTGCGTACGTTACCAAGTCTTTCCCCTTTTTCAGTCGAAAAACGTAATTGCCGTCGAATTTGCGGGTGTGATTTTCTAGGAAATGCTGGCCTAGTGCCAAGTAATCAACTTTTTGTAGCAACCAATCGTACACGTCGTGATTCTTTGGGCTGTATTCGATCTCGAAGCCCTTGTAAATCTTGATGCGACCTTTGTATTTGGACGCGGTGCGTTCTAGGTCTTCCAAATAGACGGGGAGATCCTCAAAATCCATGCGGGCGTTGTCTTTCAGTGTCCGACTCGGCGCGTGATCGGAGAACCCGAGTTCCTCAAACCCTAGTTCTAGGGCCTTTTTCACGTAGTCTTCCGCCGTTCCTTCGGCGTGTTTGCATAGTTCGTGGTGGGTGTGGTAGTTCGTTTTGATGTTCATGTCAATCATCCTTAGGCAAAATTGAAATGCATGCGCCAAAATTTGAACGCTCTACTGTTTTTGAATGTTTCATGAGGGAGAAATCGTATTAAGCGGGAAAAGGGATACGCGCTCAAAATGAAAGAAATGATTTCCCGGACGCACACGACATATTATAACAGCGATTGGCCGTTCTTTCTACGATAACCCCCGACATATACCGAAAAAAGTGATATAATACGCTTGAAACGAAAGGATGATGGGTATGCAAAAACGGCCCTTGGCGTACCGAATTCGCCCCAAACGCCTAGAAGACATCGTCGGGCAGGAACATCTAGTGGGCAAAGACGGCGTCATTCGAAAGATGATCGAAAACGAGCAGTTCTTCAGTTTGGTGCTTTACGGCGGGCCGGGCATCGGTAAGACCACCATCGCCCAAGTTGTCGCCGATGCGTACGGTTTTAGCACGTATACGTTCAATGCGAGCACCGACACGAAGGCGCAACTCAAAGAAATTGTCGGCCACGCCAAAAGGTATGGCGCGCTTGTGATCGTCGATGAAATCCACCGGATGAAAAAGGACATTCAAGATTTTTTGTTGCCGCATGTTGAAAACGGAAACGTGATTCTCATCGGTTTGACCACGAACAACCCGTACCACAGCGTGAACCCGGCAGTTCGTTCACGAACTCATGTTTTGAAGTTGAACCCAATCACAAAAAATGATTTGTTGGAATTTTTAAAAAAATTAAAAAAACGATTTCCGGACAGTTTGAGTGCCAACTTGAACGACAATGTTTTTGATTATATTGTCGACGCTAGCAACAGAGAAATTCGTACAGCAATTAATATGTTGGAACTGATCGATATCGCCTATCCGGATCAAAATGTGAATTTGGACATGGCAAAAAAGATTCTTTTGCGTCCTGCGTTCGCATTAGATAAGGATGAGGACAATTATTACAACATTCTATCGGCTTTCCAGAAGTCGATTCGCGGCAGCGATGTCGACGCGAGCCTCCACTACTTGGCCCGTTTGATCGAGATGGAGGATTTGGACAGCATCCTGAGGCGAATGAGCGTCATTGCCTATGAAGACGTCGGCCTTGCGAACCCGAGCATCTATCCTAAGATGGAAGCGTGCGCCCGCGCGTGCGAGCGCCTCGGATTCCCCGAAGCGCGCATTCCTCTTGCGGCGCTCGTGATCGAAATGGCGCTTTCTCCGAAGTCAAACAGCGCTTACGCCGCCATCGACAAAGCGCTTGACGACCTTGAAAAAGGCGGAATGCGCAAGATTCCAAACCATATCATCAACATCGCCAATTTTGAAGAAAAGGCTCCATATCTATATCCGCACGATTACGACAATCACATTGTCCGACAACAATACCTCCCCGAAGGCATGGAAGATCGTTCCTACTACGAACCGGCCACGACCGGAAAGTATGAACGGGGTCTGAAAGAGCGACACGAAGCCATCAAAAAGATTCTACGAAAAAAGGGATGACTCATCCCTTTGTCTTAACGTTCCATCCCATTTCTAGCCGCACTTCTTTCTTTTGGATGTCTTCGTTGCTGTAACACGCCGTATCCAAGCCAATTAAACGAAAACCGCATTTTCGGTAGAAATCCAGCGCCGGAACGTTTCGACTTTGCGTTTCCAACACGACTTGCCGGCATCCCTTCTCTTTAGCGATGCGTTTGGCATGTTCCATCAGTTTCGTGCCCACGCCTTGCCGGCGGTGTTTTGCGTAAACGAGCAGTTCGGTGATTCTTAGCCGCTTCGACCATGTTTCCAAGTTGACCTCCAAAACGCCCATGCGTTCTTCACCGGATGAGTACTCGAAGGCTTCCGCGTTTTCAAAATGCGCATCATAAAGCGTATCGGTAAAGGAAAAACTTTTTCTTTCTTCAAACGCTTTTCGTGTGATGCGGATGGTAGCGTCCGT
Source organism: Mollicutes bacterium (assembly GCA_003554025.1). Taxonomy (GTDB): domain Bacteria; phylum Bacillota_I; class Bacilli_A; order Izemoplasmatales; family Izemoplasmataceae; genus T1SED10-81. The sequence goes on from PWFC01000036.1 coordinate 36,032, forward strand.
GTCTTCCATAATCTCCACGTCGTAATATTCGTCCGTTTCATAGGCAAAGTCGAGTTTCATGCCTTTGTATTGTTTCTTAGGCAGTTTTCGAATCATCCCTTATCCCTCTCTTTCTATGTTTACAGTCTACCATAGCGATGCGCTTTTCCATAAACAAATTCGATGAACGAAGGTGAAACGATGGATCTTCACAAGGCCCTAACACTTGCAAAGACGCTCAGGCACCGTTTTCTGTTGCCGACGAAGGCGCATGAAGAGGCGTTTTTGCGAAACGAAAACGCTTCTGCCCTAACTTACGGCGAAACGGTTTTTTTGCTTGATTGCGAAGATTCTTGCGATCTTTATTTTGCGACCGAAAACCCTGAGGAGTTGCCCGAAGCGTTCGCGGCGCTGCGGATGCAAGGTCCGAAAGGTCGGAATTTCGCAGTGCATGCGACTGAAAGCGCCGAAACCGCAGGCGCAATCGATAGCGTGTTGCCCCTTCTTAAAGAGGCGGGTTGCAGCATTCGCGAAGAATACATTGCTTTTCACACCAAAAAGCCTTTGTCCGAGTTCGCCATTCAATCCGACGCCGTCCGAATGATGCGCGAAAAAGAAGGCTACCTTGTGTATTCGATGGCCCTCGTATTGCTGGATGAAGCGAAATTCGCAATGAGTTACGAAGCCTTCGAACGTTTCGCGAACGCTAAGGACAGCGTATGCTTGGTTTTAGAAGACGAAGGCATTGTCAAAGGTTTCGCCATGGGCAAGGTTTACGGACGACCGAACGAAAAATCTCTCTTCGTTCGCGGAATGGGCGTTGAAAGAACCTATCAGGGATTTGGAATCTCCAAATTGCTTTTGGGCGCGCTTTTCAAGTGGGGGATGGAAAAAGGCGCGCAATCCTCCATGCTTTGGGTCGAGCAAAAAAACATTCGCGCCATAGGCCTGTATGAACGGTTCGCATACGTTCCATACGGGGATAGGGAAGTTGTCTTGACGTTTAAAACGTGAAAGCGAAGACGAAAACCTTCGCTTTTTTTCTGTCTGTTTACGCCAAATGCATGATACCCCGCAAAAACCGCAGTTAAAAGCTAAAACAGGATTTCATTTTTGCCGTAGAATGGTATAATGACCGTATAATATGTGTGACCGATGTCACGTAATGAAGGGGTGTCGTATGAAAAAGATTGTGTTGGCTTTGTTTTTTGTGTTTTTGCTTCAAGCTTGTGGGGGGACGCCGACGGTTCGAACGGATTCTGGCACTTTCGCCTACGAAATCAAGGATGGTAGCGTAACCATCGTCGACTATCGAAGTCGCGGAGAGACGAACGTCGAGATTTTCATTCCCGAAACGATCCGCGATTTGCCGGTAGAGACCATTGCGAAAGGCGCATTCACCAGTTCGGTTTCTAGAGGCAGCCTCGTGGCGGGAATCGTCGTCATTCCCGAAAGCATTCAAACTGTAAAACAAGGGGCCTTTAGCGGTTCGCCGGGGCCTAACGCCATTGTGCTTCGCGCCTTTGAAGCTCCGGTTGGATTCCAAGACGGCTGGAACGCAACGGTGGCGCCTGTTGTCTACGATTACGCCAGCCTGGATGTCGAGGGAGATTATCGTTATGTGCTGACCAACAGCGACACCATTGTACTATTGAAACTTTTGGACTCATTCGATGAAACGACGCTCACCACTCCGCAGACCATCGCAGGAAAACCCGTCGTTGAAATCGCCGACCAAGCCGCGCTTGGCAACACCACCATTGAAACGCTCATCGTCAGCGAAGGCGTCTCACGAATCGGTAGAGAAGCTTTCCAAAACGCCTCTTCTATCCAAACCGTGACTTTGCCGCAAAGCTTGACAACCATGGGAGAAAGAGTTTTTTCGGGGGCGCGTTCTCTTGAAGAAGTGACCTTTGCCGAAGGCATCAACCTGCGGGTTCTCCCGGATGGGACTTTCCGCAGTTCTTCTCCGCTTGCGCAGTTTTCCAACAACATCACCCACATGCACATCCCCGATAGCGTCGAACGTATCGGCGCCAATGTGTTTTTGAATGCAAGCGCCCTTGAATCCGTAACCTTTGGTGAAGAAAGCGCATTGAAATCGGTTGGCGAGTTCGCCTTCAGAAGCACTTTGAAAATGGACAGCATCGCTTTTCCCAACACCCTTGAGGTGATTGAGAGACAGGCTTTTAGAAATTCCGACATCAAGGAATTTGTCTTCCCCGAAGGCATGACGCGTATTGAACACGGATTGTTCATGGAGTCGAAAAACCTTGAAAAAGTGATCATCGGCGCAAACATCGAAAGCGTCGCCGAAGCCGCGTTCCGCGATTGTCCGAAACTAGAAACCCTCATCGTTTACCGAGAGGCCGCGCAAAACATTACGACGCTTGATGGTTGGACCTCTTCGCTTGGGCGGCCCTTCCGTCAAAACCACGTTAATTTCGCCATTTATCTTCCGGTAGACAGTTTTACCGAGTATTCCGAAAACGACCGGTGGGCGTTTTACGCCGACAAGCTTCTCACACATGACGATTTGCCGACTGAGTAATGAATAAGGCGCTTCCAAACGGAAGCGCCTTATTTTTTCAGTGTTTGAAGCGGTACACGTCGTAATTATGGTAGGAAACGATTTCGATGTTTTTGTCTTCTTGCAGCGCCTCAATGGCTTTTTTTGGGTTTTCGCGCCGATGGCGGAGGAACCCTTCAATCTCGAATTGGTGCATCGGATGACGTTTGATGAGGGCTTTAAGCGCTTCCACGCTGTCGTCGATGTCGCTCATGTAGTCGTCTTTGCTCAAGTAATCGAGCGGAATGCCCCCTAGGGTTTTTTGAATGCGTTTCATGGTGGTCGCATCGACCGGTTGCGCGTACGATTCGGTCGGTGGGCGCACGGGGGTGTTTAAGTAGAGCTTGTCGTAGCGGATGGCTTCAAGCAGTTTCTTGAAACTGCGCATGGCGTCTTCGCTGTCGTTCAAGCCTTTCATGAAGATGATTTCAAGCCATAGTTGGCCTTCGAAGCGTTTGGAAAAATCGACGATGCCCCAGAAGTGCTCTTCAAAGGTAAGACCGTTATACGGGCGGTTGATGCGTTTGAAGGAAGGCTCATCGTAGGCGTCCAAAGAAGGGATGACAATATCGGCCTGCGCGGCTTCTTCCCGCGTTTCGGGATCAAAAAACAGCGAGCCGTTCGTGATGAGCACAACGGGTTTGTCGGTCCGGGCTTTGATGCCTTTGATCAGTTTTCCAAGACCGGTGTTGAGCGTAGGTTCTCCGTCGCCGACGATGGAGACGACATCGAATTCGGGCGCTTTTTGGAGCGCTTCGTCGAATTCGGCAAGAATGTCTTTAACCGGCGTAAAGTTTTTGCGGACATGCGGGACGTAATCGCTTCGTCCCAACTGGCAGTACACGCACCCGAAATTACACATGTTGTCGGTGATTGGACCGACTCCCAGCGATTTTCCAAGACGTCTAGAAGCGACGACGCCGTATACGTGCTTTCCGTGGGTCATGGCAAGTCTCCTTTTTTATTGTGATGCCCGAGCGCGCTCGGGAAGCAGTAAAAAAAACCGCAGGCATCTACGGTTTTTTCGCACGAAGAAATTGCATTGGCAGGCAAACCAAGACAAGTCCATACGTTTTCGTTTGGTCCTTGAAGCCTCTTTTCACCATAGCGGGATCTCTCCTCAAACGTGTTTAGAAATCGAAACAATGGTTGTGCCTGCGACTACTTAAATTATACCACGAAAGACGAACTTCGCAACCTACAATCTTCAAAGATTTGCAAGGTTCGATTCGTAATCAAAGTGTAAAATCGCCCGCCACAATCCAGCCTTTCGCCCGGAAAATTTTGTCCAAAAGATAAACGAACACTAGCGGAACGATCACGTGCAATAAGGCGATGCCCATAAATACGGGCAACCGATAGCCCATTGCGTCTAAGACACCGACTTGCCCCACAAAAGCGCTTGTGCCCATGCCGCTTCCTACCGGGGTGCTTTCAAGTCGGAAAAGCAAGGTCGATAAGGGACCCAATACCGCCGATACGACGATTGGCGGAATCCATACGACAGGCTTTTTCAAGATGTTTTTGAATTGCAGCATCGCGGTGCCGAGACCGATGGAAATCACGCCGCCGATGTTGTTGTCTTTGCGGCTCATGACGGCAAGGCCGACCATTTGCACGGAGCCCCCGACAACGGCCGCGCCACCGGCGATGCCGCTTAGGCCAATCGAAATGGCGATGGCGGCGCTTGAGATTGGGGACGTCAAAAGCATGCCCATGACGGTCGCGATGACCACGCCCATCAAAAACGGTTGGTAATTGGTCGCGGTGTTGATGTATTCGCCGATTCCACCCATGAACAAGGAAACAGGATGTCCAATCAAGTAGGCGACGGAGTAGGAGATGACGCCTGAAAGCATAGGGATCAAAATGATGTCAAACGGCGTTTCTTTGCGCAATATGTTGCGCGTGCCCTCGATGGCGGCGATGCTTGTGATGTAGGCGACGACCGGGTCGAACATCAAAAAGGCGCCAATGCCGCCCGCAACCGCGCCGCTAATGAGCGGGATGCCTTTGAGTTTCAAAGACCAAGCGACGCCGGCGCCGATGCCGACGCCCATCAAATCCTTCAGCATGTCCGAAAGTTCTATGAGCGCGTTTGCGTTTAAGAGCGTGCCAATCTGTTCGACGATGACGCCGATGATCAAGGTGGAAAACAAACCGATGGCCATGCCGTTCAAAGTTTTGATGAGATATTGCAAGATGCGTTTCCAAACGTTTTCTTCGTCCATAGTGTACCTCACTTTTGTCAAATTTATGTCAACATTTTTTATTGTAACACACATTGCTTTTTTGTTCGGGGAAGATTCCTCGTTTCCTATATTTTGCAAGGTGTTGATATACAATAGATGTGAGACCTAGAGCTTGATAAATAGAAAGGTGATCCGTATCCTATAGGTGTAACGCTCAAACTACACATAGGGAGGATACGAATCACATGGCTAGTTTACCA
>PWFC01000052.1 GCA_003554025.1 Mollicutes bacterium
AAGCATGATATTTTTCCATTTTATGATGCTTTATTAAAATTACATATTCGAGAAACCGGTGAAGGAGATAATTTGTTACCTACAGGGAAACCATTAGCATGGCACGTTGATGATAAATGGGACTCCTTCCGCCCACAAAGATACAGAAGAGGACCCAATTTTGATGACAAGGGGGTTACCCTTACAAGGAATATTCCCGATGATAGCGTTGCGGAAATTACTTCTTACCTTTATATAACTGTTTCAGATTATTCTAAAAGCGGTGCCGTTACATTATTTTTTGAAATAGGTTACGATCTTATTGAAAGGACCTTTAAAAAACATTATGTTTCAAATGGAATTTGGAATCCGATTGAAGATGATTATGTAGTCATATATGAAAGATATGATGGAGTACAAATTGAGATAAAGATGTTCATTGAGCCCGAGATTAATCCCGGAAGACAGCGTATGTTAGCTGAACGACACGCACCCATATTGCGCTTCAATGAAGGAGAAAACTTCTTCCCGACTCATGTGGAAAACTTCTTTGATCAAACTAGTCTTTACGATGGCGACGGCGATCTTATCATCGATGAACCGACTTCCGAAGATCTGGCAGAGCATCCTGATTCTGAAAACTATTTAACTCTTGATGGGGACCCAGCGGAACCATACGACTACAATGTATACTCCCGGGTGAGTACCGCCAGAAACGATTGGATTGTTATACAGTACTGGTTCTTTTATGTATATGATGATAAACCATGGATGGGTAAGCACGAGGGTGACTGGGAAATGATACAAATAGAATGTACGCCTTACGGGTATCCTCGATTTATTGGCTATTCTCAGCACTATGGCGGTGAATGGACAGGTTGGTTTGATATAGAAAAAGAAGACCATAACCCCATTGTGTACATAGCCGAGGGTTCACATGCGAGTTATTTTGAGAGTGGTAAGAAAGAGTATGGGATAACAAGAGACTTACACTTTGGAAATGGGATACACTTATACCTAGATGATTATACTCTAAGTCACTTAGTTGATCAACATTGGCTGAATTTTAAAGGTACATGGGGTGGCAGTATTGGAAGTGTACCAGGGCCTGTTTTCCGCCATTCTAAACTTCATGATGTATTACCTTCAGGCCCTCAAGCTTATATGTGGGTTGAACCGATATGGTGGATGGATGAACTTTGAAAGTGTTAGGGGGATGATGAGGAATATATATGGACAGTAAAGAAATCTCGATACTAACGGTCGGAGGGATATTAATAATGGTTAATATCTGGGTTCTCCCTTTAATCCCCTCTTTCAGCCTTGTTTCAGCATATATCTTGGTTCGATACTACGAATCTGAATCAAACAAAAGATTGGCAAGTAGTGTAGCTTTGATTTGTTTCCTGTTAGTATTTTTGTTGTTGATATTTGGTATTTATTTTCCTTTGGGGGGTGGTTTGAGTGGCTTGTTAATAGGTTTTCCCATTATTATCCTGAATGTTTCAGCTATTTTTATATGTTTACTGTTGATTATCGATTTCAGTATACCGTTAAGAAAAGTAAGATCTATAGTTCTTCTTGGAGTTTTATTGTACCCTGCTTTGTACATTATTCTTTTTATTTCTTTATTTAGTTTTGATAATTTTGATACCATCGGGACATTTGTGTCGATTTATAATGAATACATTATCTTGTTAGCAGTTTTATTATCTCTAACTCTGACATACCTTTTAAAACTCAGAAATGACTACAAATGTGAAGAAAAACCTTTTGAAGAGTTTGATAGTAGTTTTGTAAAGGGAAAAAAAATATTTAAAACGGGCAAAGAAAATTTTGGACCATTCTTATTGTATATCGTTGGAGGTTTCCTGCTCACTATTTGTATTTACTTCTTATTCACGGCAAAGGATATGAGATATGCTGCGGCTTTATTTTATGATTTGACACCTTCAATAATCTTATCCGTTTGGAGGGCCACTTTTATAGCGTTATCCTCTAAACATAAAATCACCGACTGGGGTTATATAGTATTCGGAGCAATACTTATCCCTTTCTTCTTTTTCAATTACCCTCATGGTTTCCCGATCCTTCCCATCGAGTCAATAATTGGAACCATTAGACTTCTTTTTGGCATCTCTTTCACATTGGTCCTTCTAGGTTACGATATAAGACGGGTTCCTCGACAAGGTCTTATAGAGTACAGTATTTATGGCTTGAGCTTTTTGCCATTGGTCTTCTCAATTATTCTAGTTGCAGTTTATACTATATCCACATATTTAGCTATGATTTTTGCATTGCTCGTACTCTTCAAAATCATCTTCACCGCGAGATTTGTGCACAAGAGGATAGGGATAGAATGATATGGATATTTTGTGTTGAAGGTAACGTACATTGGAGGTACGGCACCGACCCGTTGAACCCCGATACCGATTTCGACGGGTGGTATGACGGGCCTATTAATCAGGATGTGACACTTAAACTTGAAGAGATAGAAAGTCACAGCAGCAGTTCTGATGGGAATTTCATCCATATATTAGTAGATGATATGAGAAGATATCCTGGGTATAATGAGGAGTGGGGTAAGATTTATGAGGACGATGTAATATCTCTAGATGTGACTGTAGATAGGAGAGTAGTAACTGAAAGT
>PWFC01000071.1 GCA_003554025.1 Mollicutes bacterium
AAAAGCCGGAAGCTTTCGCCGCCGGCCTTTAGGTTGCTTGAAACTCGTTTAATCGATAGTGTTCATAATCGAAGCAAGAATGGTCGCCCAGGACAATCCGATGATGACAATCAAAATCAAAAACACAATCAAATAGCTTTTTAGTGAGGGACATGTCTTCGGGGACACCAAAAGCATGATGAAGACAACAATGTTGAGCAGGGGAATGGCCATCAAAATGAAAAACAGAATCCAATCCACGATGCTCATGTCTCGTTTTTGAAACATGCGCAACCTCCTTTTGGGGCGCTTTTCTTGCTTTCAGTATACGCAAAGAATCGTGCAGTGTCAATGGAAATCGGCTTCGACACGCTACGGACGGTGGGCGTGGCTATCGTCCGTCATCAGCAAAAACCGGCCGGCCCAAAGCAGAACGATAAATCCCATTCCGATTAGAGTGTACCAAAGACCGACCGCGGCGACAAAAATGAAAAAGATTATGCCGAATCCCAACAACAAGATTCCATAAAGAATGATATTGCTGATCACGTTGTCCCTTCTAGGTAGAACGCTTTCTTGTCAAATGAACGTTTCATTTAGCGAACATCGTGCGGTGTGTTCGGTATGGGGCCTACATTGTCGCTTTGACTTCGTTTCATCATCGGCCCCTGCCTTTTCTTGACTTCGAGGTAAAAGATTGTCTTGGTTTGTTCGAAGCAGGGAAGAACGTTAAACCCCCGCAACGCCGAAGGTCGCAAACGATAGAATGAACCAGCCGGCAACGCTCAGATAGCGTTTCATCAGCTCAAGCTTGTAGCCGTCCATCATGTAACGGCTCAGCGTGATGGCATACGCCTTTATACTATTAGAAAAGCACACAAAAAGAGTGTGCTTGGCGTTTGCTTCTTCGTTTTGGCATGGCCCATCACCCTAACAAAAGTCATGACATCCCCCGCATGCCCTTGACCGTTTGTCACGGTCTTTTTTATTATGGCACAACCTTACAAATAGGCAAGGGGCGCCATGATGCGGCGCTTTTTTCGTGCATAAAAAAACCGGCGTGAGCCGGCGTTACTTGGAGAATTTCATGCGCATTTTTTTGAACAGCCGCTTCGTTTGATGCACGGCGTCTTCGGCGAGCGTGCCCGTGAAACTGAACGCTTCGTAGGTGAGGCTCGCGTGCTTGTCGGTTTTCGCGAATTGCTTTTTAAGCACCTTCGCCATCGGGACGGGGCCGCACATCATGACATGCGGGTTGTCGGAAAGGTCGAAATCGTCGACGCTTAGAAATCCGTCCTTGTCGCTTTCGGAAAAGACAAAATGGAAGTTCTCGTGCTTTTCCGCAAGCTGTTTGAAGAAGTCGAGATGCACGGCTTCTTCTTTTTTGCGCACCGAATAATAAAGCGTGATTTTCCCTTCAAGTTTGTCCTTGGTCCGCAAATGCGACAAGAACGGCGTGACGCCGATGCCGCCGGCGATCCAAACTTGAGGGGTCGGGTAATCCTCAAACGTCATATGGCCGTTTGGACGTGTGAGTTCCACCGCATCGCCTTCTGCGAGTTCTTCGCGAATCTCTGCGGTGAAATCGCCAAGCGCCTTGATGGTGAAAAAGACGCGGTTGCCTTTTGCCCCGGAGATGGTGAAAGGATGGGGAACGCCGCGAAAGGGGGAGCGCTTGATTCGAAAGAAGGCGAACTGTCCGGTCTTGAAGGCATAAGGTTTTTGCATTTCAATTTCAAGTTCGGTAACGTTGTCGGCCATGTACGTTTTCGAAACAACCGTGCCGTGGTATGAAAAGGCCGTTTTTCGGTAAAGGAAAATCATATAGAAACTGGATAAAACGCCAAGAGCGCCAACCGACATCGTCCACACGCCAAGCGGTGTGAAAGAAATCAAATCGTAAGAACTCAAAAAGACGCCGTGGTAAAAGGCAAGCAGATAGGGCACGATCATCAACCTGTGAATCATCCGCCAGCGTTCGTAGCGCATGTACTTTGCAAGCAGCGCAAGCACGACAAGCGCGATGAAGATGTTTCGGGCGAGCGGGCCCAAATCGGAAGGATTGATCGGTACGTCGCGGTAATACCACACAATCAAGTTGGCGAACTGTCCGTGCACAAAAATAAACGCCACCGATAGGATTGCCAGCCAGCGGTGGGTCGAGTATACGTGTTCAAGCCCGCCGAAGAGCCAGTTCACAAACCGGTTCTTCGTCGAAAGGAAAAAGACCAGCGAAAAGCTCACCAAAAGCGTCGCCCCAAGGATTTGCGAAACCGTGCTCTCAATAGGTTGGGCAAACAAAGGATTCGCGGTAAGCCAAAGCACGGCATTGATGGTAAACATGGCAGCCAAAAACAAAAGCCCTTTGTAGGATTCTTTCAAAAATTTCATGCGCTTTCCTCCTAATGCAATGATGAACGGGGACGGCCTAAACGCCGTCCCCCACATGAACCGGAAGATTTTTCAATCAGTAAGAATAGCCGTTGCCGGTGTCGTCGTTATCGTTGTCGTCACCGTTTTCTTCCCAGTCTGTCAAGATGCCGATTTTCGGGACATTGTCGAGCATTTCACGGCCGTGAGTCGGGTTCTCATCCATCTCTTGCGTCAAATCTTGTC
>PWFC01000047.1 GCA_003554025.1 Mollicutes bacterium
GATACCTTCTTCTCTCTTTACCTTACCGATCTCTTTGGCTACCGCTATCCTTTCGTCTAGAAGTTTCGATATCTCTTCATCGATCTGATCTATTCTCTCTCTAAGTTCATGAATTCTTTCCAACTGTACCACCTCAAAAGATGATCGGCTAATACCACTGCCATCCTTGCTTCTACTATGGAAAGAGTTTTTGGCACTATGCAGGAGTCAAATCTACCCTTCAACCTCAGGCCGGTATCTTCCCCTTTTTCCAGATCTACTGTCCCTTGTTCCTTGAATATAGAAGGCGTCGGTTTGAATGCGACCCTTGCCACTATCGGCATACCGTTGCTTATACCACCTAAGATCCCACCGCAGTGATTCGAACTGGTTTTAACTTCTCCGTCTTCAAAATAAAACTCATCGTTGGCTTCGCTGCCCCGCATCTCACTCACTTCGAAACCGGATCCGAATTCGACTCCTTTTACAGCCGGGATACAAAAGAAATTCTTGGATATATCAGCGGCTAAGTCTTCATCGAAGGGGCCTCCTAAACCACTCACCACATCTTTGGCGACGACCTCGACGATACCACCTATACTGTCACCATCGTCCTGGACCTCTTTCATCAAACCATGCATACGTTCCCAAGCATCATCATCCGGGCAGAGTTCAAAATCCTCATGGAATATGTCTTCTAGATCGCATCCTCCACATTCGATCCCGCCTATGGATTTTATAAAGGCTCTGATCTCAACACCTCTCCGGGAAAGTATCTTCTTTGCGAAATATCCTGCGATAACCGTGCCCACTGTCAACCTACCTGAGAATACTCCGCCACCCCTGTGATCGTTATATCCGTAGTATTTCTCTCCAGCGGTATAATCACTGTGCCCGGGCCTTGGTTTGTCTTTTATCTTCTCGTAGAAGGTGGAATCTACGTCCTTATTTTTTACCACCACGGTTATAGGGGCTCCTGTAGTTCGACCGTTGAAAATGCCGGATAATATCTCAGGTTCATCTCGTTCTCTACGTTCGGTTGAAAATCTTTTTTTTCCTTTCCTACGCTCTAGATCGACTCTCATCTCCTGTTTGTCCACCTCTAAACCCGGCGGACATCCTTCGATCAACACACCGACTACTTTGCCGTGACTCTCTCCAAACAACGAAAAACTAAATTCCTTACCTCTCATGATCTGTCACCTCTTTTAGATGTTGGTAAAAATTCGGATACGATTTACTGACGCACTCGGACTGCTTGATCTTACTATCTCCATCAGCCCCTAGTGCTGCTATCGTGAGTGCCATGGCGATCCTATGATCCCCCCTAGGATCAAGTTCAGCACCTTTCAATTCACTTTCCCTGACTATCACTCCATCCTCTAATTCCTCTATATCCGCACCCATCTTTTCAAGATTTTGGACCATATTACTGATCCTGTCACTCTCTTTATATCTAAGCTGTTTCCCGGTGAGCAGGGTCTCACCTTCAGCGTGTACACCTAACACCGTCAAGATCGGGAACAGATCTGGAAAGTTATCGCAGTTACACTCTATACCCTGTATCCCGTTATTGACGACCCGAACCGTATCATCTTTCCTGCTGACCCGGGCACCGAACTTTTCAAGGATCTCGATGATCTTACTGTCGGCTTGAACGCTGTCCTCGTGTAAATTGATCAACTTGACCTTACCGAACAGAGCTCCTGCAGCCAGGAAAAATGCTGCCGACGAATAGTCACCAGGTATCGAAAAATGAGTAGGTTCTATGGTCCCATCTACATGATAAGTATCTTGATCCTTTTCTATGTTTACACCGGATCTCCGTAGAACCTCTATGGTCATATCCACATACGGCTCTGAAACTAGCCCGTCAGTAACTCTGATATCTAAACCGATCTTACTGCCAACATACATCATGGCGGTGATGAACTGGGAAGATACCTGGCCGCTGATCTCGACTGCCCTTCCTGAAGGGGGTCCCTTTATCTCAACGGGTAGTTTACTCGATCTTGAGCGAGTTTCCACACCAAGTTGGGAAAGTGAGTTCAGAAGAGGTTCCATAGGTCTTCTCCTAAGACCTTCTGCGCCATCGATCCTGCATCTTCCTTCGGCCAAAGAGGCTATGGCTAAAGCTATCCTGGCAGTGGTTCCAGATTCTCCTGTGTACACCTCACCTCCTTTCACGTTACCATCACTCTCCACCCCTGTCCAATGGGCTTCTGCTCCTAAACTTCTAACCGCTTCAAGTGTGTATCGGGTATCATCACATATCAAAGGGTCTTCAAAAGTGGTGATACCGTCACATAACAGTCCAAGGAAGAGTACTCGATGAGTATAACTCTTAGACGAAGGAACTTTCAGTTCACCTGAAACACCGCTAACCGGTTCGATGATCATCTGGTACACACCTCTATGGTCTCTCCAAAAGGACTCCATATCTCTTCGACCTCTTTCGGTACTTCAGTTATGGAGTACATGGCGGGTCCCGTTCCCGATAGACCGACGACTTCACTTTGTTCTAGCACTTCGAACA
>PWFC01000028.1 GCA_003554025.1 Mollicutes bacterium
CGCACATCGTGGCTTTCCGCGCTTTCGGTCAAACGGATCATGGCTTGCCGGAAGTCTTCGTTTTCAAAAAGAGGCATCAGTTTTTCCTTGCGCGCGTCCATCCAGTCGATGTTTTCGTTGTAAAAATAGGGCGAATAGATGTAGGGGATGGTCACATGGTAATACGCTTCGCCGTTTTTTGTCCTGGCCACTTCGTTCCAGCCCCGCCCGACGTCTCGGAGCCACGGCGTGGTGTAGGCGGCGGCGTTTAAAAGCACCATGCGTTCGATGCATTCGGGGTGTTTCGTCGCCCACTGCATGGCCACGCTGCCGCCGTAGCTGATGGCGGCCAAGTGAAACTTTCCGAGATTCACATGCTCATGGAATGCCTTCAGCATATCTACTTGCAAACTTTGCGTGTAGGGCTTATCCATTTTTGAGGAGAGCCCTTGGTCGAGCATGTCGAGGCGGATCACGCAAAAATGCGGGGTGAGCGCTTCAAGAAAAGGCTCCCAGCTTTTGTGCGACATCATGATGCCGTTTAAAATCAAGAGCGGCGGCCGTTTGGAATCGCCGTCGGTCGTGTAAAACACTTCTTTTCCTTGAAAGGTGAACGTGCTCATTTCAAATACCCTATCCTTTTCGCGTCCTCGCGGAGCTTGTCACGGAAATCGGGGTGGGCGATCGAAATCAAAAGCTCGACCCGTTCCTTGACGCTTGTACCCCTGAGTCTCACGGCGCCGTACTCGGTGACGACGTAATCGACGTCGTTGCGCGAAAGGCTCACGGCGGCACCGGGTTTCAAGGTGGGCACGATTTTGCTGACGGGCTCGCGTTCGCCGGTTTCGGGGTTTTTCACGTTCGCGGTCGAATAGAGCGTGATGAAGCTTTTGCCGTTTTTGGCGCGCTGCGCGCCGGTGGCGGTGTCGGTTTGCCCGCCCGTGCCGCTGAATTGCTTCGTGCCTAGCGATTCGCTTGCGCACTGGCCCGTCAAATCGATCTCAAGCGTCGTGTTGATGGACACTTGGTTGTCGTTTTGGCCGATGACGCACGGGTCGTTGACGTAGTTTCCATCAAGAAGCATGAGCGAAGGGTTGTCGTCGATGAAGTCGTAAAGCTCCTTGGTGCCTAAGGCGAAGGCCGCGACCATCTTGCCTTTGTGGAGCGTTTTTTTCTTGTTGGTGATGGCGCCGGCGCGGAAGAGTTTCATAAAGCCCGTCGTCAGCATCTCGGTATGCACGCCCAAGTCCTTTTTGTCTTTGAGCGCGTTGGCGACGGCGTTTGGGATGCCGCCGATGCCGAGTTGGATGGTGTCGCCGTCTTGAATCAAATCGGCGATGAATTGGCCGATTTTTTCGTCTTTTTCGTTCGGTGGAACTTCCGGCAATTCGGGCGCCGGATAATCGACTTCGACAAAATAATCGACATCGCTTTCGTGCACTTCCATATCGCCAAGCGTGCGGGGTAGGTTCGGATTAATCTCCAAAACAACCGTCTTGGCCGCTTGAATCATTCGTTTTTCGTAGACGTTCGACAAAGAAAGCGAAACATAACCGTGTTTGTCGGGTGGTGTCGCGTTGCCGACATAAAGATCCGGGGTCTTGTGCCCCATGCGCCGCACGCCCGCAAAATGCAATTGATTCGGGATGAACGTGATGTTTCCATGTGCAAAGGCTTTGCGCAAATCCGGCGAATAAAACCAGCTGTTGACAGTGAAAGTATCGGCGTATTGCTTGTCAAGCATGAACGGAAACGGCGCAAGTGGCAGACAGTTGTCCACGCTCACGCTTTTGACGCGGTCTGCGACTTCGTGCAAGCGTTCGAAAAAACGCCTGCCTTCGCTCGCCGCCATGCCCGAGACGATATGGTCTTTGTCTTGTACGAGGTTCAAGGCTTCATCCAATGTAATGGTTTTTGCCATAATCAAACTCCTTCTCTTGCCATACAATAGGGGGTGGTTTGCACCACCCCGCATTCGTTATTCTCCAATGATGTTCGAAATGGTGTCGATTGGACGATGGTTTGTCCATTCGTAGACCCATTCCTCTTCTTCTTCGTCATACGTAGCGGTCGCAAGAAGCAACGCCATGGATTGTGTGCCCACACGGACTCCATCGGCGTAATCAACGATGCCGCCCATCGGGTTGTCGATCGGGGCGCTTTCCATTGCGTCGATAAACGAGTCCCAAGTGAGTTCGTCTTCGCCAACTCTTTCAAGTCCGGTCACAAAGAAGTGTGCCGCAATCCAGCCGGCCATGGCAAACGCGTTATCGGCGTAATCGGGAACTTGTTCGGCAAATTCCAGATACCCCGGCACAAAGTCGCCGTCTTCTTCAAAAATGTTGACCCAAGCGCTGGCGTACATGTTGAACTGTTCGGCTTGTACTTCGTCGCCTACGCCTGCGAGCCAAGAAGCGTCCGCGTTGACATAGCTTGTGAAGACAGGCTTTTCGTTGCCGGCGGCATGAAGCGCTTTAACCGCCACATCGGCCGGAACTTGGTTTGCCGCGACGATGATCGCGTCAACATCCGCATCGACAAGCGCATTCGCCGCTGAGCTGTAATCGGCGGAGCCCGGGTCGACCTGGCGGGGGATCAAGTTGATGCCCAAGTCTGCGGCGCGCAAGTTGATACCGTTCATCATACCGCGGCCGTCGTCGGCGTTGGTGTAGATGACGCCGATGTTTTCCGCATCGTATTCGTCGTAAGCGCGTGCCACCATGACTTCGCCTTCAGCGTCATAAATAGGCTGCACGGGGAAGCTTGAGCGAGCGTTGCCTTCCGCTCTTGGGTTGAAGAGTTCACTGATGCCGGTCGCGTAGTAAACGCGAGGGATGCCAATCGTATTCAGATAATCACGCGTAGCGCCGACGGTCGGGGTGCCAAAATGTCCGACGAGAGCGAACACTCTGTCCTCTTCGACAAGTTCCTGCGTGTAGGTCAACCCTTGCGAGCCGTCGAACTCATCGTCGTAATGGATGAACTCGATTTCACGTCCGGCGATACCGCCGGCGTCGTTGACCATGTCGAAATACCCTTCGATTGCCGCATTGAACGGCACGCCTACGCTGGCGAAGCCTCCGCTTGTGGCGGCGGTGTTTCCAACTTTGATGGTCGTGTCGGTGACGCCGCGGAACGTTTCTTCATCGTCGTCACGACAAGCGGCAAGTGTGAACACAAATGCCAAAGAAAGCAGTAAAATTAAAACCTTTTTCATTTTGTCTCCTCCTACTTTTTTCTATTATTTTTTCTACAAAATCCAAAGATTCGTAGTTGGTTCCAAATTGTCAATTGCCGAGATACGCTTCAACAAGCGCATCGTCTTGCATCATCTTTTGCGCCGGGCCTTCTTTGATGATGCGGCCGACTTTGAGCACGTAGGCATAATCGGCGATTTTTAGGGTTTGCAGCGCGTTTTGTTCAACGATTAAGACGGTGATGTCTTCTTCGTTCAGTTTTTCGATGACGGAGAAAATGTTTTTGACAATCATCGGCGCAAGCCCGAGTGAAGGCTCGTCCAAAATCAAAAGCCTAGGGGTCCCCATCAGGGCCCGACCGATTGCCAGCATTTGCTGTTCGCCGCCCGAAAGCGTCTTTGCGACTTGATGGTTTCGTTCTTTAAGGACGGGGAAAACGTTATAGACGCGGGCGAAGTTGTTGCGAATCACTTCTTGCTTGGTGAGGTCGACCGAAAAATCGGTATGTCCTTTGTCTTCGATCATTTTCTTGATCCGTTCGGGCATGGCGTCTTTGTAGATGGTGGAAGCTTCCACCGTTTTTCGTTTCACTGTGAAGGCGCCAATCTGCAGGTTCTCCTTGACGGTGAGGTCCTCGAAAATCTTCCGTCCTTCCGGCGTATGCACTACGCCGGCCTGGGTAATCCGTTCGGCGGATAGGGACGTAATGTCTTTGCCCGCATAGACGATAGTGCCGGCATCAGCGGGCATCAATCCGGAGATTTTTTTAAGGAGCGTGCTTTTTCCGGCGCCGTTGGCGCCAAGAATCGCCACAATCTTGTTTTCCCCGACGGTGATGTTCACCTTTTGAAGCGCCTTGATGGCGCCATAAGATACGCTTAGGTCTTTGACTTCTAAAAGCGGCATCAGGCTTCACTCCCTAAATACGCTTCTTTGACTTCTGGATGTTCTTGGATGTTTTTCGGCGTGTCCATCGCTATGTACTTGCCGAAATTAATGGCGCACACACGGTCGCAGATGTTCATCACAAAGCCCATATCGTGCTCAATTAGCAGTATCGATATGTTGTATTCGTCGCGGATGCGGTAAACGAGTTTTTCAAGTTCATCCGTTTCATAATCCGTCAACCCGGCCGCGGGTTCATCCAAAATGATCAGGCGCGGGTTCATCATCATCGCCCGGGCGATCTCAATCTTTTTGAGAATGCCATAAGGCTGGCCGGCGACGTAGAAATGTTTCAAATGGGCGATGTTCATAAACTTCAAAATTTCTTCGGCGCGCGCTTTCCAGACTTGTTCCTCGTCGCGCGCTTTCTTCGTTTTGAAAATGTGGCGAAACACACCGGTTTCAAACTTGTAATGCGCCCCAATCAAAACGTTGTCCAAAATTGAAAGGTCTTGCACAAGTTCAATGTTTTGAAAGGTCCTGCTGATGCCAAGCGGCGCAATTTCGGTGACCTTCTTCGAACGGAGGTCGACCGAATCGCCTGCTTCGGTATAAAACCGAATGTCTCCTTCGTAATCGTCGTAAAATTGTGTCGCGCAATTGAAAACGGTCGTTTTGCCGGCTCCGTTTGGCCCAATAAGACCCACTATCTCTTTTTCATGCACCGTAAAGCTGAGGTTGTCGACCGCCACAAGGCCGCCAAACCGCATGGTCACCTTGTTGAGTTCTAAGATGGGCTTTTTAGGACTGTTCATCATGAGCGGTCTCCTTTCGGCCTTGCAGGCGTTTTTTCAGTTTGCCCCACAGTTTTTTTAAATCTGTAACCACAAAAACAACGCCGCGAGGGTAAAAGAGAATGACCACGATGATTAAAACACCCGTAAACAAAGAACGAACATCGCCGAAGAGGGGGCGTAAATACAGATTCGGCACAAGATGGATAATCACCGCGCCCAAAAACGTGCCAAAAATCGATTTCAAACCGCCAACCACCACCGCCCCGATAATCATAAGGCTCAAAATAAGCGTCCAAGCTTCCGTCGGAGCGTTTTGAAAATAAATGGCGTACATGATGCCCCCGAGCGTAGCGAGCATTGTCGCCACGATGAAAGCGATTAAACGGTATTTGATGATGCTGATACCCATCGACTGCGCCGCGTTTTCGCTGCGGCTCATCGCCATGAAAGCTCGTCCAGTACTGCTTTTGACGATGTTGTGTACAACAATCATCGTAAGCACCATGAGCACGGTCAAAATCAAATAAAGCCAATAGCGTTCATACTGCGAAGCACCGGTAGCGAAATCTTGAAAGGGCAAGTTGCGGTCTATGGTGAAACGACCCAAAAAAGTGATCTCACCAATGTTGATCCGTTCGCCGCCGAAGATGGGAACGTTTGTGAAAATCCGACGGAGAATCTCCCCGACAAAGAGCGTGCCGATGGCCAAATAGATGCCGGAGACTTTCAACGAAAAGATGCCAATCAAAAGCCCAAGCGCTCCGCTAATCAACAATGTCATAAGCGCCGCAAGTTCAAAGGGCCATCCGTATTCGGTCATGAAGATGCCCACACCAAGCGCCCCGACGCCCATAAAGCCTGCGGTCGCGAGCGAAATCAAGCCGCCATACCCAAGCAAAAGATTGATGCCAAGCGCCGCGACGGTCCAAATCATGACGGTGATGAGCGCGCCGAACATGGCGGTGCTGACCGGGATAATCCCAAAATAGGGTCCTAAGCCCATAATGGCGAGCATCCCGCCAAAAATCACATATTGCAAGGGTGGATGGCGCTTAAGCAAAGCGACGAAACGGTTCCAACGAGTTTTCATGCATTCCATGCATTTTTTCATATCCATAGCCTCCACCTACACCTTCCGTATCGGTTTTTTGCCAAAGAGGCCGAATGGTTTAAGATACAAGAAAACAAGGATGGACGAATACACAATGACGTCCGCCCAAATGTCGGAAATGTAGAAGTTGGTGAAGTTTCTCGCAAAAGCGATGATGTAGGCGCCGATAACCGCCCCGTAAAAAGTTTGGAACCCTCCAAGCACGCCGGCGAAAAACGCGTTCACCTGCACATCGACCATGAAATTCGGGTTGACGCTTCCTTGCGGAGCGATGATCAACGCCGCCAAAGTCCCAAGCATTGCGGCGGTCGCCCAAGAAAGCATCGTAACGGTCTTCGTCGGGACTCCCATCAAACGTGAGGTCGTCTCATCGGAGGCGGTCACGCGGATGGCAAGCCCCCATTTGGTGTATTGAATGAACCAAAAGATGGCGCTCATCAAAAACAGTGAAAGCAGCACCACAAAAATGGTGTTATGGCGCAACGTCGCTCCCGCGACGGTGTATGCACCCGTTGTGAAAAAGCGAGAAAGCTGATAGGTGTCGACCCCGAATATGAACGGAATCGCCCCGACGATTACAATAATCAAGCCCAATGTGATGATTTGTTTGGAAATGGGGTTCACTTTCGCCGCCGGACGTATGACGAAGACGTCGATCAAAATCCCCGTCACAAACGCCGTCGCCATCGAAGCGAGCGCAACAACCCAAATACTCCAGCCAAAAGTCATAAACAAATAGCCGGCAACATAGGCGTTTAGGGTCCCAATCGACCCTTGGGCGAAGTTCGTCGTGCGGCTTGTGCGGAAAATGAGCACAATGCCGAGCGCCGCAAGCGCATAAACGCTTCCGGTGTTTAAACTGTTAAAAAGCACCCTGAGCAAATTAGTTATGTTCATCCGTTTCACCCCATCGAATGACCGAAGCGCCCCAGACATAGCCGATGCCTGCGGCGATTAAAGCAATCAAAGAACCTTCTTGGACTTTGCCCTCTTTGAGGGCCAAATCCAAAGAAAGAATCTGGTCGAGTTGTCCCATGTGGCCATACTCTTCAAGATAGACAGTTTGTTCAGGAGAAAGACCGAGTTCGCTCACCATGCCTTCATGCCCCGAACGCTTGATGTGCAAAATCGCTAGGTAATCGAGGTCTTTGCGTGAATACCCCGACTTGCTCAGGGCTTTGTCGATGCACGTGAACCAATTCGGAACGGAAACTTCGTTCAAACGGTCTTTCATTTTTTGCGGCTGCATAAGCCTCAAGGATTTATAGGCTTTATCAAGATTGTCTTTCGTGATGGGGTTTTTCGTGCCGCCAATCTCGACACCGGCGGTACGCGCGAGCGTACCGTCGGCGATGAGATGCGATTCAAGGAGGAGATTTCTTCCGTAGTTTTTGCGAAGCAATACCGCACCGCCTCCGGCCGACAAGTTGTACATCATCGACATGTTCGGGTCGGAATAGTCGACAAAATCGCCGTTGCGGTATCCGCCGACAATCAGCACGTTTTTCACCTCTTTGTCGGCGAGCATCATGTCTTTGGCCATCTTGAATGCGCTAAGGCATGTGGCGCAGCGGTTTTGAAGGTCAACGCCCCATGCGTTTATGGCGCCGAGTTCGCCTTGAACATAAAGCGCCGAAGTGGTCAGGGGATATTCTTTCCATTCTTCGCCGATGTCCAAAATCACATCGATTTCTTTCGGGTCCGTGCCCGTTTTGCGCAATACGTCCTTCGCGGCTTTGAGCGCCATTTCTTGCGTGCCATCCTCATCGGAAGGAACGTAGACCTTCTTGATGCCGAGTTTCCTGACAATGTTTTCTTCGGTCCAGTTTCCATTTGTGGCCTCGGCGATTTCTTTCGCGGTACGGGTCTTTTCGGGGAGATAAATCCCCGTTCCGACCACACCCACATGTATGTCTTTCATGTTACCACTCCTGCTTACAGTCTCATGCCACCATTTACGCTGATGGTTTGTCCGGTGATGTAGCTTGCTTCATCGCTCGCCAAGAAAACGGCCGTGTCGGCGATTTCTCTTGGCTCGCCCAATCGCTTGAGCATGGTCATGCCGGCGAACTTGTCCAGAAGATCTTGCGGGACTGTTTTCAAAATGTCGGTCATGATGTATCCGGGCGCAATGGCGTTGACGCGTACCGGAGTGCCTTTGCGGGCGAATTCTTTCGCCCAGGTTTTGGAAAGGCCCAAAAGGCCCGCCTTGCTTGCGGCGTAGTTCGCCTGGCCGATGTTGCCGTATTCGCCGACGACGCTTGAAATGTTCAAGATGGCGCCGCCTCCGTCTTTTTCCATCCTCGGACCGACGTGGCGGGTCAAGTTGAAGACGCCTTTTAAGTTCACGTTCAACACCTTGTCCCATTGCTCGTCGGTCATTTTTTTGGTCATCGCGTCTTGGGTGATGCCGGCGTTGTTGACCAAAACGTCAATTTTTCCATAACTTTCCAGAATCGAATCCACCACCGCTTTGCACGCATCTACATCGGTGACATCAAGCACGCGGCTTTCAATGGCTTCGTGGTCAAACTCCGCTTCTTTCATGTCGAGCGCTACCACTTTCGCGCCTTCTTCGGCAAAACGTTCGGCCATGGCGCGGCCTAGTCCTTGCGCGCCGCCGGTCACAATCGTAACTTTGTCTTTCAAACGCATTACGCATTCTCCATTCTTTTCAATATGATTGCGGTCCCCATGCCTCCGCCGATGCAAAGCGATGCAAGACCGTAAGTGCTTTTCCGTTTCAACATTTCATGCATGAGCGTCACCGTGATGCGGTTGCCGCTGGCTCCAACAGGATGCCCGAGCGCGATGGCGCCGCCGTTGACGTTCGTTTTTTCCATGAGTTTTTCTTTGGATACCCCGTAGCGTGCGCTTAGTTCTCGCATGACACCGAGTCCCTGCGCCGCAAACGCTTCGTTTAGTTCCAACAAATCAAGCTTGTCAAAGTCTAAATCCGCATGTTTGAGCGCGGCTTCGATCGCCGGAATCGGCCCCATGCCCATCATGTCGGGGGCGACGCCTCCCTGGCCGATGCCGACCACTTCAAAGAGCGGTTTCAAGTTGTGCTTTTGCACCGCGTCTTCCGAAGCCAAAAGCATAAAGCTCGCGCCGTCGTTGATGCCTGAAGCGTTCGCCGCGGTGATGGTGCCGTCTTTCACAAATGCCGGGCGAAGCTTCGCGAGTTTTTCCTTGTTCGCGCCCCGGTTCAAGTGTTCGTCTTCGTCGAACACAATTTCTTCTTTGCGTGTTTTCACGGTAATCGGCACGATTTCGTCGTCGAAACGGCCGGCGTCTTGCGCGCTTGCGGCCTTTTCTTGCGAAGCGAGCGCGAATTCGTCTTGTTCCTCGCGGGAAATGTTGTATTTTTTCGCGATGTTTTCCGCCGTCACGCCCATGTGGATGTTGTCAAAGGCATCCATGAGCGCATCGTCGATCATATGGTCCTTGACGTTGAATCCGCCCATCTTGTTGCCTTTGCGAAGTTTGTCTGGTAAAATGTAAGGCGTTTTGGACATCGCTTCGACGCCTCCGGCGATTACGATATCGTGCCAGCCGTTTTGCAAAGACATATACCCGTTCATGACGGTTTTCATGCCGGAACCGCAGACCATGTTGACGCCATAGGCCGGAACGCTTTTTGGAACCCCCGCCTTTATGGAAATCTGTCGGGCTACGCCTTGTCCAAGACCGGCAGGCAATATGTTCCCCACCAAAACTTCGTCCACCGTTTCCGCGGAAACCCCGGACGATTTGAGCAACTCCTTGACGACGCTTGCTCCATACTCGGCGGGATGCATCTCTGAAAGCGTTCCCATGAAACGGCCAATCGCGGTGCGTTTCCCACCTATCACATACACTTTTTTCACAAAAATCCTCCTCTGTTTTATACAAATTGATGAAACGTTTCTTGCCAAATAACGCCGAATGGAGTATACTTTATATGAATCATAGTTCACTTTATGAATATATATTCACATTATGAATGGATATTCATATATTAGCATAAAGCGCTTTCACTGTCAACGAAATTTCATGCAAGGAGTATTGTTATGATGGACCTAAACATTAAAGAACCCACAACCCGAAACGCCAAAACAACGTTTCAGGAAATTGAGAAATCCGCGATCAAGCTGTTTTACAAAAACGGCTACCACGCCACCACCATTGCCGACATCACCGACGACGCCGGCGTCGCCGCCGGTACGCTGTATCTTTACTTTCCAAGCAAACTCGTCCTCTATAAGCATCTGCTTCTGACCTTTTCCCACAACATCCGCCGCTACATCGCCGCAAGAGTGAACAAGATGGAAAGCCGCTACGACAAAGAACGCGAAGGCGTCAAAGCCTTCATCGAGTACGCCAGGAAAAACCCGGAGATGTACAACATCATCTGGGAATCGCTTTACATCGACCGAGATCTTTTCCGCGATTACTACATGTCGTTTGCCAAGCGCTACAAGAAAGGCTTGGACGCCGCCGTCAAACAAGGAGAACTCCGCGAGATCGACACCGACGTTGTGAGCTTTGTTTTAATGGGCATCGCCAACTTCATCGGCCTCAAAGTCGTCTTCAAATTAGGAGAACGCAACGACGACATCGACTACATCGTCGATGTGGTGATGGACCTCATCAAAAACGGCCTCTTCAAGGAACGCGAATAAACCCACAATAAAGCACAAAAAAAGCGTCAACGATTCAATCGTTGGCGCTTTTGCGTTATCTACTGTCGATTCCTAAAGACCTTCTACAAAATCGGCGATCAACGCGTTCACTTTGTCGGGGTCATCGCCCGTGGCAACGTGTCCGGTATTTTTAAGAAGAATGCGTGTGGTGTTCGACGTTTCCTCGTCCCATTTCTCGCCGCGTTTTTTGATGAAGCCCGCTTCCTTTTCGCCGTGAATGATCAAAACGGGTTGCTTGATAGGGTGCGGGATGGGCATTTTCATCTCCCGAAGCATCGCGAAGGAATATTGCATGATTTTTTTCTTTCCCGTTTTCAAAGAGGTTTCGTGGAGGTTTTCGATGTTTTCCTTTTTGACGGCCTTGTCTTTCGCAAACATCTTGCAAAAGAGTTTCTCGGGCAAAAGCCTCGCAAACCGAAGCGCAAAAGGCATCAGCAGTTTCATCGGTTTGGAAAGCTTCATATGCAGTCCGATGGAGCCGATGTCGACAACGCCCCGGACTCTTTCTTCATAATGAAACGCCATATATTGCGCAATGTGTCCACCCAAGGATACCCCGACAAGCGTCGTCTCATCGATCTTCAAATGGTCGAGCAGCTCGAGAAACGCTTCCGCCGTCTCCTTGTATGTGAATCGCTCGGGATCATAACTTCCGCCATGGCCCGGCAAATCGACGCACAGCACGCGGTAGTCGTCTTTCAAACCAATCACTTGCGCCTTGAACGCGCTCAAATTCATGCCAACGCCGTGGATGAACATGAGTACGGGTTTGTCCTCGTTCCCTTCCAAAATGTAACGCAACGTCCCTTTGCTCGATGCAAACTCCATAAACGACCTCCAATTTTTATTTTCAGGAAAA
>PWFC01000045.1 GCA_003554025.1 Mollicutes bacterium
ACCAAAAAGGCTTTGCCCATGTGCGTTGTTTTTACGCCGATACCGGAGAAGACATCATAATCTACGTCAACGAAGCGAGAAAACGGGGAATCAAGGGCGTTGAAAATCTCGAAAGCTTGCCCGAGGATGCGTTTCACCGTACATGGGTCCAATTTTGTGACAACGTCCAAAACAACCACTGAGCAAACAATTGCAAGAAGCACCGGAAAAGACAAACATACGGGGATTCCTCAAAGAGGGGTGTCCCCTTTTTTCAAATAATGCGGGCAAATTGTAAAAAAGTTTCTTTATTGCCTCGTTTGCGGGAATAATAGAGAGGAAAAGGAGGGGATGCGTTTGAATCCGACCATCAAAAAGCACCAAAGCATCAAGACTTTTGCCGAAGTGTTGGGCGTATTGGGCGTCGTCACGCTATTGGCGGGATTCGCTTTATTGCTTCTGACCGAGTGGTTCTTTGTGGGGATTGTCGTGTTGCTTGGAGGAATCCTTGTGGCGATTGTTGCGCAATCGGTCTACAGCCGCAACGTCATGACGTTCAAACAAGACTTTCTGAAAGAATATGTGACGAGTTGATTGAGGACGGGCATTATCTGCCCAAGCGCTACTACAAGCAAAGCAATCTTTTCGACTTCGGCCTCTTTCGCCGTTAATCGAACGTAGAAGGCCTCAACCAGGCCGTAGTGCGTTACAGCCGTTTCATTCCCATGGGCAACAGGTTCATCTCCAAGGACTTCGTTCAAGGAACCATTGACGGCGTCCGCTTTCTTTCCAGCGATGTCTACACCGCCAACGTTTCCAAACGATCGGACGGCAAATCAAGCACGACCCAGCTTTTTAACGGACGGGTGTTTGAATTTTCCAAGCCCATCGACGGGCACGTCCTTGCGCTTGAAAAATTCAAGCCGAATGAGAAAAGGAAAAACGAAAACCTCGACACGGAATCGGTCGATTTCAATAAGAAATTCAACACCTACGCCACCAAACCGCAACTCGCCTTTTACATTCTGACTCCGCAGTTGATGGAAATGTTGATGGAACTCGAACAGAACCCTCCCGGCCAAATCGGGTTCTCTTTCATCAAAAACCGGCTGTTCATCGCTTTGAACACCGGAAGGGGCACGTTCGAGTTCGCCCGTTACCGCCCCATCGACGAGCGTTATTTCGACGGCATCAAAAAAGACCTCGACGTTTTGAAAACCTTCGTGGAAAAACTCAAACTTTCGGACACGTTTTACAAAGCGCAAGAAGAAGCGTCCGACGAGCATAAGGATTTGCTGGAGGCGGACATGCCCGAAGATCTTCTCGCCCCCGCCATCGTCGAGGCGATGGAAGTGAAAATCACCACCGACGACAAGGGGAAAGTCAAGAAGGAACTGTTGGAAACCGAGGAGTCAAAAAGACTTTACGAACGCAAGAAAGCGACGGCGAAAGACGCCGAAATCAAAGCTCTCGACATGCAGGTTTCCTTGCTCAAGCGCATGCGTCTCCAACGGACCGACAAAAACGGCGAGATGACGAAATATCCTCTTGGTTGCGGATGCGGCATGGTTTTGCTGGTGGCGGTTTCAATCTTGTTTTTGCTGATTTTGGCCAGCCTCTTGTAAAGAATTTTCATGGAGTTGTTCAAGGAACGCGTTTGTTCATACTATCTTCATTAAGCACGAGCATACGTATTTGAACGTGGGTCCATACATTGTGCAAAAAGCCTTCCAGGATATGTTGCGACCTTTTCCTTTTAGTTTTGAAAATGCGTATCAATTTTTACTAACGCGAACCATTTTTGCGCCCATGTCTTAATTGGCCGCTGGAAAAGCCATCTACATTAGCCGTCTTCTTCAAGACGGCTTTTTTGTTTGCAAAGTTGTGCTTCGTGAGACGGCGGTGTATAATAATTGTATAAGGGGGAATTCGATGAATATCGGGATTGTTGTCTATTCGGAAACCGGCAACACCAAAGGCGTCGCCAAAATCTTAAAACAAAAAATCGAAGCGTACGGTCATAAAGCGCGCATCGAGCACATTCGGGCCGACAAAAAGCGCAAGCACCTAGAAATCGCCCCTTCAACGCATCCCTACGACCGTTTGTATTTCGCTGCGCCCGTGCACGCGTTCACGCTTGCACAGCCGATGAAGAAATACTTGCGCGATTTGCCCGACTTGCCGGAAGTGCCCGTAGGCGTCTTTGTGACCCAGCAGTTCCGCCATAAGATCTTCGGCGGCATGCAGGCGCTTCGCTACATGAAGCGCATGCTCAAAAAACGAGACGCGACCATCACCGCCAGCGGCATCGTCCATTGGACGCATCCCGGCCGCGACCGCATCATCGACGAAATCACCGACGAACTTCTCAAATAGACACGGAGGAACTTATGGGACAATACAACTGGATCGACGGAAACGACTTCGACATCAACTGTTTTTTTCTCATGGACCGTTGGATGCTCAAGATGATTTTTGAAAAATACGAGACGATGGACGTCGAAGACTTCCATCGTATCGATGTGACGCTGGCGACGCTTTTGAAGCAGTCGCCGCGTTTGCAGTGGTTCATCTTGCGCAAGGAACCCGCCTTGCGCAAAAGCTTGGACAATCTTTTAAAGGGTGCGGATTTCGATTTGAAAGGCAAGAAGCTCAGATCGCGCGAGATTGAACTGATGGAAGCCCTTGAAACCGACGTCGTCTACACGAACCCCAGCGTTATGGCCTCTTCGTGCAATTACATCACCGCATGGAACGAAAAGACTCTCTACGATCTTGTCGATTTGAAAGACAAAATCGTTTTGGACCTCGGCGCCGGAACCGGCCGGCTTACCTTTGCGGCCGCGAAGCTTGCAAAACGCGTGTACGCGAGCGAGCCCGTCGACATGCTCCGCGAACATATGCGGGATAAGATTCGCTCTAAGAACATCCGCAACATCAAGGTATTGGACGGCATCGTCTTGAACATTCCCTACGAAGACGACACCTTCGACGTTGTTTTGTCGGGGCATGTGGTCGGCGACGACACCGCCGCAGAAATTCAAGAGATGACGCGCGTCGCGAAAGACGGTGGAAAAATCGTCATTTGCAACGGCGACGACGACATCAAACGCGACGAACCGAGCGAAGAATTGGTCAAACACGGGTTCAAGGTCCACTACCACAAATCCTCGCTTGGCGGCGACATTTACAATTACACCAAAACGGTGAAAAAATAAAAGCCGTTTTTCGCCGCTTTTGACGAACGGTTTGAAACGACGCAAGCGTCCAAAAGAACCCATAGGTTGTTTCAAAGGCGCGAAAAACATAGTATGAAAAACCATGCCGGCGAGTTTACAATCGCTGGCTCAAGTTGTATAATCACACCATCACAGAACAGGGAGGAAGACGTATGAAAAATCGTCCCAAAACCACCATAGCACTGCTATTTGTAGGAGGCCTTTTTGTGCTTTGGCTCATTTTGGCGTTTTTGCCAAGACCTCAAGGCTACGAAGGCGACAACCCTTTCCGCCGTCATGAGGGCGGGCCGCCGCACATCATCGCCCACGCCGGGGGGAACATGGAATTTCCCGACAACACGCTTGAAGCGTACTATAACGCCTACCATGTCGACCCCGATGTGATCATGGAAACCGATGTGGCGATGACCGAAGACGGCGTGATCGTTTTGACCCACGACCTCACCTTCGACCGCAAAACCGACCTGGTTGAAGCGCCGGTTTCCGAAACGAAGTATGAAGACTTGATGGCCGATGAGGTGAATTTCGCTTTCGAAAACGAAATCGACGAAAACGGATTCAACACATCGGGCACGTTCACCCCTTATGAAACTTACGATGGAAGAAGCGTCACCCCGCAAGACGTCGAATACCCCGAAGGCGTTGAGCCGAGGCATGAGGAGATTTTCTTAGCGACTACGTTAGAAGAACTCATCACCACCTTTCCAGACAACTATATGATTGTCGAGATGAAACAAGGCGGCGAAATTGGCCGTGAGGCCGTTGATGCGATACTCGAACTGATGGAAGACCTCGACGACGAATACGATACTTTCGAACGCATCACCCTCGCTTCCTTCCACCGCGACATTTACGATTACTATCTTGAACAACGCGCAGAAGCGCACCCGGAACTGCTTTTTTCTCCGCAAGAAGACGCCATTCGGGAGTTCTACATTCTGCACTGGCCCCGTTTGACGCTGTTTTTTGACGAGCCGGTCAGTTCTTTCCAAGTGCCCCCAAGCGAAGGCAACATCAACCTAGCGACCCGCGCGTTCATAAACGCCGCGAACCGGCACAACATCGCCGTCCACTATTGGACGATCAACGAAGAAGAAATAATGCGAGAGCTTGTCGAACTCGGCGCGGACGGCATCCTCACCGACCGTCCCACCTTGCTCAAAGAAGTCATCGCCGATTACTACGGCGAAACCGATTAAACCGCCTTTCGGCGGTTTTTTTCGATGCGACCACCTTTGGTCAGAAAGATTGCGCATAGTTTCGCCGTTCGCCGCTAGAAATTCGAAACTGACGGCTTTCGTTTTTTGCGTGTCGCTTCGAGTATGTTACAATGGTCTTTGACAAAATTAAGGAGGAACCCCATGAAAAAACTGATTGTGTTGCTCGTTGCCATTTTGATTCTTTCGCTTTCGGGCTGCGACCTTGAGGAACGTCTCGACAACATCGCCGACCCAAAAACACCTGAAGAAACACCGGCCGAAGAGGAAGACGGCATTGAAGAAGAAAACGGTGGCGATGAAGAGGAAAACGACGTTGAGGACGAGGACGACGATTCTTACCAAACCGTGCCCGATGTCGAACTCGGAGGCCGCTACACCACACCGGAAGAAGAGGCTTATTATTTGCACCTCTACGAAGAACTTCCGCCGAATTACCTCACCAAAAGCGAAGCTTACGACAAAGGATGGGTCCCAAGCGAGGGGAACCTTTGGGATGTGACCGACGAAAAACTGATCGGCGGCGATCGTTTTTACAACCGCGAAGGACGCTTGCCAAACGCTTCGGGCAGACTTTATTACGAAGCGGACGTCAACTATGATGGCGGCTATCGCGGCGCGGAACGGCTCGTTTACTCAAACGACGGACTTGTGTACTATACAGAGGACCACTACGATTCTTTCACCCTGATGTACGGAGATGAATAACATGCGCGTCACGTTGGATGCCCAATACATGAAAGACAAAAGCACAACCCACGAATACCTGCAAAAGAAGCTCAAGCTTCCCGAACACTACGGCAAGAACCTCGATGCGCTTTGGGACTTGTTGAGCGCGTATCACGACACGCTGCATGTCATTTTGCTCAACACCGAAATGCTCCCGAAAAACCTCGGGACGTATGGAGAAGCCTTGTTGAAACTGTTCGACGACGCCGAAGAAGAAATTCTCGGTTTCACCATTGCCAAGCGCTAAAGACGTCCATGACGTCTTTTTCTTTATGAAGCGTGGCAACGGCGCGCAAAACATGGTACAATGATTTGTGTGCATAAAAATAAACGAGGTGAAAAGCATGAGACGCTTGTGGCTGGCTTTGCTGATTGTGACGGGTGCGTTTGCGCTTGCTGCGTGTTCTACGGAAGAAGAACCGGAAGAAAACGGAGAAAACGGAGAAAACGGAAACGGCGATCCCGAACCGATTGAAACGGTGGACATTTATTATTTGAACGATTTGCATGGCGCGGTGCATAAAGACGGAGAGGAAATGGGCGCGGCCTACATCGCGAATTTCTTGCGTCACCGTATTGATGATAACCCCGAAGGGACATTCATTTTAGCGGGCGGCGATATGATCTCCGGTACCGATTACGCCGACCATAGCGACGGCGAAGCGCTGATTCACATCATGAACGCGGCCGGATTCGACGCGCTTGCCATCGGCAACCACGAATTCGACTACGGACAAGAAACGCTGCTTGAATATTTCCATCCCTCAAGAGGCATTGCGGAGTTTCCGCTTCTAGGCGCCAACGTCATCGAAGAAGGCGGAGAACGTCCGCCTACCGGAATCGAGACGAACGTCATCATCGAACGTTCGGGCTTGCGCGTGGGCATTATCGGAACGATTGAAGAAGGCGTCGACGACGTCATCCCGCCGAGCTATTTAGAAGGGCTTGCCCCCTTTGAAAACCCCGCTCCGATCGTCGAAGGCCTCGCGCGAAACATGCGCAACATCTTCAACGTCGACATCGTACTCCTTTTGACCCACGACAGGGGCTATGTGAACGAAGACGTCGAAGCGTTCGAAGAACCTTATGTCGATGTGATTTTCAACGCCCACGACCATAAGGAATGGACCAATTTAGAAGGTGTCCCATCCATTCAATCCGGCTACAACGGAATTTACGTCGGACACGTGCAGCTGACGCTTGAAAACAACGAAATCGTCAACATCACCATGCAAAATTTGACCGCGGAAGACGATGAGCTCTTTTTGAGCCCGTGCCCCGAGGTTGAAGCGATTATAGAAGAATACGCACCAAACGATTGAACAGCGGCGATGTTTTTTGATTCGCCGAAGGGGAAACATGAAAAGCGGGGGGAATGTGACGAAAAGCTTTTTGAATCACTAGGAGGAATACTATGCCCGCTTTGACCGACAAACGCTTCATCGTACCGTTTTTGATTGTAACGGCGCTTTTGTTTGCGGCTATGGTCAATGTCGAAGTGCGTTCGTTTTACGATACGGTGGAAACCACTCATACCGTTTATTCAAACAACCCCGAACAATTCGACAAACTTGAACGCGCCTACCATGTCGAAGAGTTTGACGAATACTATATGGGTTATGAAATCACCGTTTCGCTCAACGAAAGCGGAGGCTACGACCTTTACGCCTTTGAAATCAACGCTTTTGCCCATCCTAAAAACGACGAGCGTGAATGGGCGAGGACATATTTCTCGCTGAGCGCCTTTCACATTGAAGGCGCGCTTGAAAGCGACCGCCATTTCTTGTTGGATTACGAAGAACCCGATCTTGAACGAAAAGAGCGCACCCTCGACGTGTCGCTTCATCCCATGCACATTTTGGGCTATGAAAACATCGCCGAAAGCAGCGCTTCTCAAACTTATAGGAACGAGGAGACAAGCCGTGAAGACGGTCTTTATCGCGGAACGTTCGAGTTTTACGACGCGCATGCCCAACAAGGCGCAACGACTTATTACATTGTCGCCGTCCCCGAAGGCGAACCGTTTGAACACACGGTGCGCATCTGCGCCGTCTTTGAACAAAATCGCTCCCTCTTCGGCCCGCTCAACCGTACTTCGAACGACCGCGTGCGCTTGCTTTACGATTTTGCCCACAATCCAATTTCGGAGTGAGGTTCATGAAGGAAATCCGTTTTGAATCCCGGAACGCTGAAGACATTCAACAACTTTACGAACTCTACAAAGACGGCTGGGACTTTCATCGCCTAAGCGATCACAAAGGCATCGTCAAACACCTGTACAAAGGCGACATGTATCGTTCGCTCCTTTCTCAAAACCACATGCAAACCGTGTATGTCGACGGCGATTTGGCCGGAGTCTTGATGGCGAAGGTGAAAGGCGCGAAAAAGCATCGTTTGCAAAACCTTCGGTATCTTTGGCCGATGATCAAAAGTTCGCTGTATCTGGGCTTTCATTCGCGTCGTTCGCGCATGTTGCTTCGCTCCATCGGCCGCTTCGACAAGATGTGCGACAAACTGCTCAAAGACACAAAGAAGAAATTCGACGCCGAACTGACGCATTTCATCACCCATAGCCGCTATCGCGGCATGGGGCTAGGCAAAAAACTTATTGAAAATTTCGAACGCCATCTTCAATCCCGCGGTGCTCAAAACTATTATCTCTATTCCGATACGGAAAGCAACTACGGGTTTTATGAATACATGGGCTTTTTGAAAGAAGCAAAACGCGGCATGAAAATCGGCGACACCGAAAAACAACTTGACGTGACGCTGTTTTTGTATTCGAAAACGCTAAAAGACCGTTGAACGGTCTTTTTTTATTGTTTCTTGACAAGAAACACCTTTTGCGTTAGTATATACCCGTATGCGCATATAGGTATATGAGGTGATGAAATGGAACGACTGACCGATTTTTTCAAAGCGTGTTCCGATGAGACGCGGATTCGGCTGCTCATGCTTTTAAGTGTGCAGGATTTTTGCGTGTGCGAACTCGTCGTGCTATTGGGATTGCCCCAACCGAAAATTTCAAAGCATTTGCGCCGTCTCAAGGAATTCGGGCTCGTCAAGACCAAGCGAGAGGACAACTATGTTTTGTATTCGCTTGTTATCGAGGATGAGGCATTGAAGAGGATGCTCGCAATTGTGGACGAAAACCTTGAAGAGTATGCAATCCTGAAAGAAGACCGCGCCCGCATCAAAGACCGTCGTCTTTTGCGCGAAGAATACCACAAAACCATACGCTCATAGAAAGGGATTTTTATGCTTGATGTATTGAAAACCGTCCTCGACGTATTGCAGGACGCCTTGATGTTTTTGCGGAACTACGCCTTTTACCCCGAAGATGGCGAAACGTTTTCCTTGATGCGCGTTTTGTCTTTGTTCATTGCGTTCAGCATCTCCGGCGCGATCGTCGTTTTCCTCTCGCAAAACGCCGTGCTTAAGTTCTTCGGCCCGAAATCGAAAAAATGGCTTTCCTATTTCGTCGCTTCCGTATCCGGCTTTGTGCTTGCGGTGTGCTCGTGTTCGGTATTGCCGATGTTCGCAAGCATTCGGAAAAAGGGCGCGGGACTCGGTCCGGCGGTGGCTTTCCTTTTTTCCGGCCCCGCCATCAACATCCTCGCCATTTTCCTGACCTTCACCGATTTGGGGGCGGACATCGCCTTCGTGCGCATCCTAAGCGCCATCGTTTTGGCGAATGTCATCGGGTTTGCGATGTTTATGGTGTATAGGAAAAGCGAAGCCCTCGACGAAGACGAACAAGCCTTCGCTCTCCCTGAAGACGCGTCAAACTTGAAAGTTTGGCAGCGCGCGCTCTTTTTCTTGACGCTCTTGTTGATTCTCGTTTTCAGCGTCTATTGGTTGCTGCCGACGGTGATTTTCGCGGCGTTGCTTTTGGCGCAAATCGTTCTTTATTTCTCCCTTGACGATTTGAAAGAATGGGGAGAAGCGACCTGGGACCTCGTCAAAAAAATCATCCCGCTCTTTTTGATCGGCGTCTTCATCGTCGGCATCCTCGATTCGGTCTTGCGCGATGAGTTTGTCGTTTCTTTGGTCGGCAAGAACAATTACCTGACGAACCTGCTGGCCGCGTTTTTTGGCACAACGATGTATTTTGCGACCCTGAGCGAAGTGCCCTTCTTGCTTTCAATGCTCGATTTGGGCATGCACAGGGGCCCCGCTACGGCGCTGCTTTTGGCCGGTCCTACGCTAAGCGTCCCGAACATGATTGTCATCGCCAAAGTGCTCGGCAAAAAGAAGACGTTGACCTATGTTGTGCTCGTAGCCGTTTTCGCCGCGTTTGTCGGCTTGATTGCCGGCGCTTATATATATCAAGGATAAAGGAGGAGTTTTATGAACATCAAAGTGTTGGGAAAAGGGTGCAAAAAATGCAACATGCTTGAAGAACACGCCAAGCAGGCGGTAGAAGCTTTGGGCGTCGAAGCCACTTTCGAAAAAGTCACCGACATCAACGACATCGCCGAATACGGCGTCATGCGCACGCCCGCGCTTGTCGTCGACGGCGAAGTGCTCATCGCCGGCAAGGTCCCCAAAGCGTCAAAACTTAAAGAATTGCTCAAGAAATAAACCGGTTCCGCCGGTTTTTTCTTTGCTTTGTCGGATTCATGGTATAATGGGGATATGCTCTAGACAAGGAGAAAAGCCATGAACAAAACACAAGCCAACAAAAAGGCGTGGGAAGAGGTCTACGAACACAAAAGCTACAAAACAAGAGACATTGTGCGCGCCTTGCAAAAAGAAGAGGCGCCTTTTTTGGACGAGGATTTAAAGAAGGCTTTAAACCGCTTGCCCCTAGCCGGCAAAACCGTCTACCATCCCTTCTCAAACAACGGGCGCGAACTGCTTTCGCTTTGCAACCGTTACGGCGCAAAAGGCGTCGGCTTTGATTTTGCCGAGAACATGGTTCAAGACGCAAACGCTGTGGCGCGAAAGACGAACATCGACGCTATCTTCATCGCAACCGATGTCCTCTCTATCCCCGAATCATACGACGGCAAAGCGGATTACTTATTGATTACAGTTGGGAGTTTGAGTTGGATAAAAGACCTTCCATCTCTATTTTCGAGATTTTCAAAGTTGCTCAAGCCTAAAGGAATATTGGTGATTCAGGATTCGCATCCCGTTGCGGACATGTTCGCCGCCGACGACGAAGACAATTACAACTCCGACTTTCCCAATTTGTCGGTCAACGATTACTTTTCTCGCAAAGAGTGGGTAAGCAACGACGGCATGCCTTACATGAGCACGCTGAAAAAATCGTCGACGTTTTACGATCATTCTTTTACTATAGGCGATTTGATCAACGCCATGGCTGCCGCCGGCATCGCGATTTTGTCGTTCGAAGAATCTCCCGAAGACAAAGCGGGCATATTGGGAAAAACTCCACCGAAGGGGATTCCTTTATCGTTTCTCATGCAAGCCTACAAGCCCTAAAGCCAAACAAAAGGTCATCCCTGACGGATGACCTTTGTTTGTGAGGAATGCAGGATTGTGGTAAAGTAGTAATGGTAGAGTCTTCTCACATCCTACAAACCGTTTCGCGTATCTGGGCGAAATTTCTATGGCAAGCTTAATGGCAAAGTGCTATGCTTATGAAAGAAGTCTATTGAATCGCTTGCCGATACTCTTTCAAGATGAAGTACGCTTTCTCGTGCATGTTTTTGTTAAAGATGTACTCGTCGTTCTTGATTTTATCGATCTCTTCGTTGTACCAACTGATGACTTTATCAAGAATGATTTTGATTTTGTCCAAATCATCGTGTTTGACAGCACGTTTTAGTTCACGCGTGTAGCCCATCATGAAGGGATTGCGCGTATAGGTGTGAATGGTTCCGATCACACCATCGAGTTCTACCATGAATTCTTGTTTTTCCATTGAGTATCTCCCTTTCATTA
>PWFC01000018.1 GCA_003554025.1 Mollicutes bacterium
AAAAGCGCATCTCACGATGCGCTTTCAAGTTCTTTGATGGCTTTGACCAACGCTTCGAAAAGTTCCGGTTCCGGAACTTTTTTTACGACGTTTCCGCGAACGAAAAGCAACCCTTCGTTTTTGCCGCCGGCGACGCCGACGTCCGCGTCTTTCGCCTCTTCGGGGCCGTTGACGGCGCATCCCATGACGGCGATGGTCAAATCGGTGGGGTGTTTTTCCAAGTACTCTTCGACCCGTTTGGTCAGTTTTTCCATATCGTAGGCGATTCTTCCGCAAGTCGGACAGCTGATGAGCTTGCCGGTTTTATAAAGCCCGAATTCGCCCAAAAGCGTTTTGGCGACTTTGAGTTCCTCGCCTCGGTCTCCTGTCAAAGAGACCCGGATGGTGTCGCCGACGCCGTGATAAAGCAACGTACCGATGCCGGCGCTTGAGGCGACGGTGCCGCGGCGTTTCATGCCCGCTTCGGTCACGCCGAGATGAAGCGGGTAGGGGAAGATGTCGGCCGCAAGCAAATTGGCCGCTATGGTCAATGGGACGTCGCTCGCTTTGAAACTCAAGACGATGTCGTAAAAGTCGAGCGCTTCTAAGATGGCGACGTGGCCTTTCGCGCTTTCGACCATCGCTTTCGCGGTCTTTCCATAACGTCTCAATACGTCTTTTTCAAGGCTGCCGGCGTTGATGCCGATGCGGATGGGGACGCTTTTTTTCTTGCAGGCTTTGACCACCGCTTCGACGTGTTCGCGCTTGTGGATGTTGCCGGGGTTCAACCGAATCTTGTCGACGCCGCTTTCTATGGCAATAAGCGCGAGGCGGTGGTCGAAATGGATGTCGGCAACAAGCAAAGCGCCCGTTTCTTCTTTGAGCTTTGCAATCGCCTTCGCGTCCTCTTGATCGCTCACCGCGACGCGCAAAAGTTCCGCGCCTAAGGTCATGTAGCGCCGTATCTCCTTGATTGACGCTTCGACGTTTTTCGGGGAATTTTTGAGCATCGTCTGCAAGACGACCTTCTCTTGACCGCCGATTTGCAGGGACTTGATTTTCACTGCTCTTGTGTCTTTGCGATTCCGCATAGTTATCACCAACCCCATTATAATAAAGGCGGCGTCTTTTTGCACGGTTTTAACTTGATTTTTCCATATTTACATGATACTATGGTTTCGAAATTCGTAAGGAGGATTTAAGCATGCGAGTACAATTCACGTTACGTTGCGAAGAATGCAAACGCGAAAACTACCAGTACACCAAAAACAAACAGAACCACCCCAAGCGCATGGAAGTGAAAAAATTCTGCAAGCGCTGCAACAAGCAAACCATGCATAAAGAGAAAAAGTAAAAAACTTCTTGGCGTCAAGAAGTTTTTTTAACGGAGGGTCCTTCATGGAGAAAACGATTCTCGGCATCGACATTGGCGGTTCATACGTCAAGTTTGGCGTCTTTTCCCTCAAAGGCGAACTGCTGAAGAGAACCGCCGAAAAAACCAAACGAAACGTAAGCGGCGAAGAAGCGTTGAAACGCATCGCCAAAACCGCAAAAGCCCTAGCCCCGCCTGAAACAATCGCGGGCGTAGGCATCGGCGTTCCCGCTCCCGTCACAAAAGGCGTCGTCGAAAACGTCGCCAATTTGAATTGGGGAAACATAGACGTCCAAAACACCTTCAAGCGTGCATACGCCAAAGACGCGCTCGTCGTGGTCGAAAACGACGCCTCCTTGGCCGCGTTTGGCGAATACAAAAGCCAAAAGAATCCAATAGACCCCTACGTTCTCATCACGCTAGGCACCGGGGTTGGCGGAGGCATCGTCCTTAAGGGCGAACTTCTAAGGGGCGCCGCCGGGGAAATCGGGCATATGAACCTTCAAAAAAACGGGCCGCGCTGCGGGTGCGGCAAGCGCGGTTGCCTAGAAGCTTTTGCCGGTGCCGCCGCGATGAAAAAACGCGTGAAAGAGCGTTTGAAAAAAGGCGAAAAAAGTGTCCTAAAAGGACGGCCGATCAACGTGAGAAGCCTTTTTGAAGCCGCCGAAAAAGGCGACGCTTTGGCGCTTTCAGTGGTCGATGAAGCGGCCGACGCCTTGGCGTTTTCTCTTGCCTCTATCTCGGCCTTGTTGAATCCGCCGGTCTTTGTTTTTGGCGGCGGCGTGGCCGAAGCGGGAGCGTTTTTGTTTGAAAAAATTGAAAACCGTATGGACGAGTATTTGTTTTTTGGAAGCGTGAAGCCCAAACTCGAAAAAGCGCGCCTCGGCAACGACGCCGGCATCACCGGCGCGATGGAGATGGTAAAACATGTTCAAAGCGATTCTCAATGATTTTTCGGAAAACACCTACATCGTCGCAAACGGAAAAGAAGCCTACGTCATCGACCCGGGTTCGAACTACGAAGCGATGCATCAATACTTGCAAGAACACGGTCTTTCGATCAAAGGCGTCTTGCTCACCCACGGGCACTACGACCACATCAGCGGCCTCAACAATTTGCTTGAAGAAGAAGGAGCGCCCATCTACATCCACAAAGACGACAGGGATTTCTTGTTCGACCCGGGACTCAATCTCTCGGTGTACATGGAAGAACGGTTCAAACTGAAAGACAAACACGTCGTCCATACGATGGAAGAGGGCGACACCTTTTCCTTGGGCAAAGAAAGCATCACGGTGCTCCATACGCCGGGGCACACTCGCGGCGGCGTATGTTTCCTATATGGAGACGTGCTCTTTAGCGGGGACACTTTGTTCAAAGAGGCGGTTGGAAGGATGGATTTGCCCACCGGCGACGAGTCGGCGCTCCTTGCATCCGTGTCGAAGCTGCTTGAGCGCTTTGACGACAACACCGTCGTTTACCCAGGACACGGACCCTTTACGACCATCGCGCATGAAAAGGCGAAAAACCCTTTTGTTAAAGGCTGAGGGGGCAGCCTTTTCTTTTCGGGATTTATTAGCACTCATCCCTTGACAGTGCTACTATATTCGTTTATAATACCATTAGCATTCTAGGCGTTAGAGTGCTAAACGAGGTGAAGGACATGCTGACCGAACGGCAAAAAAACGTATTGAAACTGATTGTCGAAGAGTTTGTGCGCACGGCCGAGCCCGTCGGTTCACGCTCTTTGTCGAAAAAACTGCAGTTTTCTCCGGCCACCATCCGCAACGACATGGCGGACCTCGAAGAAGAGGGCTTTCTTGAGAAAACCCACTCTTCAAGCGGACGCGTGCCCAGCGAGAAAGGCTATCATTATTACGTCGAAACGCTGATGCAAGAAGGCATCGAGACCGACATCGACATGACGTTGATCGACGATTTGTTCGACAAGGACATGAACCGCGACGAAACCATCCAGCGGGCGATGAACCTGCTCAGCCAGCTCACGAACTACACTTCGCTCGCGCTTGGGCCTTCCGCGCAAAACTCGCGGGTGAAAAAGATAGAACTGATTCCGCTTTATGGCGATATGAGCGTGTTGCTCGTCGTGACCAATTTGGGCCACGTTGAAAGCAAAAACATCACATTGCCCAAAGCCACCGACACCGAAGAACTCAAACACATCATGCACATTCTAAACGACATCCTCTACGATGTGCCCATCTCGCAAGTGTCCCAAAAGCTGCAATACGAGGTCAACCACAAAAAAATCAAAGAACTGCTCGCCTACAACAAGCAGATCATCGATGCGTTTTTGGACGCCTTCACACGATTCACCCAAAGCAAGTTCTACCTTTCGGGTCAAAGCAACATGCTTTATCAACCGGAATTCAAAGATTTGGACCGCGTTCGCGAATTGATGAACTTCTTCGAACAAAACGACATCCTGAGGCTCGTCGAACACACCGACAATAACGGCCTCACCGTTCGCATCGGCAAGGAAAACCAAATCAGCGCCATGAAGGACTGTTCGGTCGTCATGGTGCCCTATGAAGTCGAAGAAGGGGAAAAAGGCACCATCGCCGTCGTCGGCCCGACGCGCATGGAATACCGGAAAGTCATCCCGCTTCTTCAATATCTGGCCGCACATCTATCGAAGCTTTAATGTAGGAGGCATTGTATGACAGAAGACAAAAAGCAAGAGCAACAAGCGAAACAAGAAGAAAAAGAAGCGCAACAAGAAAAGCGCAAAGAAGATTCGAAGGAAAAAAGCGCAAAAAAGCAGAAGAAGGACGAACAGAAGTTGTTGAAAGAAGAAGTCGAGTCGCTCAAGGACCAACTTCTACGCAACCAGGCCGAATTGCAAAACTTCAAACGGCGCATGAACGAAGAACGCATCCGCGAACGGAAATTCGCCAACGCCGAACTCGTCAAATCGCTTCTGCCCGTTTTGGACAACTTCGAAATCGCTTTGCAAAAGGAACGGGAAAACGGCTCGGAAACGATGGTCAAAGGTTTCGAAATGATCCTTCGCGATTTTTACGCCACGCTTAAAGACGCGGGCCTTGAAGAAATCGAAGCCGAAGGCGAAACGTTCGACCCCAAGCTTCCCCAAGCCGTGATGAAAGAACCCCGCGACGATGTTGAGGACAACACCGTCGTCGAAGAACTGCAAAAAGGCTATTTGTTCAAGGACCGCCTGCTTAGGGCGTCCATGGTAAAAGTCAGCGAAAAAACCGATGATTCGCAAACACCCGAAAACGAAAAAGGAGAGTGTTAACAATGGGTAAAATGATCGGAATCGACTTAGGCACCACCAACTCATGCGTAGCCGTCATGGAAGGCGGCGAAGCCAAAATCATCCCCAATCCCGAAGGAGGACGCACCACGCCTAGCGTTGTGGCGTTTAAAGACGAAGAAATCCAAGTCGGCGAAGTGGCCAAGCGCCAACTCGTCCCCAACCCCCACACCGTAAGCTCCGTCAAACGGAAAATGGGCACCAAGGAAAAAATAAACGTCAACAACAAAGAATACACTCCGCAGGAAATTTCGGCGATGATCTTGCAAAACCTCAAAAAATCCGCCGAAGAATACCTCGGCGAAGAAGTGACGGACGCGGTCATCACCGTCCCCGCCTACTTCAACGACGCCGAACGGCAAGCGACCAAAGACGCCGGCAAAATCGCCGGGCTCGAAGTCAAGCGCATCATCAACGAGCCGACCGCGGCTTCGCTAGCCTATGGCATCGACAAGCAAGACAAAGACCAAACCATTCTTGTCTACGACTTGGGCGGAGGCACCTTCGACGTCTCGATTCTAGAACTTTCCGAAGGCACCTTTGAAGTCGTCTCGACCGCCGGCAACAACCGTCTAGGCGGCGACGACCTCGACGAACGCGTCATCGACTATCTTGTCGGCGAGTTCAAAAAAGACACCGGCGTCGACCTCAAGAAAGACAAGATGGCCCTTCAGCGCGTCAAAGACGCCGCCGAAAAGGCCAAAAAGGAACTCTCAAGCGTTACCTCGACATCGGTTTCGCTCCCCTACATCACCGTTGGCAACGACGGACCGCTCCATCTTGACATGTCCTTGACCCGCGCCAAGTTCAACGAACTGACCAACGATTTGGTCGAAAAGACATTAGAACCGCTTCGCAGAGCGTTGAAAGACGCCAAAATGAGCGGCAAGGACCTCGATCAGATTCTCCTCGTCGGCGGTTCGACCCGCATCCCCGCCGTGCAAGAACTTCTCAAAAAAGAACTCGGCAAAAACCCTTCAAAAGGCATCAACCCCGACGAAGTCGTCGCCATGGGCGCGGCCATTCAAGCGGGCGTTCTTCAAGGCGACGTCAAAGACGTCCTCTTGCTCGATGTCACGCCGCTTTCGCTCGGCATTGAAACCCTCGGAGGCGTCTTCACCAAGCTGATCGAGCGCAACACCACTATCCCGACCAGCAAATCCCAAGTTTTCTCGACCGCCGAAGACAACCAACCGGCCGTCGACATCCACGTCCTCCAAGGCGAACGGCCGATGGCCAACCAAAACAAGACCCTCGGCAAATTCCAACTCACAGACATTCCACCGGCGCCACGCGGCGTTCCGCAAATCGAAGTCACCTTCGACATTGACGCCAACGGCATCGTGCACGTAACCGCGGAAGACAAAGGCACCGGCAAAAAGCAAAACATCACCATCAAAAACAACGAAGGCCTCACGGAAGAAGAAATCGACCGGATGGTCAAAGAAGCGGAAGAAAACGCCGAAAAAGACCAAAAACTCAAAGAAGAGGCCGAACTCAAAAACGAAGCCGACCAGCTCGTCTTCCAAACCCGTAAAGCCATCAAGGACCTCGGCGAGGACATCGACGAAAACGAAAAGAAAGAAGCCGAAGAAAAAGCGGACGCCCTCAAAAAAGCGCTTGAAAAAGAAGACATCGACGACATCAAGGCCAAAAAAGAAGACCTTGAATCCGTCGCGCAAAAACTCGCGTCCAAAGCGTATGAGAAAGCGCAAAAAGAACAACAAGCGCAACAACAGTCCGAAGAAAGCGACCAAGGCGACGATAGCGACGACGATGTTGTCGACGCAGACTACGAAGAAGTGGACTAAATCTTTTGAGCGATGTGAAGCGGCGTCCCCGCTTCACATCGCCGTAATTGAGGTGAAAGCATGAGCAAACGCGACTACTACGAAGTACTAGGTGTTGACAAAAATGCGTCGAAAGAAGACATCAAGTCCGCCTATCGCAAACTCGCCCGCAAATACCACCCGGACGTTTCCAAAGAAGAAAACGCCGAAGAAAAATTCAAGGAAGTCCGCGAAGCGTACGAAATTTTAAGCGACCCGAAAAAGCGCCAGCAATACGATCGCTTCGGCCATAGCGGCACGCAGCAAGGCGCGCAAGGCTTCGGCGGATTCGGAGGCGCCGAAGGCTTTGGAGATTTCGATTTCGAAGACATCTTCTCGCAATTTTTCGGTGGCGGCGCGCGGGGTGCGCGCCAGCAAAACCGGGCGCGCAAAGGCCAGGACATTCAAAAGCGCATGCGCATCACCTTTGAAGAAGCCATTCACGGCGCCAAGAAGAAAATCCGCACCACCGTGTATGAAGAATGCGGCAGCTGCGGCGGCACGGGCGCCGAAAACAAAGACGACCTAGAAACCTGTTCAAGATGCAAAGGCTCCGGCGCAGTGACCATGGAGCAAACCACGTTGTTCGGACGCACGCGCACGCAAACGGTCTGTCCTTCGTGCAACGGACAAGGCAAGACCGTCAGAAACAAATGCAAAACATGCGGAGGCGAAGGCGTGGTCGGCAAAGAAAAAACCGTCAACGTCAGCGTCCCGGCAGGCGTCAACACAAACAATCAGCTCCGCATGCCGGGCTATGGCCATAAAGGCGTCAACGGAGGACCTCCGGGCGATCTTTACATCGTCTTCGAAGTCGAAGAAGACGACGTCTTCACCCGCCACGGCGACGATTTGGTCGTCGATGTCCCAATCACGTTCGCCCAAGCGGCGCTCGGCGACGAGATTCGCATCCCGACTCCTTATGGCGATGTGAATCTTAAAATTCCGGCTGGCACGCAATCGCACAAAACCTTCCGCATTCGCGGCAAGGGCGTGCAAAACCTCCGCAGCAAGCGCAAAGGCGATTTGCACGCCGTCATCAAGGTCGTCACCCCGACAAACCTTTCCAAAGAACAGGAGAAGCTCTTCAAAGAACTCTCCGAAACCGATTTGAAATCCGACGAAAGCCTTTGGAAGAAGGTCAAACGCAAATTCACGCAATAAGAAGCCGCCCTGCGCGGCTTTTTTTGCGGTTGGTGCGCATTTGGTTTGGCAAGGCGCAAATTCATGCTATAATACATGAGAGAAAAGGAGAATCGTTATGAAGGTCGCCTTTTACACGCTTGGATGCAAAGTGAATCTTTACGAAAGTGAAGCGCTCAAAAACATGTTTTTAGAGCGCGGTTTCAAGTTGGTCTCGTACCAAGAAGCGGCCGATGTGTTTGTCGTCAACACCTGCACCGTCACCAACCAAAGCGCCGCAAAATCGCGCAAATCGATTCGACGCGCCATCCGCCAAAACCCCGACGCCGTTGTTGCGGTAATCGGTTGTTATTCGCAAATGGAAAAAGAAACCGTTGACGCCATCCCGGGCGTCGACATCGTCATGGGAACGATTCGCCGCGAGAAGCTGATCGAGCATGTTGAGAGCTTGCTCAAAGAACGGCGCAAAATCGTCGACGTGCAAAACGTGAGACGCTACAAGGGTTTTGACGCCTTAAACGTCTCGACGTTCGCCGACAAAACTCGCGCATTCGTCAAAATCCAAGACGGCTGCAACCAATACTGCAGCTTTTGCATCATCCCCTATGCAAGAGGCCCCGTTCGTTCACGAAACAAAGACGACATTCTCGAAGAAATTCGCGGACTGATTCAAAACGGCTATCAGGAAATCGTGCTAAGCGGCATCCACACCGGCGGCTACGGCACCGATTTGAAAAACTATTCCTTCTACGATTTGCTGGAAGAAATATCGGCCCTCGATGGTTTGAAAAGGCTGCGCATCTCTTCGATGGAAATCAACCAAATCGATAGAAACATTCTTCGGCTCATGCGAGAGAGGGACGTGTTCGCGCGCCATTTGCACATCCCTTTGCAACACGGCGCAAACAGCGTCTTAAAACGCATGAAAAGACGCTACGACGTTGAAACCTTCGAAGACGCCCTTAAAAGAATCCGTAGCGCCCTCCCCGGCCTCGCCATCACAACCGATGTGATCGCCGGCTACCCCGGCGAAAGCGAAGAAGAGTTCGAAACCATGGTCAAAACCCTCGAACGCCTTCGTTTCAGCGAACTTCACGTCTTTCCCTTTTCGCCCCGCAGCGGCACCAAGGCGGCGGAGGAAAAAGGACATATCCACGGCCACGTCAAATCGAAACGGGTCGAAACACTCCTCGCCCTAAATGAAACCCTCGCCAAAACCTACCGCGAGGAAACGCTTAAAGAAAATAGGCCCCTCGACCTTCTTGTAGAAACCTGCGATTGCGGCCGCGGCGAAGGCCATACGAGCGAATACATCCGCGTTTCTTTGCCCTTGAGGGGTTGCCGGGAAAACACCTGGCACACCGTCAAACTCACCGACGCTTCCTATCCGGTGGCAAGCGCGCAAACACCGACCGATAGGTAGGTCCGGAATTCCACATTATAGCCACAAAAACCTTTACATAAAAGGAAAACTTTGATATTATGATTGTAGCAATTTTTCCAGAGCGGAAGGGAGGGAAACCTCATGCCCAAGAAAACCGTCGTTAGGAATAACGAATCCATAGAAGACGCGTTGAAACGTTTCAAACG
Source organism: Mollicutes bacterium (assembly GCA_003554025.1). Classification (GTDB taxonomy): domain Bacteria; phylum Bacillota_I; class Bacilli_A; order Izemoplasmatales; family Izemoplasmataceae; genus T1SED10-81. Next base: position 9,210 of record PWFC01000018.1, read on the forward strand.
CGATGTTTCACGTTCGGGTACCCTTGCCGAAGCTCGTAAACGCGAATACTATGAGAAACCCAGTGTTTCTAAAAAGAACAAACAAAATAAGAACAAAAACAAGCGTTAACGCAAAAATACAACGGTGAAAGCCCTTCACCGTTTATTTTTTTCACACGAAAATATGCCCTTTGTATGCTATAATATATAAAGGGCATTATTTCTTAGTAGCAAAGGAGTCGACGCATTTGGATTTGATTACGCTCAATGTACGATTCGAAAACATTCATACCTTCAGCGCGGTGATCGGTGTCAACGATCGCCATTTGGACGTCCTCGGACGTCTTTTCGACACGACCATCTACACAAAAGGGGACGCCATCAAAATCCCCGCCGAAAGCAAAGCGCACAAAAAACACCTAGAAAGCATCTTTTCCATCTTGATTCAGCTCATCGACAACAGCATCTCCATCAGCGAACGCGACGTCATCTACGTGGCCAAGCTCGTCGAAACGATGGACAAAGAAGAGATTCTAAGCCACTACATCAACCGCGTTGAAATCACAAAAACCGTTACCGGCAAGCCCATTTACGCCAAAACCATCAACCAAAAACGCTACCTATCCGCGATCGAACAAAACGATTTGGTCTTCTCGACCGGCCCCGCCGGGACCGGAAAAACCTACGTCGCCATCATGCACGCCGTCCGGCAGCTCAAAAACGGCAACATCCGCAAAATCATCCTGACGCGGCCCGCCGTTGAAGCCGGTGAAAGCCTGGGGTTTTTGCCAGGCGATTTAAAAGAGAAAATCGACCCTTATCTCCGACCGCTTTACGATGCGTTGCACGAAGCGCTGGGCTTCAAACAGACCAACGAGCTGATCGAAAACGGCGTCATCGAAATTGCGCCGCTTGCTTACATGAGAGGACGCACGCTTGAAAACGCCTACGTCGTTCTTGACGAAGCGCAAAACACCACCAAAGGCCAAATGAAACTCTTTTTGAGCCGTTTGGGCTTTCATTCGAAGATGATCGTTACCGGGGATTTGACGCAGGTCGACCTTCCGCGCGCCGCAAAAAGCGGTTTGACGCACGCCATCGAAATCTTGCGCGGCGTCAAGGGCATCGAAGTGATCGAATTCGAACGCATCGACGTCATCCGTCATCCTCTAATCCAAAAGATATTGGAGCGATACGAAAATGAACATCATTAACCAGTGCAACGAGGAGAATTACGAACCCTTCTTGAAAAAGGTGCTCAAACAAACGTATAAGACCATGAACGTGCCCAAAAAGAAGGTCGTCAACGTCGTGTTGGTCACCGACGAGTACATGCGCGAACTCAACCGCACCTACCGCAACAAAGACGATGTCACCGATGTGCTCACCTTCCCAAGCGACGTCGAAGAAGAACTCGGCGACATTTTCATCGCGCTGCACGTCGCGCTTTCGCAAGCGCGCGGCTACGGTCACACCTTCAAGCGCGAACTCGCCTTCTTAACCGTGCACGGTTTCTTGCACGCTTTGGGCTACGACCACGACACCAAGGAAAAAGAGCACATCATGTTCACCTTGCAAGACCAGATTCTAAACAAACTCAAAATGTTCCGTTAAGGGGGAAACGAAGATGGACAAAGCACTCTACGCCGCCGCGCAAACCGCGCTCAAAAACGCTTACGTGAAATATTCGAACTTTCCCGTAGGCGCCGCGTTGCGGCTCAAAAACGGAGAAATCATCACCGGCGTCAACGTTGAAAACGCATCCTACGGCCTCTCGAATTGCGCCGAGCGGACCGCGCTTTTCACAGCCTACGCGAAAGGCTACCGCAAAGAAGACATCCTTGAAATCGTCGTCACGACCGACAAGGACTACGCCGTAAGTCCGTGCGGCGCCTGCCGGCAAGTGATGGGCGAGCTCATCCTTCCCGATGCGCCCGTGCACATCGCCGATGCGAAGGGCAACGTGACCACCGTCAAAAACAAAGAGCTTTTGCCGCACGCCTTCACCGAGGAACACCTGCCCCGATGAAATCGGGTTTTATCGCTTTAATCGGCCACCCAAACGTCGGCAAAAGCACTTTTTTGAACGCGGTTTTGGGGGAAAAAATCACCATCCCCTCTTCAAAACCGCAAACCACAAGGCATACCATCCGCGGCGTCTATAACGACGAAGACGCGCAAATCGTCTTCATCGACACCCCGGGAATCCATAAGCCGAAACACGAACTCGGTTCGATGATGCGCACCGCGGCGCTCCGGACGCTAGGCAGCGTCGATTTGATCATGCTCATGGTCGATGCGCTCGACGACAAGACGCCGCTTGACGAAGAACTTCTAAAACGTTTAAACGCCATCGACACCCCGTGTTTCCTCGTCCTCAACAAACTCGACGCCGTCCGGGATTTCGACCGCTTGAAAGCGTATGTCGAAAAACTGAAAGGCCTGCACGATTTCGAAGGCGTCTTCGCCATCAGCGCCTTGAAGGACTGGCACACGAGCGAACTCATCAAAGACATCAAAGCGGTGATGGAAGAAGGCCCCGCCTACTATCCGAAAGACCAAATCACCGACCAGCCCGAACGGATGGTCATCAGCGAAAGGATTCGCGAAAAAGTGTTGGCCACGACCCGTGAAGAAGTGCCGCACAGCGTCGCCGTCGTTGTCGACTCGATGGCTTACGACGAAGACAATAAGGATTTGTTGAACATCCACGCCACAATCTATGTCGAACGGGATTCGCAGAAGAAAATCGTCATCGGCAAAGGCGGGTCGATGATCAAACGCATCGGAACCAAAGCTCGAAAGGACATTTTGGCGCTCCTTGGCACGAAAGTTTATCTCGACCTTCATTGCAAGGTCATGAAAGACTGGCGCAACAAAAACGTCCATTTGAAAAATTTCGGATACAGGGACGAATGACGATGCGCGGCTACATCCTAAGGACCATCGATTACCGCGATACGAGCAAGCTTCTTTACGCCTACACCGAAGAAGGCGTGAAAAGCATGATCGCAAGAGGCGTCAAGAAGATGGACAGCCCCTTGCGCCACATGAGCCAAAGCGGCATGCTTTTGGACATGGAACTCTCCGAAAGCAGGTTGCCGACCCTTAAAGACGCGGTCTTAATCGACCATTTTCCGAAAATCAAAGAAAGTTTCGAGAAAACCACGGTGCTCTCGTGTATCAATGAATTGGTCTACCATAACGTCGGCGAAAACGACAATCACCCAAAACTCATGACGTTTTTGGACAAGTTTGTCGAAACGCTGAAACAAACAAAAGCCCCTTTTGAACTTCTTTTGGTTTTCGAACTGAAATTTCTATGGTTTTTGGGCGCCGGTATTCATATGAAGAACTGCTATGTTTGCCAAAGCGTCGAAGCGTTGCGTTTCGACCAGAACCAAAGCGCCGTCGTCTGCCAAAAACACTTAGAAAACGCCCATACCCATTACGGGGCGGACATTGTGAACGCGCTGCGCTATTTTTACTACTTAGACATTCGCAGTTTCAAGCCCCTCGGTTTGAAAAAGAGCGCATTGTCGACCCTATACGCCATCACCGACGAACTCTACGCCGAACACCTCGGTTTCCGGGGGAAAGCGAAAACCATACTCAAATCATTGTTTTGACTTGGAGGTCATGCTCATGAAAATCTCAATGGAAAAACTGACGAACTACGCCAAAAACTACGGTTTCGTCTTTCAAGGAAGCGAACTTTACGGAGGGTTGAGCAACACTTGGGATTACGGCCCCTTGGGCGTCGAACTCAAAAACAATCTGAAAAATCTCTGGTGGAGACGTTTCGTACAGGAAAGCCCTTATAACGTGGGGCTCGATTCCGCAATTCTCATGAACCCTAAAACTTGGGAGGCGAGCGGCCATCTCGAGCAGTTCACGGATCCGTTGATCGACTGCAAAAGCTGCAAAACCCGCCACCGCGCCGATCATCTCGTCGAACAGTTCGACGAGAGTGTCGCCGCCGATGGGATGAGTTCCGAAGAGCTTCAGCGCTTCATTGAGGAAAAAAAGATTCCCTGTCCGAACTGCGGCGCGTTCGATTATACGCCCTTGCGCCACTTCAACCTTATGTTCGAGACGTCGCTCGGCGTTGTCGACGACAAACAGCAAACCATCTATCTGCGCCCCGAGACATGCCAGGGCATCTTTTTGAACTTCAAAAACGTCGTTCGCACGGCTAGGATGAAAGTGCCCTTTGGCATCGCGCAATCGGGCAAGAGCTTCCGCAACGAAATCACGCCGAAAAACTTCATCTTCCGCACTAGGGAGTTCGAGCAATTGGAACTTGAGTTTTTCTGCAAACCCGGCACGGAGATGGAGTGGTTCGACTACTGGAAAGAAGCGTCGCTGCAATTTCTTTTGGATCTCGGCTTGAACAAAGAAAATCTCCGCATGAGCGACCACGACGAAAGCCAGCTTTCGCACTATTCAAACGCGACGACGGACATCGAATACAATTATCCGTTCGGCTTCGACGAGCTTTGGGGCATCGCCTCAAGGACCGACTACGACCTTACTCAGCATCAAGAGCATTCGAAGACGTCGTTAGAATACCAAGACCCCATCAGCAACGAGAAATACATCCCCTACGTTGTCGAACCTTCCTTAGGCGTCGACCGGCTGTTCCTTTCGGTCCTAAGCGACGCTTATGAAGAAGAGGAACTCGAAAACGGCGAAACGCGGGTGCACCTCAAACTCCATCCCGCCCTCGCCCCCAACAAAATCGCCGTTCTTCCATTGATCAAAAAGCGCCATCGCGAAGACGCCATGCGCCTTTATAAGAAACTGGCGAAGCGTTTCACCGTCGCCTACGACGAATCCGGAAAAATCGGAAGGCGCTACCGCCGCCAAGACGCCATCGGCACGCCGCTTGCGCTCACCGTCGACGACGAAGGCCAAGAAGAGGGCTACACCATCCGTCACCGCGACACCATGGAACAAGTCCGCGTCAAAGAAGACGATTTGATCGCCTATATCGAAAAACACGTCGCATTTTAGGTGATGTCCATGAACAATCAGGACAACCCCATCGACAAGGTACTTAAAAACACCGACATCGTCGAATTGATCGGCGAATACACGCCCCTTGAGAAAAAAGGCAAGGGCTATATGGGACTGTGTCCCTTCCACGACGAAAAAACGCCGTCTTTTTCGGTAAGCGAGGAAAAGCAGGTGTATCATTGTTTCGGCTGCAAAGCGAGCGGCAACGCGCTCACCTTCGTCAAAGAACAAAAAGGCTTCTCAACCCGCGAAGCCATCAAGTATCTAGCCAAGCGCGCCAACGTCGACATCGACGAGAGCCGCTTCACCCACAAACACCAGAAGTATTTCGACATCAACTACGAAGCGATGCAGTTTTACAAAGTCTATTTGCACCACACCAAAGAAGGCGAACGCGCGAAAGACTACCTAAACGCCCGCGGCCTTGATGCAAAGCTTGCCGAACATTTCGACATAGGGCTTGCCCCCGCCAAAAAGGACGCGCTTTATCAAGCCCTCACCAACAAAAACATCCTCAAAAGCGACCTTTCCGACCTCGGACTCGTGCAGGAAAAAGAAAGCGTCTTCGACGTGTTCCGCGAACGGATCATGTTTCCCGTGCACGACATCGAAGGACGCACCCTGGGCTTTTCGGGCCGACTCTTTTCCAAAGACAAACAGACGGCGAAATACATGAACAGCCCCAAAACGCCCACGTTTGAAAAACAGAAGATTCTCTATAACATCCACCGCGCCAAAAAGGCGGTCAAAGAAAACAAACGCATCGTTTTGTTTGAAGGGTTCATGGATGTTATCATGGCGCATAAGGCCGGCGTTGAAGAAAGCGTCGCCGTGATGGGAACGGCGCTAACCGCCCATCACGCCGATGTCATCGGCCGGTTGAGCAACACCGTCGTGCTTTGTTTCGACGGCGACCAAGCGGGCATCGACGCCACACGCCGATTCTTAAAAGACCTTCGTTCGCGCAAATTCGACGTGCGCATCGCCCCCATGCCCAAAGGCATGGACCCCGACGATTACATCCGAAAACACGGCGAAAAACGCTTTGCGAAGCTCATCGACAACGCGGTCGGCCAGCACGAATACCTCTATGAAGACTTGAAGCGCCGAGAAAACCTGCAGGAAATCACGGGGATGGAACGTTTCAAAAAACAGGTGTTTTCCTTGATCCGTTCGCTTTCGGCGATGGAACAGTCCCATTTCTTGCAAAAACTTTCCAAGGATTTGCAAGTTTCCCTCGAAACGCTTCAATCGGACTTCAAAGGCGCCAAACCGCCCGAAGTCCCCACCTACCGCAAAGCGCCCAAGATTGTCGTCACCGACAAATTCCGCCGCGCCGAGCGCGCCTTTATCCACTATTTTTTGAAGGACGAATACTACACCCGCCGTTTTCGAAGCGAGTTTGAAGACGTCACCTACATCGACAAGGCGGCCCGGGACATCCAGTTCGAACTCTTCGAGTATTACGATTTCAACCGGCAAACTTGCATCGTGCCCGAACTTTTCACACGACGCTTAAACGAAAAGCAAAGGGAATATTTCGACAAACACATCGACTGTGAACACTACCCATACAGCGACAACGAATTTGAAGACTTGCTCCGTGTGATGCGCGAATACACTCGGAGAAACCGCATCCGCAATCTTAAAAGACGCCTCAACGAGGCCGAAACCCTTGAAGAGAAAATCCGTTTCAAGGAAAAGATTGACGCGATGTATAAGGAGGCCAAGCATGGACAAAGATAAGATTGTTCAAGAATTGATCGAATTAAGCAAAACCCAGGGCTTTTTGGAAGTCAAAGACATCGAACGCTACGTCGACTCCGACAGCGACATATTCGACGAAATCGTCGCGGCGTTGGAAAAAGAAGAAGTCGACGTCGTCAGCGAAGAAGAAATGGTGACCTACAAAGTCCCGAAAATCGGCATGGACGACGACGAGGAAGCCGACGATGAAGAAATCGACAAGGCCGTAGCGCTGAATCTCGATTTCGCCAAGGACATCGAAGAAGAACTCTTGCAGGACAAATCCTTTGAAAGCATCAATTCCATCAAGGTCGACGACCCGGTGCGCATGTACTTAAAGGAAATCGGCCGCGTCGAACTTTTGGACGCCGAAGAGGAGATGCGCCTGGCCAAAGACATCTACAACGCCGACATCGCCAAACAGCAATACGACGAGATCCAAGAAGAAGGCGGCGGAATCACCGAAACGTACAAACACGAAGTCGAAGACCTCATGTACAAAGGCGAACTGGCCAAAAACAAGCTCGTCGAAGCGAACTTGCGCCTCGTGGTTTCCATCGCCAAACGTTACGTCGGCCGCGGCATGCAGTTTCTCGATTTGATTCAAGAAGGCAACATGGGCCTGATCAAAGCCGTCAGCAAGTTCGACCACACCAAAGGGTTCAAGTTCTCCACCTACGCCACTTGGTGGATTCGCCAAGCCATCACTCGCGCCATCGCCGACCAAGCCCGCACCATCCGCATTCCGGTGCACATGGTCGAAACCATCAACAAACTCGTTCGCACTCAAAGACAGTTGATCCAAGAACTCAAACGCGAACCGCTCCCTAGCGAAGTCGCCGAACGCATGGACATCAGCGTCGAAAAAGTGCAGATTATCCAAAAAGTGGCCCAAGAACCGATTTCCTTAGAATCGCCCGTCGGCGAGGAAGAGGATTCTAGCCTAGGCGATTTCATCCCCGACCAAGACACCGATACGCCGATGGAGTTCACCTCGAAAGAGATGCTCAAACGAGAATTGGACGACGTCTTGGAAACGCTGACGGACCGTGAAGAAAAAGTCTTGCGCATGCGTTTCGGGCTTTTAGACGGGCGCACCCGGACTTTAGAAGAAGTCGGGCGCGAATTCGGCGTCACCCGCGAACGCATCCGCCAAATCGAAGCCAAAGCCCTCCGCAAGCTCCGCCACCCATCCCGCAGCAAAAAACTCAAGGACTTCATGGGCGGTTGATTCGATGCTTTCCAAACGTTTGCAGACGGTGCTGTCGTTTCTGAAAAACGGACGCGTGCTCTACGACGTCGGCAGCGACCACGCCTATTTGCCCATCGCGGCTTTGAAAGAAGGGGTGGTCGAGAAAGCCTACGCCGTCGACAACAAACTCGGCCCGCTTGAGGCCGCAAGGCAAAACGCCAAAAAAGAAGACCTTCTCGATACGCTCAAGCTCTTGCATTCGGAGGGCATCGAGGATTTGGACCAAGACGCCGATTTGCTGGTGATTGCCGGCCTCGGCGGCAAGACCATCCATAAGATTTTGGACGGGCAAGATTACAAAAATCTCACAAGGATGGTCCTTCAGCCCAACAACCACCCCGAAATGGTGCGGTTTTTGACAAAGTCGAACCCGCTGAAAATCGTCGATGAGACCGTCGTCGCCGAAAACGGCGAACTTTACGTCGTCATCGTCCTTGAAAAAGGCGAACAATCCCTTTCGCCCAAGGAACTCTGGGGCGGACCGGTGTTGCTTCAAAAAAAACCCCCGGCCTACAAAGAGTCGCTCGAAAAAGAACACGGCTTTTTGAGCCGCCTGCTTGAAGAGATTCCCGACCAAGACGCCAAAAAGCCCTTGCAAGAGAAAAAGGACTTGTTAGAGGAGGTTCTCCATGAATGGCGTAACGATTAAACGGTTTTTCGACGAACGCTATCCGCTCGACCTTGCCTATGAATGGGACAACGTCGGGCTGCAAATCGGCACCTTGAACAAAGAGCTTTCCGGCGTCTTAATCGCGCTCGACTTAACCAAGGAAGTGATCGAAGAGGCCGTAAACAACGACGCGAATTTGATCATCGTGCACCATCCGCTCATCTTCAAACCCCTAAAGGATATCAAAACCGATGCCTACAAGGGCCAAATGATCGAACGGTTGATCAAAAAAGACATCGCCGTTTTCGTCTCGCATACGAACTACGATCTCGGCCACAACGGCATGAACGAGACGCTCTCAAAGAAACTCGGCCTAAAAAACGTCAAAATTTTGGAATACGAAGACGATGCCCACGGCATCGGGCGCATCGGCGATATCGACCCGACGCCCCTCCAAGAAGCCGTCGAAACGGTCAAAAAGCGTCTCAACATGGAATATGGCCGCTTGATCACCCGCAAAGACCAAAAAACGGTCAAGCGCATCGCCATCAGCGGCGGCAGCGGCGCGCACCACATGTTTGAAGCGAAGTTCAAAAACGCCGACCTCTACATCACCGGCGACGTCACATACCACCAAGCCCACGACATGCTGCAACTCGGTCTGACCGCCTTAGACATCGGCCATCACGTCGAAAAGCACTTCGCTTCCGCCTTGAAAGAAGAACTAGACGCCTACGGCGTAAAAGCTCCGATTTACGAAAGCGCCGTCGACACCAACCCGTTCAAACTGATTTAAGAACCTCTTCGGAGGTTCTTTTTTTTAGAAACTTTGCAATAAAGCGGAGAAGACCCAAACAAGCGACATAAAAACACTCGATAACGTTTTTCAAATAGAAGGTGCCCGCCGCTTATTGACACGAAACCGTTTACACTATACAATAAACTTGACTGGTCATGACGACATGACAACATAACGTGAGGAGGGGATGGTATGGTTACCGCCTACGACGGAGTTCCCAAATACTACCGCTTAAAACGCGCTTTGGTCGAGCGCATCAACGAAGAAGAACTGGTTGAGGATCAAAAAATTCCTAGCGAACGCGTGTTGATCGACGAGTTCAACGTCAGCCGCATCACCGTACGCAAAGCCGTTGACGAGTTGGTCAACGAAGGCTATCTCTACAAGATTCAAGGCAAAGGCACCTATGTGAAGGGCACAAAGGCGAAACAGGACCTTTTCTCGATCACGAGCTGCACAAAAGACATTCTCGCCCACGGCATGGAACCCCGCCGCAAAACGCTAACCTTAGACAAGATGAGAACCGACCGGAAAAGAAGTCGCCAGCTTGAGATTGACCCAAACGACGACGTGTTCTTGCTTGATCGGATTTATTACGCCGACGATTTGCCGTTGAACCGGACGATTGCGTATTTGCCGGCGCGCTATTTCCCGGGGCTTGAGAAACACGACTTTTCCTCCCAGTCTCTTTACGAAGTGTTAGAGGAGGAATACGGCGTGCAGATTACCCGCGCCAAACGCACCATTGAGGCGGTGCTCGCGCAAGGCGAGACCGCAAAACACCTGCAAGTCGAAGAAGGCAAGCCCATCATCTTGTTCCGGGCCGTCACATACGGCCTCGTCAACCGCAAAGAAGTGCCGATTGAGACGTTTAAGTGCTTGTATCGGACCGACCAGTTCAAGTTTTATATCGACCAAGTGAGGCAATAAGAACAAGGAAACACCAATATATAAAAAAATAAAAAGGAGAGTGCTCTATGAAAAAAGTATTGGCATTTTTACTGGCTTTGACAGGCGTGTTGCTGCTTGCCGCATGCGGAGACATCACCGACGACGAGATGAAAGTTGGATTGATCGTCTCGGCCGCAGGGGCGAACGACAACGGCTACAACGAATTCGCGATTGAAGGACTTAACCAAGCCGCAGAGGATTATGACATCACCACACAGGTCGTCACATCGGCCGAAGACATCCCGGGTTCTTTAGAAGAACTCGCCGATGAGGGGTTCGATTTGATCTTCTCGCTTGAATACGACTTTGACGCCCTCATCCACGACGATGGAACGGGGCAATCGATCGCCGAGAAGTATCCGGAGACCACGTTCGTGATTTTCAACGATTTCGCCAACACCGACGGCGATTCGAAGATTCACGACAACGTCATCGAAGTTCTCTTTAACGTCAACGAAGGTTCGTTCCTAGCGGGCGCCGCGGCCGTATTGGTCAACGAGAACCACGAAATTCTCTTCACCGACGAGGACTATTCATTCACTCCGTTAGAAGACGCGCGTCTTATGGGCTTCTTCGGCGGTACGCAATCCATGGGCATCACCGTATTCAGTTATGGATTTGCACAAGGCATGAACCATGTCGCCAGCGAACTCGACGTGAACTACGAATTCTACACCAACTACGAAGTGGGCTTCGCGGCATCTTCGGCCAACTATTCAAGCATTGAAAGCCTTTATAACGACGGCGCGAACGTAATCTTTGCCGCGGCCGGAGGCGTCGCCACGAACTTGCGTAACGCCGCGGTTGCAGAAGGCAAACTTGCCGTAGACGTCGACGCCGACCAAGACGCGACCGTTCCGGGCCATATCCTCACAAGCGTGCTTAAAAACACCAACGTGCCCGTCTACGAACTCGTCACCGAACTCGTAGAAGGCGAACTCGAAGGCGGACGCGACTTGTTCTACGACCTCGATTCAGGCGCCGCGGGCATCACCGACATGAGCGTCATCGAAGGCTACATCGACGATTCTCAAGAAGCCCAGGACAAATGGGAAGAAATCCAGGATGAGCTCGACACCATCCGCGGCTTGATCAATGACGGTACCATCGACGTCATCGACGCCCAAAAAGGCGAAGAACTTGATCTCGACGATCTTACAAACGTAGACCCGAAGTAACGCATCACAATATTCGTGTAAAGGAGAATGCATGGTGCCCATCATAAAAACCGTGGATCTCACGAAAAAATTCGGCGATTTCACCGCCAACGACGCCATCAACTTCAAAGTCGAAGAAGGCGAAATCAAAGCCGTCGTCGGTGAGAACGGAGCCGGAAAAACGACATTGATGAATATGATCTACGGTCTCTTGCAACCGACAAGCGGCAGCATGTTCATTCGCGGACAACAAGTTGATTTCAAAACACCTACCGATGCCATCAACATGGGCATCGGTATGGTGCATCAACATTTCAAACTCGTACCGAGCTTGACGGTTTATGAAAACGTCTTGCTCGGTATTGAAATGAAAAAAACCGTTTCACTGGGTGAAAAGACGTTCAAAATGCCTTATCTTGACAAAAGAAGGGCAAAAAAGGAAGTCCAAGTTATCATCGACGAATACGGCTTCAATTTGGACGCCTCTTCCCGGGTGAAAGATTTGAGCATCGGCGCCAAGCAGAAAGTGGAAATCCTAAAGATGCTCTACCGCGAAGTGGACATCGTCATCTTCGACGAACCGACCGCCGTATTGACCCCGCAAGAGATCGAATCCTTTTTCAAAACCATGAGACGCATGAAAGAACACGGCAAGACGCTGATCCTCATCACGCACAAATTGCGCGAAGTAATGGAAGTGAGCGATTCCGTCGTTGTCATCAAAGACGGACAAGTCGTTGGCGACATGCCGACAGAAAAAACAAACGAGGTCGAACTCGCCCGACTCATGGTCGGCCGGGACGTGTTGCTCAAAGTTGACAAAGAATACAAATCGTTGCGTCAAAAACCCGAAGTTTATGAAGTCCGAAACCTTTCTACGGAAAACGACGAAGGCGTAGAAGTCGTCAAAAACGTCAGTTTCACCATCAGAAAGGGCGAAATTTTGGGCGTTGCCGGCGTCGAAGGCAACGGCCAAAGCGAACTTTTGAAACTATTGACAGGGCTTATGCGCGCCACAAATGGAAACGTTACGCTCCACGGCAAGGACATCACCAACGCATGGCCCGGGCAACTCCGCAAAAAAGGCGTCGCGATGATTCCCGAAGACCGCTACATTCACGGACTTTGCCAGGAAATGACCATCGGCGACAACACCATCGCCGGCTACCACGACAGCCGCGATGTTTGTTCTCGCGGTCTTATGAAGCGCAAAGCCATCGAACAGCGACGCGACGCATTAATCGATAAATACGACATCCGCATTTCCGAAAAAGGCGGTTTCGTCTCTTCCTTGTCCGGTGGAAACGCCCAGAAAATCATCATTGCAAGAGAGTTCGACGCCGACCCCGATGTGCTCATCGCGGCCCAACCCACCCGTGGCGTCGACATCGGCGCGATTGAGTTCATCCACAATTCGCTATTAGAACTTGCCGATGCGGGGAAATCGGTGTTGCTCATCTCCAACGAACTTTCCGAAGTCATGAGTCTTGCCGATCGCATCGTCGTTATGTACAAAGGTGAAATCATCGGAGAAGTCGACGCAAAACAAGCGGACCGAGAGCAAATCGGCATGCTGATGGCCGGTGTCAAAGAAGGAGGCGAAGAGCGTGAAACAAAACAAGCTTAATACGATTTTGCACCATTTTTTGAACGCTTTGATTCCCATTTTCTTCGCCTTTTTGATCGGCGCCATTGCGATTTTGGTCGCCGGAGAGAACCCTTTGGAGACGTTTTACATTCTGTTTCAACGAGCCCTTTTCACCGAGCGAGGCCTTACAAGGACTTTGCACTACGCATCGCCTTTGATTTTGACGGGCCTAGCCATTGGCATCAGTTTTAAAGCGGGGCTTTTCAACATGGGCGTCGAAGGCCAACTTCTCGTCGGCGGATTCGTTGTTGCGGTATTGGGCTATACGTATTCCGACCTTCCTTCCGGCGTGCTTGTGCCAATGCTCTTGATTGCGGGCATCCTCTCGGGCATCATGACCGCCATGATTCCCGCGCTTTTGAAGGCGCTTTTTAACGTCAACGAACTCGTCGTCTCCCTGCTTATGAACTACGCCATCATCCACGTTTTGCAGTATTTGACGACCAACGTGTTCCGCGACCCTTCAAGAGGGTATGTTTCGACCCACATGATCGGGTCAAGCGCGATACTGAGCCGTATGTTTGGCACCCGCATCACCCCGTTTTTCTTCATTGCGCTGTTTGTGTTTTTGATCATGTATATTGTCTTCAACCATTCCAAACTCGGCTATGAAATACGCGCCATCGGCAAGAACCTTGAATTTTCCGAAGCCGTGGGCATGAACGTCAAGAAAAAGATTTTGACGATCATGACCTACTCGGGAGCGCTTGCCGGCCTCGGCGGCGCGGGATGGATGATGAGCGACCGCTACGCGTACACCTTGAATTTCTCCGGAGACCCCGGTCTTGGCTGGGACGGTATGTTGATTGCGCTTTTGGGCGCTCATTCACCCGTTGGGATATTGGTTGCGGCCGTCTTTTATGGCGCGTTGAAATCGGGAAGCCAAGCCATCGCCATTCATACGAGCGTCCCGCAGGAAATCATCGCCGTCATCCAATCGCTTCTGATATTGTTTTTAAGCATCAAGTTCCTCAAAGAAAGCAAGGTCTTAGAACGTCTGACCTGCAGATTCCTGCCGAAACAGGCGAAAGAGGAGGAAGTCTGATATGGACATCTTGCGCGTTTTGTACGATATGCTCTATTACGCAGGGCCCATTCTCTTTTGCACCTTAGGCGGCTTGTTCGCCTACAAGGTGAACGTCATCAACATCGGCCTTGAGGGCATGATGCTTTTTGGAGGCTTCATCGGCGCATTGCTCATTTTCTATACCGGCAATTATTTGCTTGGTCTAAGCGGCGCGGTTATGCTTGGTGTGGCCCTTGGTCTTTTGTTTTCCTTTTTCGGCATCACCAAGAAGGCGAATTTCATCATCACCGGGTTCGCGATCAACCTTTTGGCCGTCGCCATCGGGTATTACACGCTCGCGTTGATGGGGCGGACCGACATCAACGTCATCGGCGAAGTCCGTCATATGAGCTTGCGTTTGAACATCCCTGTGTTGCGCTCCATCCCCGTTTTGGGCGACGTGTTCAGCGGACATTCGATTTTGACGTATGTGGCTTTCCTTTCCATCTTCATCGTCCACTTCGTGATGTATCACACGAAATTCGGCGTTTACGTAAGAGTGGCCGGCGAAAGCCCCGAAGCGGCGGAAGCGGTAGGCATAAACATCCATAAGATCAAATACGCCGCCATCATCGTCGGAGGGTTCCTTTGCGCTTTGGCGGGCGTGAACGTCGCCGTTGAACAAATCGCGGCTTACACCCCGCAAATCACCGCAGGAACGGGCTTCATCGCCATTGCGGCCATCTATTGCGCCGCCGGGTCGCCCATGAAATCTTCAGGGTATGCGATTCTCTTTGGGCTCATGCAAGCCTTAGCGCGCAACCTCGCCGTCGTCATCGGCGGCATCGCCGGGCTTTTGAACGTGATTCCCTACCTCACCGTCATCGTTGTGTTGTCCATCATAGCGATCAACCGCTATAGAAAGACCAATATTAGGGGGTACGCCCATGATTAAAACCGCGGTTCTTGCCGTCGATTTGCTTTACGATTTCACCAACCCCGACGGCAAAGTCTATTATCCGGAAAACGAAGCCATTTTGGAAAACGTTGAAACGTTGCTTCAACACGCCAGAAAAAACGGCGCCCTGATTGTCTTCATGCGGCATGAATACCGAAAAGGAAAACAAGACGTCAATCTTCAAAACATGCGCGAATGTTGCATTGAAGGGACCAAAGGCTCCGAAATCGACGAAAGACTGAGCGTTCTCGCGGACGATTACGTCATCAAAAAAAGAAGGTACAGCGCTTTTTACGGGACCGACCTCGACTTGCTGCTGCGCGAGCACGGCGTGCAAAACGTCGTCGTCATCGGCACCAAGACCAACAACTGCGTCAACGCCACCGCGCTTGACAGCCATTACCGAAACTACAACACCTACGTCGTCGCCGAATGCACCGCGACAAACGACCCCGTCGCACAAGATGTGTATTTGCGGGACATCGACCGTTACATCGGAAAAGTCCTCACCCTTCAAGAAGCGCTAACGTCTTTTGAAAGCGGTGATTTGTGATGTACGATTTGATCGTCAGCGGCTATGTGAGCATGGACCGTGTCGTCAAACTCGAACAAGCGGCGCACCCCGGAAAAACAAGCATCATATCGGATAAGTCCGCAACCGCCATACACTACGGCGGCTGCGGGATGAACGTCGGCGTCGCACTCTCAAAGCTTCAAAAAAACGTTTTGCCCTTGATCAGGGTCGGCGACGACTACGAGGAGACCGGATACAAGGACTTTTTGGCAAAGACCGGCATGGACACAAGCCATATAAAACGGATTCCAAACGAAAAAACAAGCTACGCGTATCTTATTGAAAACCCCGACAAAGAGCACATCACGCTTTTTTACCCGGGCGCCATGGACGAAAAATACGCGCAAACGTATCAAGACGTCCCCTTTGACAAGGCACGCTGCGCGTTGATGACGGTCGGGTCCCAAAAAGACAACGCCGCCTATTTGCGCATGTTGAAAACGCACAACGTTCCTTTGGTGTTCGGCATGAAAATGGATGAGGAGGCCTTCCCCAAACCGTTTCTCGAAGAAATACTTCGCTACGCGAAAATCGTCTTCATGAACGCCACCGAAGCGAAAAGCCTTTGCGACCTTTTCCACTTGTCAAACATCGAAGAACTCTTCGAGTTTAACAATGTAGAAGCGCTCATCATCACCGAAGGCGCCCAGGGCTCGACCTGCCTTTTAAAAGGGAAAAGCGGCATCCGCCGTGAACGCGTAAAGGCCGCGCGGCCGAAAATCCTCAAAGACACATCCGGCAGCGGCGATGCCTATATCGCCGGCTTCTTGTACGGATATTTAGAGGGAAAAGAGCTTCATACATGCGCCGAACTTGGCAGCGTCACGGCCTCGTTCATCATTGAAGAAGTCGGCTGCACGAAAAACGCTCCAAGCATAGAGGCGCTTAGCAAACGCCACCAAGAACAATTTAAGGAGGAAACATCATGAAAACACTCTACATGCATGGTACCGCCGAGACCATCGCCCCAAACGTCATTTTCTCCGGCGACCCTTGGCGGGTCGAAGTGCTGAAAAAATATTTGTACAACCCCAAGCAAGTCGCCTTTTCGCGCGAATTCAACACGTATACCGGCACCTACAAAGGCGTCCCGGTGACCGTGACCTCGACCGGCATCGGCGCCCCAAGCGCCGCCATCGCCATGGAAGAACTCTACGAATGCGGCATGAAAACCGCGCTTCGCATGGGGACGGTCATGGGGCTTAAAGACGAGCTGCTCGGGCATTTTCTCGTGCCTAGCGCCTCGGTCCGAAAAGAAGGGACGTCTAAGACCTATGTCGAAGACGTCTACCCCGCGGTCGCCGATTATTCGCTCGTCCAAACCTTGAACGAAACCATCCAATCGTTTGACCACGACGTTTCAAACGGGCTCAACTGCACGTTGGACGGCTTTTACAGCCAAATGAAAGAGTCCAAATTCGCCAAAGAACGCGGCGCCAACGTCCACGCCTTATTCGAGGAACTGCGCGCCATGGGCGTCTCCGGCGTCGACATGGAATCTTCGGCGATGCTTGTGCTCGGACGGCTCATGGGCGTCAAAACGGCCGTATTGACCGCCGTGACCGTTTTGGAAAACCTCAAGGACAAAATCGAAGGCGAAGCGCGGCAGACCCTAGAGGACAAACTTTGCCGCATCGCTTTGGAATCGATCTATCGTTTCCATCGAAAGGAGGAGTAACATGAACGCAAAATTTCTCTCAACGGGAGATGAAAAAGTAATCGGCATGGTGCACTTGAAAGCCTTGCCCGGAACCAAAGATTTTAACAACGACCTACAAGACGTATACCAACAGGCGCTTAAAGACGCACAAACCTTAGAAGAAGCGGGCGTCGACGCCTTGATGGTGGAAAACATGGGCGATGTGCCTTTCGCAGAAACTTTGGACATTGAGCAAACCGCCGCCCTATCCGCCATCAGCGCCTTGATCAAAGAAGCGGTGGACATCCCCATCGGCATTGACGCGGCGTTCAACGACTACAAATCCGCTCTTGCCGTCGCCAAAAGCGTCGGCGCTAAGTTCGTGCGCATCCCGGTTTTCGTCGACACCGTCGTTTTCGACGGAGGCGTCGTCGAACCTTGCGCACGCAAAGCGATCGCGTATCGTCAAAAGCTAAACGCCGAAGAAATCGAGATTTACGCCGACGTGCAAGTGAAACACTCGCACCCCCTCATTCAAAGCGTCCGCATTGAGGAATCCGCCAAAAACGCGGAAATGGCCGGCGCAGACGCCGTCATCGTCACGGGGACGGCCATCGGAGACGAAACGCCGATGGAACTGATTCGCAAAGTCCGCAAAACCGTAAAGATTCCCCTCATCGTCGGAAGCGGCGTCAAAAAGGAAAACATATGCGAACAACTACGAGACGCCGATGGGGCTATTGTGGGGTCTAGCCTGAAAGAACGAGGCGACATCGCAAACCCCGTTTCCAAAACGCTCACCAAAGCGTTGATGCTAGCCTTGAAGGAGTGTTCGAAATGATGCGACCGATGAAACTCGGCGGCGAGCAAATCCTCTTTGGGGAAGGTTCGCTCGCCCATCTTGAAACGCTGAATTTTGAAAAAGCCGTTGTCGTCATCGGCAGCGACACGTTCATCAAAAACGGTCTTTTGGACAAAGTGGAAACCCACTTGGAAAAAGCATGCATCGCTATGGAAACGTTTGTCGGCGTTGAACCGAACCCCGGCTTTGAGACCGTCAAAAAGGGCGCGGCGTTCATGCAAGAACACCAACCGGATTTGATCGTCGCCTTAGGCGGCGGGTCCGTGATGGACGCCGCAAAAGCCATGTGGATTTATTATGAAAATCCCGGCCTTGATTCGCTAAAACCCCTCATGGACAAGAAAACGTTCCCGAAACTGAGGAAAAAGGCGAAATTCCTTTGCATTCCGACCACAGCAGGCACCGGCAGCGAAGTGTCCCGTTCGATCGTCATCACCGACGACAAAACCGGCATCAAATACGGCATCGGCAACATGGAAATGATGCCCGACATCGCCATATGCGATCCGGTTGCGACCTTGACGCTTCCCAAAGGCCTTACCGCCGAAACCGGCATGGACACCATCGCCCACGCCTTAGAGGCCCTCGCTTCGACAAGGGCGAACTATCTGAGCGACATTATGGCTGAAAAGGCGTTTGTCGACGCATACGAAACGTTGCCAAAAGTGCTTGAAAACCCCAAAAACATCCGCCGCCGCGAAACCATGCTCAACGCATCGATGGTTGCCGGTATGGCCTTCACCAACGTCTCGCTCGGCATCGTCCATTCCATCGCCCATTCGCTAGGCAGTTTGTTCAACCTTTCGCACGGGCTAAGCAACGCCGTTTTATTGCCTTATGTCCTGCGCTTCAACAGCAGAGACGAAAAAACGGCCGCCCTTTACGACCGCTTGGCCGGGGAAGTCGGGCATCCTTCCTTGCCCGAAGCCCTTACAAGGCTGAACGAGCAAGCGGGCATTCCAAAAGCCCTCAAGGACCTAGTGCCCGACGAACAAGCATTCATGGACAAATTGGACCGCTTGATCGAACTTTCCGTCAACGACGGATGCACCAAGACCAATCCAATCACGCCCACTTACGAAGAATTCAAAACTTTGATTATGCACGCATACCACGGACAGTGAGAAAGGAGCACAACATGCAATTGATTTGCTATTTGTCAAACGGATACCCCAACCTAGAACATTCCGTCGCCATCGCCGACGATTACGTCGAGGCCGGATGCGACGTAATCGAAGTCGACTTTCCTTGCGACAACCCCTATTTGGACAGCCCCTTGATCCAAAACCGCATGCTTACGGCCCTAAAGGAAAACGACAACTACGACGACTACATGAAAGCCATCGAGGCCATCAAGGTAAAACATCCCGACAAACGCTTCATCGTCTTAATCTATGAAAAAACCGTCATGCAAATCGGGTACGAAAAGTTTGCGGATTTTTGCCTTCGCAACAACTTAAAAGACGTCATCTACATTGGACAAAAACATCCGAAAATCCGCCAATACCTCATGAAACGCGGCGTGCGCATCGCCAGTTTCGTGCAGTACCATCTGCCCGAAGAGGACATCAAGGCCGCAAAAGAAACCAACGGGTTCATC
This sequence comes from Mollicutes bacterium, assembly GCA_003554025.1. Lineage (GTDB taxonomy): Bacteria > Bacillota_I > Bacilli_A > Izemoplasmatales > Izemoplasmataceae > T1SED10-81. The sequence continues at coordinate 29,010 of PWFC01000018.1, forward strand.
TACATGCAGGCCAAACCCAAAGACAAGCTCCACCCTCGCCACAAATCCCTGCATGAGATTGTCAAACACCTAAAACAAGACCACGGCATCAAAAAGCCGATCTACGCCGGCGTCGGCATCCGCGACGAAGACGACATTAAAATGGCGAAATTGGCCAAGGCCGACGGCGTCTTTGTCGGAAGCACCATCTTGAAACTCCATGGCGACAAGGAAGCCATGAAGGAAAGAATCCGCTCCCTCAAGAAAGCAACCCTATAATCGCCAAAATTCTTAAAAAAACACTTCTTTGGACCCAAAGAAGTGTTTTCAATGAAAAAGGCGATACCGTAGTATCGCCGTTTATAACAGGTTCACTGCGTTAAAAGCGGAGTCCCTATCAAACCTCGATGATAGCGTCAACGGGACAAACAACTTCGCAAGCGCCGCAATCGATGCAGACGTCTTCGTCGATGACATAAATCTCTTCACCCTCAGAAATGCAATCGACAGGGCATTCCTCGACGCACGTTCCCGAAGCGATGCATTCGTCCGTAATTCTTCTAGGCATGGGCAAACTCCTCCTTATATTCGTTTTCAAGCCTATTTTACGAGATTCGAGTGAGTTTGTAAACCTTTTTCGCGATAAAGTCCCGCAATTTAGAACAATTATGCTTGTGGGAATCAAAAAGCGAAAACGACGCGTTTTCGCTTTTTCTTTACACTTCGTGGATTGCGTCCACGGGACATACTTCTTCACAAGCGCCGCAATCGATGCAAGCGTCTTCGTCGATGACGTAGATGTCGCCCTCGGAGATGCAATCTACGGGGCATTCCTCGACGCAAGAACCGCAAGCGATGCAGTCTTCATTGATTCTTCGAGCCACGCTATCACTCCTTAGTCATTGATATGGCGATTTCAGTGTACCCTAGATGGGAGAAATTGTAAACAGCTTTTCGCGTTCTTTTTCATTAGGCATGTTTTGCTTGTGTTTTGCCCTTATATCCACTATAATGGGCATGAAGAAAAGGAGTGATGACATGGCAACCTGGTTATCGATTTTGCTGATTGTGCTAGCGCTGATTGTCGGCGCGATCCTCGGCTTTTTCATTTCACAGCGTTATTTCAAGCGTTATTTGGAGAAAAACCCTCCGATTAACGAAAGCATGGTGCGCGCCATGATGATGCAAATGGGAAGAAAACCTTCGGAAAAACAAGTCCGTCAGGTTCTCAACTCCATGAACCAGCACAAATAAACGTTCATGCGTACCCAAACGAAAAAAATCACTTCGCCGTGAAGTGATTTTTTATAAGAATCAGTCTTTGTTTTTTTGGAAATAGGTGCTTTTGGGTTCCGTGCCTTCTTTCAAGTTTTTGAAATTCTTGCGGTGGCGGACGAAAATCAACGAGACCCCCAATGTGGAAATGCCAAGCATCCACCAGTCTCCTTGATACCCGACAAGCATTTCGTAGCCCGAACCCGTTTGTGGGCCAAAGAAGAAGACGTAAAGTACGCTAAGCAAAAGCGCGGCGGCGCCGGTGCAAGAACCAACGCTGACATAATGCGTCAGACGCAGCGCGGCAAGAAAGCCGAGCAATCCGATGACGCCGAGAACCGGCGCGTAAAACAAGAAAATCCCGACGCTTGTGGCAACGGCTTTACCGCCTTTGAATTTAAGGAAGATCGGAAACGTGTGCCCGAGGGCGGCGAAAATCCCGTAGGCCAAAGGATGGAAGAGATCGTAACTTTCAAAAAGGCCGACACGAAGCAATAGGATGACGAACCCGCCTTTTAGCACATCCAAAAGAAAGACGAGCATGCCCAGTTTTCGGCCCAACACCCGGATGGCGTTGGTGGTGCCGGGGTTGCCCGAACCATAATCGCGGATGTCGACGCCCTTGGTGATTTTGCCGACGATGATAGACATCGGGGTCGAACCGGCGAGATAGGCGAGCACGAACAATAAAACGTGTACGAAGATTTCCATAGTAGGACACCTCTCTGTTGCTTTGTCACCTATGAATTATATCATAGGTTTGTCGAAATTGACACTACAAATGAAGAGGGTATTTTGGTATAATGATAAAGTGAGTTAAATGAAACCAAAGGACGTGTGAAGATGACAGAAAAACGTTACGATGCCGAATCCATCCAAGTACTAGAAGAATTAGAAGCCGTTCGCAAACGTCCGGGCATGTACGTCGGGTCCACCGACGCAAGAGGTCTGCACCATTTGGTGTGGGAAATTGTCGACAACTCCATCGACGAAGCTTTGGCCGGGTATGGAAACGAGATTTCCATCACCATCAAAGAGGACAACTCCGTCGTAGTCGAAGACCATGGCCGGGGCGTTCCCATAGAGGACCATAAAACCGGCAAATCGACCATCGAAGTTATTTATTCAAAACTCCACGCCGGCGGTAAGTTCTCCCAAAGCGGAGGCTACAAGGTTGCCGGAGGCCTTCACGGCGTCGGCGCAAGCGTCGTCAACGCCTTAAGCGAATTCCTAGACGTCACCGTCACCCGCGACGGCATGCAATACAACATGACCTTCAAAGATGGCGGTTCGAAAGTGTCGCCTTTGAAAAAACTCGGCAAGAAGCGCAGAAGAGGCACTCGCGTTTGGTTCAAGCCCGATGCCCGCATCTTCTCCACAACGGTCTTCAACTACCAAACGCTCGCCGAGCGTTTGCGGGAAAGCGCCTTTTTGATCAAAGGCTTGAAAATCGTTTTAGAAGACGAGCGTTCCAAACAAAAAGATGTCTTTCAATACGATGAAGGCATCCTTTCTTATATTGACTATCTCAACAAGGCGAAAAAGCCCATTCACGACCCGATATTCTTTCAAGGCGATTTTGAAGACATCCGGGTCGAAGTCGCCTTTCAATTCACCAAATCTTACACCGACCAAGTGCTTTCGTTCGTCAACAACGTCCGCACCCGCGATGGCGGTACGCACGAAGTCGGTTTCAAAACCGCGTTCACCAAAATCTTCAACGAATACGCCCAAAAAATCGGCGCCATCAAAAACGGCAAATTAGAAGGCGCCGACATCCGCGAAGGGTTGACCGCGGTGGTCTCCTTGCGCGTCCCCGAAAGCCTCTTGCAGTTTGAGGGGCAAACCAAAAACAAGTTAGGCACCAGCGAAGCGCGCGGCGCCGTAGAACAAACCGTCAGCGAAAAAATGACCTACTTTTTCAACGAAAACCCCAAACTGGCAAGAACCTTGATCGACCGCGCCACAAGAGCGCAAGAAGCGCGCGAAGCGGCGCGCAAGGCGAGAGAAGAAGCCCGGATGGAGAAGAAAAACAAGAAAAAAGAACCCATCCTATCCGGCAAGCTCGCCCCGGCCCAATCCAAGGACAAAACGCAGACCGAACTCTATCTCGTCGAGGGCGACAGCGCAGGCGGCAGCGCCAAACAGGGTCGTAACCGAAAATTCCAAGCCATCCTTCCTTTGCGCGGGAAAGTCATCAACACCGAACGCGCCCGCATCGAGGATGTGTTGAAAAACGAAGAAATCAACACCATCATCCACACCATCGGCGCCGGCCTTTCAAGCGATTTCAACTTAGAAGAGTGCAACTACAACAGAATCATCATCATGACCGACGCCGACACCGACGGCGCCCACATCCAAGTGTTGCTTCTGACCTTTTTCTTCCGATACATGCGTAAGCTCATCGAAGCCGGACGGGTGTACATCGCCCTTCCGCCCCTTTACAAAGTGTCGTTCAAACAAAACAAAAAAATGAAAACGGTGTATGCGTGGAGCGACGAGGAACTCCAAGAACTCTTGGAATTCAAGAAAAACGTGCACATTCAACGTTACAAGGGACTCGGCGAAATGAACGCCGACCAGCTTTACGAAACGACGATGGACCCCGAAACCCGCACGCTCGTCAAAGTTACCATCGACGATTTCGCCGACACGGAAAAGCGCATCAAAATTTTGATGGGCGACCAAGTCGAACCCCGCCGCGACTGGATCGAAAACCACGTCGTCTTCACCAACGAAGACAACTTCGAGATAAAGGACTGAGACCATGGCTGAAAAACTTCAAGACGTTATCGACAAGTTCATCGAAGGCAAGATATTGGATGAAAATTTAGAAGACATCGTCAGCGACCGGTTCGGCCGCTACTCCAAATACATCATCCAAGACCGCGCCCTGCCCGACGTCCGCGACGGATTGAAACCCGTCCAGCGCCGGATTTTGTTCGCCATGCATTCGCTTGGGCTCTCCCACGACAAACCCTACAAAAAATCCGCCCGCATCGTCGGGGACGTAATCGGCAAATACCACCCCCACGGCGATTCAAGCGTATACGAAGCGTTGGTCCGACTTTCGCAGGATTTCAAAATGCGCGCGCCCCTAATCGACATGCACGGCAACAAAGGCTCAATCGACGGAGACAGCGCCGCCGCAATGCGTTATACCGAAGCGCGCATGAGCCTTTTCAGCGAATACATCCTAAAAGACATCGACAAACGGACCGTCGATTACGTACCGAATTTCGACGACGAAGAATACGAACCGATCGTCCTTCCGGCGCGTTTTCCAAACGTTCTCGTAAACGGCGCCACCGGAATTTCCGCCGGATACGCGACCGAAATTCCACCGCACAATCTTGAAGAAATCGTAAGAGGCGTCATCAAACGTCTCGATTCTCCCAACTGCGGCGTTTCCGACATCATGAAGATTGTCAAGGGCCCGGACTTTCCAACCGGCGCCATTGTACAAGGCAAAGACGGCATCCAAAACGCTTTTGAGACGGGCAAAGGACGCATCATCAGCAAATCCAAAGTCGACATCGAAGGCCAAGACATCGTCGTCACCGAAATTCCCTACGAAGTCAACAAAGCCCAACTTGTCCGCCGCATCGACGAAATTCGCCTCAAAAAGAAAGTCGACGGCATCAAGGAAGTGCGCGACGAATCCAACAAAGAGGGCCTTCGCGTCGTTGTTGAAGTGAAAAAGAGCTTCGACCCCGAAGCCATCGAGAACTTCTTGCACAAAAAGACCGATTTGACCAAGTCCTACAACTACAACATGGTCGCGATCAACAACAAACGCCCCGAGACCATGAACATATTGAACATCTTCGACAGCTATATCTACCACCAAAAAGAAGTCGTCACCAACCGTTCGAACTTCGAACTTCGCAAAGCCCGCAAACGCCTTCATATCGTCGAAGGCATCATCAAGATGGTCGACATTCTTGATGAAGTCATCAAGCTTATCCGCGCCTCAAAAAGCAAACAAGACGCCAAGAGCCAGCTTGTGAAAACATACAGCTTCACCGAAGAACAAGCCGAAGCGATTCTAACCCTTCAGCTGTACCGGCTTTCGCACACCGACCTGACGGCGCTCAAAAACGAAAAAGAAGCCCTTGAAAAGGAAATCGAACACTTAAACGACATCCTGCAAAACGAAGACGTCTTAGAAAAGGTCATCAAAAAAGAACTGCGCGAAGTCGTACGCGAACTTAAAACACCACGTCGAACCCAAATCGAAGAGACGATTGAAAAGATCAAAGTCGCCGAAGAAGAACTCGTCGAAAGCGAACAAGTCATGGTCGCACTCACCAAAGAAGGTTACGTCAAACACGCTTCCATGCGCAGCTTCAAAGCGACCGAAGAGGTGGACCTCAAAGAAAACGACGCGTTCTTGTTCGAACGCGAAGTCAACAGCCTAGACACTTTGCTCATTTTCACCGACAAGGGCAACTACGTCTACGTCCCCGTCTTCAAGATTCCCCAAACGCGTTGGAAAGAACTCGGCGTACACCTGAATCACATCGTCTCAATCGGCGATGAGGAAAGAGTCATCCACGTCGAAAGCGTCAAACAGTTTGACGAGGATGCGGGGTATTTGCTGTTTAGCACCAAAAACAACCTCGTCAAAGTCACCGACATCCAAGATTTGGACGTGCTTCGCCACAACAAGCCTTTTAGGGCCATAAATTTGAACAAGGGCGACGAAGTTTGCCATGTCGCCCGCGTCGATTCGCTCGAACGCGAACTGCTCACCATCACCCGCGAAGGCTACGCGCTTCGCTACCACCTTCGCGAACTTCCCGTCACGGGCCCCTCCGCCAAAGGCGTCAAGGCGATCGGCCTTTACGAAGGAGATGAGCTTGCGGTGAGCTTGCCGCTTGAAGATCACCACGATTTGCTGATTGTGACCTCGCGCGGCACCATCAAACGCATCAACCTTGAAAACGTCCCGCGCAAGCGCAGAACGCTAAGGGGAGAACGTTTGTACAAACAAGTAAAATCTTCTCCCTATTACGTCAAAGACGCCTGTTTAATGAACGCGGTGCAATACAAAAAACGCGCGAAACTGTATGTGGTCACCACCAAAAAACGCGTCGAACTGAGCGCGTTCAGCGTCAAAACCCAAACCACCGAAACCGGAAAGAAATTCATCCGCAACAAAGACGGCGTTCCTTTGTTCCTGTCGATTGAAAACGTGAAACCCGACGAAGAAGAAGTGATCGCCCCCATCTCGAATTTCGAGCAACTCCCCCACGAAACCCGGGAACAGCAAACTCTGTTCGACGAGGAATAAGAAGGTGAAGCGATGTATTGTCTGAAAAACATCGACGCTGCGAAAATCCCAAACGACATCATCTATAAGTACCTCGAACTTTACAAGTTCATCGGCAGAAACCAGGATATGGTCAAAATTGTCGACAAGGATTTCAAAACGCTGGTACGTCAAACCATACGGACAGACGCCTACTTTTTGTCCAAACACTTGAACCTTTCGCTCAAAGACGTGCGTTTGCGCCGTATTTTAGAAAAGGGCGTGCAAGCCCAAACGAAAGACGAAAGGCTGCTCAAGCACATCAAAGAAGCGCTTGAAAAAATCCATCAAGAAACCGAGACGTTCGAACTCACCGACCGCGAGCTTTTGGATTTGCTGCAGTTTTTGGGCGACGGCGTCGAACCCCCCGCCAAGCTTCAATACGCCAAAAGCGATACCGGCGACGCGCCGGCTAGCCTTCTTTCTAGCGGTCAAAAGACCAAACGCGAAGCGCTTGAAAAACTGATTGCGAAGTACAAAGAAATGCTAGGGAAAGAACGTTTTGAAGACGGCTTTCTCGCCATCAACTTCTACATCGATTTCGTCAATTTGAAACCTTTTCGAGCCTTGAACGAAACCATAGGGCTCATCGTCCTTTATATACTTTTAATCACCCGCGGGTATGCGGGTTTTCATCTTAGCAGCTTCTTTGAAAAACTCTTCAAACGTGGAGAAACCTTCCAAAAACACCGCACCGACGCCTCGCACAACTGGAGCGAAGGGCTTTCCGACACCATCGGCATCCATCGGTTCATCGTAAACATCGCTCTTGAAACCTACAAGGACGTACACGAAATGCTTCGAAACTACACCTTCGACCAAGAACTCAACAAATCCGATTACGTCGAAAGCACCATCCAGCGTCTTGATGAAGTCTTCACCAAAGAAGACATCCGAAGGGCCCATCCGACCATCTCCGATTCGACCATCGATAGAACGTTGAGACGCCTTCGCGACGACAAGAAAATACGCCCCTTAGGCAAAGGAAGAAGCGCGAAATGGATGAAACTCATGCCCGGCAAGAAAAAGAAAAGCATCCACGAACAGCTCGACTTAAAACTCTGAGGTGATTGCATGAACCAAGTAGAAGAAACCCTGAAAACCTTGATAAAAAAAGCGCTATACAACGCTTTCTCGTTAGAAACAAACGACATCCATCTTGAAAAGCCTAGCGAGAAGTCCCACGGCGATTACGCCACGAACATCGCCATGACGCTAGCGAAAACCTTGCGGAAAAATCCGATGGCCATCGG
>PWFC01000081.1 GCA_003554025.1 Mollicutes bacterium
AAAAAATCCGGACTCTTTCCAATAAAAGGTCCGGGTTTTTTGTTTAAAGGGTGAAAGAATAAAAAGGAGGCGCAATATAATGAAAAAATTACTAGGACTCACCATCGCATTTGTGTTGGCATTCACCCTCGCCGCTTGCGACATCGGCGAAACCGATGAAGAAGGGTTGGACGAAAACAAAACATACAGTTATATGTCTGTAGAAATCAATCCCCGCATTGAATTCATCGTAGACGATGAGGGCAATGTCGAAAGCTATTTGCTTAAGAACGAAGACGCGGAAATTGTAGCCGCGGATCTCGATTTTGAAGGCATGGACGCCGAAGAGGCTTTGGAACTCTTCTTAGACACCGCCGTGGAGATGGGCTATATTGACGTCGACGCCGACGACAACGCCGTGTTCATCACCACAGGCAGTGAAGACGAGGACGAAGAAGAAGGCATTCGCGAACGCATGAGAGGCCGCGCTGAAGAATACTTCCGCGCGCACGCCATCGGCGCTGCGGTCATCGACGAAGTGCTCGATGAAGACTTGATCGCCCTCGCCGAAGAACACGACATCGGCCTTGGCCGCATGGTCATTCTCTATACCGCTACGGAAATTGACGAAGATTTGACCATCGAAGAAGCCGTTGAGATGGAAATGCGGGAAATCATGGAAATCGTCAACGAACACCATCGTGAGCGCATGAACGAATTCCGTGAACAACGTCGCGAGGAAGCCCGCGAAATGGCGGACGCCATGAGAGAAGAAGCGCGTGAACGCGTTCAAGAACATCGTCAGAGAGTAGAAGACGGCGAAATCGGTCCTCCGGACCTTGACGAATACCGTCATAACTTCCGCGAGAACATCGAAGAGAAGATGGAGAATTACCGTCAGCGTATGGAAGAACGTCGTCAAAACGCCCGTGACCGCATGCCCGGTTTCGGAGAATAACCCACAAGCTCCATAATTTATAGCATCACTCCCTTTGTTGGAAGCCTCGCCTCGGCGGGGCTTCTTTTTTGTGAAAGTGTGCGTGAAAAAAAGACGGCGTGTACAAGAACTGTTATAATGAAACCATACGAAACGGAAATGAGGGATTGCCGTGAAAAGATTTTTGTTTGGTTTGTGGATATTCCTAGCGATGTTTCTTTTAAGCGCCTGTAGAATCGACCTTGGCGAGGAAGAAGCGAGGGTCGAGGCGGTCAGCGTGCTTGAAGGAAGCCTCAAGGATGTTTACACCGTGGAAGATTTCGACCCCGAGAGTTTGCGGATAGAAGTGCTTTATAGCGACGATGAGCGAAAAGTGCGGCCGTTTTCCGAGGAGATGCTGAGCGCTTCTTCGCTCGCGCTTTTGCAAGAGGCGGGCGCGCACACGCTTAGCGCGGTTTTTGAAGGTCAAGATTTCGACTTCGATGTGCGGTTGGTGGAAGAGGCCCGCGAGGTGTTTTTGTACCGTCTTTACATGATCGGCGTCGTCGACAATGCGCTTGATGAGGATTACGAAAGTTGGAAGGAAAGCCTGCGCGGCGAACCGGGCATCGGCGTTTCCGAGGCGAGCGTCGAAGAGGGCATGCTTACTCTGACGCTTTCCGATGGAAGCGTCTTAGAAGCCGGCATGGTCGAGGGCGAAGATGGACGCGAGGTCGAACTCCGCACGCATGAAGGCTTCATCGAATGGCGTTATGAGAACGAAGACAATTGGGAAACGTTGCTCGAAAAAGACGCTTTGCGTGGAGAAGACGGCCGGGAAATCGAGCTTCGAAGCGACGACAAAACCTTGGAGTGGCGATACGCTTCAGAAGATTGGCAATTGCTTATGGATATGGAGGAACTGCCGATTTTTTCACAGCCGCTCGTTGAAGACGTTTTTGTTAACGAAGAAGGAGCCCTCGAGATTCTTTTTACCGACGGGAGTTCTGAGGCGTTTCCTATGTCCGCGCCCACTCACACCGTCGTCTTTTTGGACCATGAGGGCCGTCTGATCGCCCTTGAGAATGTCGAAGAAGGAGAGAAGGTCGCAAAACCCTCCCCGCCCGACATCGAGGGTTACGCGTTTGAAGCGTGGTCAACATCGACCGAATCCGTCTATGAAGACATGGTCGTGACCGCTCAGTATTCCCCGAAAAGCTACACCGTGTCCTACCAGACGAACATCTCCGCCAATCTTAGCGATGAAACATACCTTTACGGCGAAACGATCGAGTACCCGGTCTTGGAAAAAGAAGGGCTTTTGTTTGCCGGATGGTACGTTGATACGGAATATAGCCGTCTTTTCAACCACGAAACCATGCCCGCGCGCGATTTGACCCTGTATGCGCGCTGGTATGAAATCGACGGCGACGCCGTCGAAAAACCGGCCTCAATCGAAGACATCCTTGATGTTTACCGCAAGAGCGTCATCGGCATCGAAGTCACTCGCGAAAATAACGGCGGCCGCGGCAGCGGCGTCGTCTACAAATACGAAGACGGCAGGTATTACGCCTTCACCAATTATCATGTCGTCAAGGATTCAAAGACGATTTCCATCGTCTACGAACACTACGGCAACGCCTTCAGTGTAGAAGAAGAGAATTTGGAGCTTTTGGGCACGGATGCGAGAAACGACATCGCGCTTCTCCGTTTTGAAAGCGCGCACGATTTCGAACCTTTCTCTTTTTCGGATTCTTACGAAGCCCGCATCGGCGAAGACGTTTACGCCATCGGTTCGCCCCTTGGCTTCGATTATTACGGCAGCGTCACCCAAGGCATCGTGTCCAATTTGACGCGGTTCATGACGCTTGATGAAACGAACGCGCCCTTTATCCAGCACGACGCCGCCATCAACCCCGGCAATTCGGGCGGCGCCTTAATCAACGCAAGCGGCGAAATATTGGGCATGAACACTTTGAAGATGGTCGGCGAGGATGTCGAAGGGATGGGCTACGCCCTGCCTTCAAACACCATCGTTCGCCTTCTTGAAGACATAGAAGAATCGGGGCATGTGACAAGAGGCGCCCTTGGCGTCACGATGCAGCACATCGGACATTGTGATTACGATTACGGCGTCTGCGTAGAAGCGGTTGAAGAAGGCTTGACCGCCGACATCTTAGGGATTGAACCCGGCGATGTCATCGTCGGGTTCAAGACCGATGCCATGACTGAATACTTAAACGTCTACAGCCAGAAAAACCTGCGGGAGTTTATCCTAAACACCCGCGCTCTTGAAAACGTCTCCATTCAGTATGTGCGTGAAGGCGATCTTTACGAGAGCGCCTATGAACCACTCCAAATTCATCCGGACGATGAATAATCGTACTTTCACACCCAAAACCGGTTATAAACGTTCGTTTTGACCGGTTGACAACATGGGAATCATCGATTATAATATGTCAATAATTTTTCCAAATGGGAGGAGAGGCGAACATGAAGAAAGTATTGCTTGGAGTGGTTTTGTCGTTGAGCGTTTTTCTCGCCGCATGCGGGGAAACGGAAGAAGACATCGAATGGAGACGCATCACGTTTCAATCCGACGTCGTAGAAGAAGACGAACTGATTGCCGAACCCGACACGCGCGTGGAAAAAGGCACGGAGGTGACCATCGAGGCGCCCGACGTCGATGGGTATGAATTTTCGCATTGGTTCAATCGAGGCGAATTTGAGGAGTTCACCGACGAACAGGTATACACCTTCGAAATTGAGTTCAACAAAATCCTAGAAGCCGTTTACGAAGAAGAGTAGAAAAACCCGCGGATTTCCGCGGGTTTTTTCAACGAAACATCGTTTAACGGCGAAAGAGGTTGTTTTTTTTCACGGCGCTTTCGTTACGGTGGGTGGTTTCGTCGCTTGGGTCGAAGGCTTTTAAAAATTCGACGACCTCTTTGGTGATTTGCGTCGGAGTGCTTGCGCCGCTGGTGATGGAAACGCGGGTAAGAGTTTTGAGGTGATCGACGTCCAAATCCTCGACGCTTTCAATCAGGGAAGCGTTTATGCCTTGTTCTTCGGCGACGCTTACGAGCTTTTTCGAGTTGTTCGAACGGGGATCGCCGACGACAAAGCAATGGTCGACGGAGGGTTGTTCCATGATTGCTTTTTGGCGGGCTTTCGTGGCGTCGCAGATTTCTTCGATGATCTTGACATCCGGGAAGCGCGTTTTGATTTTTTCGGTTATGGTGTAAATGTCGAAAAGGCTCATCGTGGTCTGGTTGGTGAGTGCGAGCTTCTCTTTTTTCGGTCGGATGTTCTTTACATCGTCCGGTGTCTCGACGATGTGCACATCGTCGCCGTAGCTTTGTGCCGTTTCGCTTTCGGGGTGAGTGCGCTTGCCGATGAAAAGAACCGCGTAGCCAAGTTCAAGATGGCTCTTGATGGTTTTTTGGGAGGTTTTGACGTCCTTGCAGGTGGTGTCGATGATGGTGAGTCCTTTTTCTTCGGCCTTGCGGTAGACTTGTTCGCTCACGCCGTGCGCGGTGAAGACGACGGTGCCTTCATCGATTTCATCGAGAAGTTCTAAGCGGGTTTTATGGGGATTGTGGAGCGTTTTGAGCCCGAGTTCTTCAAAATCTTGGACGATTTTTTTGTTGTGGACGACCATGCCCAAAACCGTAATCGGCTTCGGCAGGCTTTGGTCTTTGGCGATGGCCCGCATTTCGCGGATGGCGCTTACCACTCCGTGGCAATACCCTCGCGGGCTGATGGGAAACACTTTCATGATTTCCCTCCTCATCTTAGTGTTTTTGTAGATAAGAAGCGCTTTTTGTTATATAATTACAGTGAAAGAGGCGATGCGTATGAAATTCAAAAAGCCCTACATCTATAATGCCTTAGAAGGAATGAATTTTCAATCGTTTACGGAAATTCAGAAAAAAATCATCCCCGACGCCCTGAAGGGGCGTGACGTAATTGGCGTGAGCGAAACCGGCAGCGGGAAAACGCACGCGTTTTTGTTGCCGATTTTTGACGCGCTTCTCGCAAACGAACGCCGTGTGCAAGCGTTGATTCTCGCGCCTACGCGCGAATTGGCCGAACAGATATTGAAAATGGCGCGAGAACTCGCGAAATACACGAGCGAAAAAATCGACATCCGCATTTACCCCGGCGGTCGCGACCGCGACCGTGAAATCGAGCGGCTCAAAAAGAGCCAGCCGCAAGTGGTCGTCGGCACCCCCGGGAAAGTCCACGACCTCGCCGTCAAAGAAAACCTTTTGAAAATCCACACGGCCAAGACGCTTGTGATCGACGAAGCCGACATGGCGCTTGAAATCGGATTCATGAACGATCTTGAAGCGATCGCTTACGCCGTTGGCAAGGAAGCGCAACTCATGGTCTTTAGCGCTACCTTCCCCGACCATTTGCGCGCGTTCATCCGCAAAAGCATGCACCAACCGCTTGAAGTGGTGCTCAATAAAAAACGCTTGGCCGGACTCGATATCCGCCACCGTTTCATCAAAGCCGCACCGGAAAATCGTTTAAAGACGCTTGATAAAGTGCTCGCGGCTATCAATCCTTATCTCGCCCTCATCTTCGCCAACACCAAAGAGGACGTCGAACTGATTGCCTCGCACTTGCATCAAAAAGACCTTGATGCGACCTATTTGCACGGCGATTTGCGGCCGAGAGAGCGCAAACAAGTGTTGCGCGACATTGCCGGACTCAACGTGCAATACGTCGTCGCAAGCGATATGGCGAGCCGCGGCATCGACATCGAAGGCGTTTCCCATGTCGTCAATTTCGCGTTCCCCAAAGACATGAACTTCTACATCCATCGTGTGGGCCGCACGGCCCGGATGGGCCATAGCGGCACCGCGATCACGTTTTACGACGACGCCGACGAAAAGGCGTTCGATTTTCTGAAAAAAGAAGACGTCATGCTCGATTTTTGCGACGTTGTCGACCGGGGGTTCGTTTCTAAAAAAAGCGAAGCGCCCGTCAAAGAGAAACGGCAAAAACCCAAGGACAAGGTCAAAAAAGTGAAGCCGGCCTATAAGAAGAAATACCACGCCAAGCAAAAAAGGAAGCGAGGAAACTAAATGCTCAAACTAGGCTCACACGTATCGATGAAAGGCGACAAGATGTTTTTGGGAAGCGTTGAAGAGGCGCTTTCTTACGGCTCGACCGCTTTCATGATTTATACCGGGGCGCCGCAAAACACTCGCAGGAAAGACGTGTCGAAACTGCGCATCGAAGACGGGAAAAAACGTATGGAAGAAGCAGGAATCCATAGCGAAGACGTCATCATTCACGCGCCCTATATCATAAACCTCGCCAATCCCGATGAAAACAAGCAACGATTTGCGAGCGACTTTTTAATTGAAGAAGTCAAGCGCACGCACGCCATCGGCGCCGAGCAGATTGTGCTTCATCCCGGTTCGCATGTCGGCGAAGGCTTAGAAGAAGCGACAAAACGCATTGTAAAAAACTTGAACCGTGTTTTTGAAGAGACGGCGCACTTGCCTACGAAAATCGCCCTTGAAACCATGAGCGGAAAAAGCACGGAGGTCGGACGCAGCTTCGAAGAACTGCGCGCCATCATTGAAGGCGTCGACAAAGACGATCGTTTGAGCGTCTGTTTAGACACCTGCCACACTCACGACGCCGGTTACGACGTCAAAGAGAATTTCGACGAGGTGATGGAAACGTTCGACCGCATCATCGGCATCGACCGTCTCGGGGTCTTTCACATCAACGATTCCAAAAATCCGCGCGGCGCCAACAAGGACCGCCACGCGAACTTAGGCATGGGGGAAATCGGTTTTAAGGCGCTTAGCGCCATTGTGCACCATCCAAAATACGAAACCGTACCGAAAATTTTAGAAACGCCCTACGTCACCGAAGACGACAACAGCAAGAAACGATTGTATCCGCCTTACAAAGAAGAAATCGCCATGCTCAAAAATGGGCGTTTCGACCCCGGTTTTCTAAACAAGATCCGCGAGCAAAACGCTTAATTGTAATCCTCGCATTCCGACCATTTTCCGTGCTATAATAGAAGTGTCCGACACCGCTATCGCAAGTTCGAATCGTTCGGCCCTTTTCTCGGCCGTCTCGATAAAGTTGGTGAGATGCTTCAGGCATCCACCAACTTTCTTTTGTATATGGAGGGACAAGCATGAGAGAAACCTTTCGCCGGCACGTCGACGATTTCGCGGCGTTGCCCGTTGAAACCTACAAAACGATGCATCATAAGGTCTTTCCCGATTCAAGAAAAGACTTTTCTTTTCTTGAGGGTTTTAAGACCGTCGTCGTGCTTGCGCTTTCCTACCCCAAAGACAAGCCGCCCTACAAAGGAAAAGGGTATGGCACCATCAGCCGCTACGCCCATGGAAAAGACTACCATAAAGTCTTCAAAGAGAAGCTTGATGCGATCGAAAGCGAACTGAGACAAAAGGGCATCAAAGCCCATGGCGCCGTCGACATCAATCCGCTCGACGAGCGTTTCGCGGCGTATTTGTCGGGGCTTGGCTTTTTGGGGCACAACCGCTTTTTGATCCATCCGACCTATGGCACGCATCTTTACCTTGCGACGCTTTTGATCGATACGGAGTTTGAGGAAGGACGAAGGATTGTCGACGATTGCGGCGAGTGCACCCGGTGCGTCGAAGCCTGTCCGACCGATGCGCTTAGGGTGGGGGCGTTTTACGAAGAGCGCTGCCTTTCGCATTTGACCCAGGCGAAAGCGGTTTTGAAGCCTTGGCAGCTAAAGACGATGAAGACGACGCTTTTTGGTTGCGACGTTTGCCAAGACGTCTGTCCGAAAAACGAAGGCATCAAGTCCATCCGCCGGAAGGTCTTTGAAAGCGACGAGTACGCGCAACTGCATCTTGACACGCTGCTTTCGCTTTCAAACCGCGAACTTATGCGCCGTTTTAAGAATTACGCCTTCGCCTGGCGAGGCGGGCTCGTATTGAAACGAAACGCCATCGCACTTATGCACAATCAAGGGCTTCTTTCAAAGAACATCGACAAGACGTACGAAGCCTATAAACACGTTCCTTGGTTTGAAAAGTCCATACGGCCGCTTGTAAAGGGGGAAGAAACGTGAACCATATCGTTTTGTACGAACCGGAAATCCCGGAAAACACCGGCAACATCATCCGCACTTGCGTCGCCATGGGGATGCGGCTGCACATCGTCGAACCGGCGGGCTTTCCGCTTTCTTTGAACCGCCTAAGGCGAAGCGCGGTTCATTACGTCGACGAACTCGACGTGGAAATCCACGACGATTTCGCCGCTTTTGCCAAAAAGCACAAGGGCCGTTATTACTTTTTGACGCGCTATGGCAAGGTTTCGCCCGACCAAGCGGACTTCACAAAACAAGAAGAAAACCTGTATTTGATTTTCGGCAGCGAATCTTCGGGAATTCCCAAGGAAATCCTGAGCGCGCACGAAAACCGTTGCTTGAGAATTCCGATGCACAAGACCATGCGCAGCTTGAATCTCGCAAACAGCGTCGCCGTTCTCGCCTACGAAGTGAATCGACAGCAAGGCTTCCCCGGGCTTTCCCCACACGAGCCCGATTCGAAGAAGGGCAAAGATTATTTGAACCGCTGAAAACGAAAAGCGCATACCTTGCGGAAGCGAATGTATGCTATAATAGGCAAAGAGGGGGGAAATACATGGAAAAAGGCGCACCGATGGTCGTGCACAGCTACAAACACGACGGCAATCTGCACCGCATATGGACGACATCCCGTGTTGTGAAACACGAGGAAAATGCCATCGTGCTTGCCAACCGGCGCACGAAGGTCATCGAGTCGACCGGGCGTTTTTGGTTCACCAAAGAACCTTCGGTGACTTGGTTCTTCAAAGAAAACTGGTTCAACGTCATCGGCATTTTGCGTCCAAACGGCACGTATTATTACTGCAACATCGCCTCCCCTTTCGTCGTCGACGACGAAGCGCTCAAATACGTCGATTACGACCTTGACGTCAAAGTGTTCCCCGATGGTTCCTACGAAATTTTGGACCGCAAGGAATACGAACGCCACAAGGAACACATGGATTACCCCGACGATTTAAAAAGCATTTTGGAAAAAGAGCTTCAAAAACTGAAAACGCTGATTGAAAACAAGGAGGGCCCCTTTGAAGAAGGGCTCGCCGAGGATTACTATAAAATCTACGAGAAAGAGGGATACCATGCGCGACCCAAGACTGAAAAAGCTCGCTAGCAACTTGCTCGATGTTTCCACGAAGACCCAAAAAGGAGACCGAGTCGCCATCCGTGGCGGCGCCGCAAGCAAACCTCTCGTTTTAGAACTTGTCAAGCGCGCCCATGAAATCGGCGCCATTCCCTTTGTCGAGCTCCAAGATGAAGACGTCAGCCGCGAAGTGATGAAAGAAGCGAAAGAGGAGTACATGGACTTCATGCTGGATTTGAACAAGTTCAAATACGAAAAAATCGATGTCATGATCTCCATCTCGGCGGGCCATAACGATTATGCGACCGTCGACGTCGACCAAAACATCAAGACGCAGATGAGCAAGAAATTCCAACCCCTAAGCAAGATTGTCCAAAAGAAGCGCTGGGTCGTTTTGATGTATCCGACGCCCGCGCAAGCGCAAAAGGCGAAGATGAGCAACGAAGCGTTCTACGATTACGTCGTCGAGGTGAGCACCGTCGATTACGGCAAGATGCGGGAAGCCTTCAAACCGCTCAAGAAGTTGATGGAAAAAACCGACAAGGTCCGCATCAAGGGACCGGGCACCGACATCACCTTTTCCATCAAAGGCATTCCGGTCGTCCCGTGCGCCGGCGAAAACAACATCCCCGACGGCGAGATTTTCACCGCGCCGGTCAAAGAAAGCGTCAACGGCACCATCACCTACAACACCCCTTCGCCCTATCGCGGCGATGTTTATAGCAACGTCAAGCTGACGTTCAAAGACGGCAAAATCGTCGAGGCCACGCACGATGGCGAACAAGAGAAAATCGACGCCATCTTCAACACCGACGAAGGCGCGCGTTACGTGGGCGAATTCGCCATCGGCGTCAACCCGAAAGTTACCGATCCGATGGGCAACATTTTGTTCGACGAAAAAATCGCCGGCAGTTTGCATTTTACGCCCGGCATGGCTTATGACGACGCTTGGAACGGCAACACTTCCGCCGTGCACTGGGACCTCGTGCTCATTCAGCGGGAATCCTATGGCGGCGGCGAGATCTATTTTGACGACGTGTTGATCCGCAAGGACGGCTTGTTCGTGCTTGAGGAACTCAAGGGCCTAAACCCTGAAAATCTGGCCTAAGCGTCCATACCGTATCAAAGGGAAGGAGAGTTTCTATGGAGATCAAAACCATGGAACGTTTCGATATTGAGGCGTTGAAACGCCTTTATAAAAGCGTGAATTGGACCGTGTATTTGGAGAAACCCGCGCGTTTTAGGGAAATGTTCGCCCGTTCGCTTGAAGTGCTCGGCGCTTATGAAAACGACGAATTGATCGGAATTGTCCGGGTCGTCGGCGACAACGCGCACATCCTTTACATCCAAGACATCATCGTTGAGCCGAAGCATCAGCGCCAAGGCATCGGGACGAAACTCTTCGAGGAGATTCTCTCCCGTTACGCCCATGTCCGGCAAAAAGTGCTTTTGACCGATTCCGACGATACGCGCTCGCACGCGTTTTACAAAAAGCTCGGTTTTCACGAAACGGCCGAAAAAGGCATCGCCTGTTTTCTCCGTTTCGACAAGGACAACCGCCTTTAAGAAAGAAGGGGAAGCTATGAACAAGAAACGATTTTGGATGTTGGTGGTCTTTGGCGCCGTCTTGCTTTTGACGCTTATACTCGCCTCGCATGTGGTGAGTGTGGGCGAACGAGTGCGCACCATCCATCCGTATCTGTCGTATGCCTTTTACGGCGTCGCCGTCTTCATCTTGTACGTGCTCGTAATCAATCCGCTGCGCATCATTTTCCTAGCGCCGACGTTTTCCATCGACGCGCTCGATGAGAAGAAAAACGTCCGCACCTACAAAAAGGCCGCGCGGACGATGCTCAAGCTCAAGACGTTGACCGACGAAGAGCGAAAGAACTTAAAAGCGAGCTATAAGGACAAAGAACTTCTCCCGGGTGCCATCAAAAAGACGTTTGAAGGCTCCATCCGCCAAAACGTCGACGCAACCATCACCCATAACGCCAAGACCGTGCTTGTGACCACGGCGATCAGCCAAAACGGCAACCTTGACATGCTGTCGGTCATTTTCATGAACATCCGCATGATTCGCGACATCGTCAAACAATGCGGTTTTCGGCCGAGCTATGTGCACCTTGCGAAGTTGAGCGTGCGCGTCGCCGCGATTGCGATGATCGCGGAGAACCTCGAAAACGTCGACATCCGCGAAGCGCTCCCAAGCAAAGCGACGGAAGCCATCCGCGACATTCCCTTTGTGCGCACGGCGTCGAACTCGATTTTCCAAGGCATCTCAAACGGCATGTTGACGGCTAGGATTGGCATTGTCACCCGCAAGTATTTGTTTCAGGACCATAAACTCTTAAGCAAACGCGAAATGCGCCTCAACGCGTACAAAGAAAGCTTTACGCTGATGCCGAAAATCGTCGGCGAAGGGCTTGGCGCATTCCCGAGGGGCATCATGAGTTTCATGGTGCGTCCCTTTGTGCGCAATCCATTTTCGAAGAAAGGGAGTCAAGAATGAATGAAAAAATGATGATCAACTACGCTCGGCTGATTTTGCTGCGGGGCGTGAACCTGCGTGAGAATGAGGAACTAGTCATCAACGCGCCCGTGAGCGCGGCCGATTTTGTCCGTGTGCTGGTTCGCGAAGCCTACCGCGCTTTCAAAAGCGGCCCGGTGCATGTCAACTGGCAAGACCCCCATTTGAACCGCATCATGTTTGGCTTCGCCAAAGACGACGTCTTGGAAGACGTCCCCGATTACGTACTCAAACGCATGGAAAACCTGATCGAAAGAAAGGCCGCCTTTTTGACGATTTCCACCAGTTTTCCCGATTTGATGAAAGGCATCGACCAACAAAGAATCCAAAAAGCCAACAAGGCGAAAGCTCCGAAAATGCGCCCTTACCAAGAAAAAATCGTCCGCAACCTCAAATGGAGCGTCGCCGCTTGGCCGGGCAATGAATGGGCCCAAAAAGTCTATCCCGACTTAGAGGAAAGCGACGCGCTCATGCAGCTTCACGAAGCGCTCATCACCATCATGCGTCTCGATGAGGAAAACCCGATCAAGGCTTGGACCGACCATTTAAACGAGCTTGAACGCCGCCGGAAAAAGCTCAACGACGCCCGCTTCAAACGGCTCTTATACAAATCCGGCGAAACCGACCTTCGCGTCGAACTCCCCGAAGAACACGTCTGGATCAGCGGCGCGCAAAAGCGCGGCGGCGATGTGTTTTTGCCGAACATGCCCACCGAAGAAGTCTTCACCGCGCCTTTGAAAACCGGCGTGAACGGCACCCTCAAAGTGACGAAACCTTTGAACATCCGGGGCACTTTGATCGAGCCTTTTACGATGCAGCTCAAATACGGCGAAATCGTAAACGTCGAATCGGAACACAAGGAGACGCTTGAAAAGATCATGGCCATGGACGAAGGCGCGAAGTTTTTGGGCGAAGTCGCGCTCGTGCCGAAAGAATCGCCGATAGCGGCGCTCGATACGGTGTTCTTTCACACTTTGATCGACGAAAACGCCTCTTCGCATTTCGCCATCGGCAACGCCTATCCGATGTCCGTCAAAAGCAAGGGCGGCACGCCGAAAGAAATCGCCGAGAAATACAACATCAACCGCAGCGTCTTGCACATCGATTTCATGGTCGGCAGCGACGACCTCGAAATCACCGGCGTCGACAACGAGGGCAACGAGACGGTCGTCTTCGAAAACGGCACCTGGTCGAAGGAATTCCAATAAAAAAACGTTCTTCCGCAGTTTTGCGGAAGAACGTTTTTCAATCAGAGGACGTAATGGTAAAGCAGTTTCACGGTGTTTTTAACGGCGTCGTAATGGGTCCTTTCCATGCCGTGTGAGGCGCTGACGCCGGGGCCGATGAGCGCTCCTTTGAAGTCGTTGCCGCCGCTTCTTGCGGCGGAAACGTCGGAGCCGTAGTAGGGGTAGATGTCGACCGCGTGGTCGATGTCGTGCTTTTGGGCCAAAGTTTTGAAGCGGGTCGTGATGTCGTAGTCGTAGGGTCCGGTCGAATCTTTGGCGCAGATGCTGACGTCGTATTCGGTGCAGGCGAGGTCGTCGCCGACGCATCCCATGTCGACGGCGATGAACTCGTCGAGTTCGGGAATGGAGGCGCTGCCGTGTCCGACTTCCTCATACGTCGAGACGATGATTTTTAGCGTGTGTTTCGGAGTTTTCTTTTCGTCGCGTAAGAGCTTGATCAGTCCGAAAAGCGAAGCGACGTTGATTTTGTCGTCCAAGAACCGGGATTTGATGAAGCCGCTTTGAGTGACCGTCGTTTTCGGGTCGAAGAAGATGAAATCGCCGGTGGCGATGCCGAGTTTTTCGACGTCTTCTTTGGAACGGACTTTTTCATCAAGACGGACGAACATCGTCTCGGGGTTTCTTTTTTTCTCGCGGGCTTCCTTGTGGACGTGGATGGCGGTCGCATCGGAAAGCAGGGTGCCGGTGAAGTCTTTTTCGTCCCTTGTCCTGATGGTGCAATATTCGCCGTCAAGCGTCGGCCAAATCGGCCCGCCGACGGATGTGAAACGAATGCCGCCTTTGGCGGTGACGCTTCGGACCATTGCGCCCAAAGTGTCCACATGGGCGCCAAGCCCGATTGTTTTGTCGCTTTCTCCGGGAACGGTGATGATCAAATTTCCCTTTTTCGTGGTCGTATGGGACAACTTGAACCGCTCCGCTTCAAGTTTGACGCGGTCGATGACTTCTTTGGTGTAGCCGCTTGGGCTTGGGATTTTCAGGATCTCTTCCGCAAAGTTTACGATATAGTCTTTGTCGATTTTCATGGTATCACCTCGAAGCCATTATAGCACACGCGACCGCTTGTGGGGCTTTTTTTCTTGTATGCCTCTACAAGAAGGGGCAATCGTGTTATAATAAATTAGGTGATTTTTATGCATATTGTCTATGGCGGGGCGTTCAACCCTCCGACAAAAGCGCACCGCGAGGTGTATCGATACCTTTGCGGGAATCTCGAGGTGAAGAGATTCACGTTTTTGCCCGTGTCGACGACTTACAAAAAACACGATTTGGAAAGCAACGAACACCGTTACAATATGTTAAAGCTCATGGCCGACGATTTGGACAAGGCCGAAGTGAGCGACATAGAGATGCAAGACGAACAATACCTCGGCACTTATGAAGCGCTTAAACGCCTGCAAAAAGAAGGCGAGCGAACCGCTTTCGTCCTCGGCGCCGACCATTTGCGGCATTTGAAGCGTTGGATCGAGGCCGAAAAGCTTGTCTCAGAGTTCTATTTGATTGTGTTAAACCGCGGTGGGGAAAACTTGAAGGAAATTATCGAACAAGACGACTTTCTCCGCAAGCACGAAGCTTCTTTTCTCTTGTTTCCGGATTTTCATATCGACGTCTCGGCAAGCGCGTTTCGCAACAGCCGGGACAAAAATATCGTCGTTGAGAAAGTCTACGAATACATCGTAGAAAACGGCCTATACAAAGGGTGAGTGCATGTACTATAACGATTTTGTGAAAGTGGCGAGCATCACGCCGAAACTGCGGGTGGGCAACCCCGAATACAACGTCAAGGAGATGCTTCGACTTTTGAAGGTCACAAAAGCGCGCATCGCCGTGTTCCCGGAGCTTTCGGTGACCGCCTATACTTGCAACGATCTCTTCTTTCAACACGGCTTGAGAAAAGAAGCGGACGCCGCAATCAAGACGCTGCTTGAGGAAAATCCTTTCGAAGGCATCGTCATCATCGGCGCGCCCCTTGAAATCGAGGGCGTCCTTTACAATTGCGCTTTTGTCATCCAAAAAGACAAAATTTTGGGTATTGTCCCGAAATTTTATCTGCCAAACACGCAAGAGTTTTACGAAAAACGGTGGTTCACGAGCGCCTACGACATCGTCAAACGCACGACAATGGTCGATTATCTGGGCCAAAACGTTCCTTTCGGTTCGCTCGTGTTCAAAGAGAAGAACCACCATTTAAGCTTCGGCATCGAGATTTGCGAAGACATGTGGGCGCCGATATCGCCCGGTAATCTCCTTGCCTTAAATGGCGCGCAAATTATTTTTAACCTAAGTGCCTCAAACGAATATTTGAACAAGCGCGAAGTGCGGCAGCGCACCATCGTCGAACATTCGCGCCGAAACGCGGGCGCGTATGTGTATTGCAGCGCCGGCGTGAACGAATCGACGAGCGAAACCGTGTTCAGCGGCCACAACGTCATCGCCGAAAACGGCCAGCTTCTCAAAGAAACCGAGAAGTTCTCCCGCGAATCGGAAATCATCTACGGCGACATCGACCTTTCGCGGATTGCGTATTTGCGCAAGAGCAATTCCTCGTTCCGCGACACTTTGAACAAGTACGACTTTGAAGCGTTCGACGTGCCGATTGCGCTTGCGAAAACGAAAGATTACGACTTCGACCCGCCACTCGACCAAACGCCTTTCGTTCCGAAAACCAATGAAGACGACGCGTTTGAGCGCATTGCGGCGCTTCAAGAAAACGCCCTCATCAAACGCTTCACCCACGTTTCCGCCGAAAAAATCATCATCGGCGTGAGCGGCGGCCTCGATTCGACGCTCGCGCTCTTGATCGCGACACGGGTGATGGATGCGCTCGGCAAGAAAAGAAGCGACATCATCGGCGTTACGATGCCGGGGCTTGGCACCAGCGACAAAACCTTGAAGCAAGCGCACGCTCTTATGGACGATTTGGGCGTTGAGAGCCACGAGATGGACATCCGCGAACACGTGCGCTACCATTTCGAATTGATCGGCCACGACGGCAAGACCGAAGACAAAACGTATGAAAACACGCAGGCCCGCGTGCGCACGATGGCGCTGATGAACCTTGCGAACATGCACGATGGCATCGTGCTTGGCACCGGCGACATGAGCGAGATGGCGCTTGGCTGGACGACTTACAACGCCGACCATATGAGCATGTACAACATCAACGCCGGCCTACCCAAAACCCTGGTAAGATTCATGGTCAGACAATACGCCGAGAAAAAATTCGAATCCGGCGTCAAAGATACCGTCGAAGACGTCCTTGAGACGCCAATTTCGCCGGAACTATTGCTCAACCAAATCACCGAGGAGGAAATCGGCAGCTACGAAGTCAACGACTTCATCCTGCATCGTTTTCTCCGGTTCGGAGACGACGAAGACCGCATCGCATGGCTGATTCAAAAGACATTCGACCTTTCCGCGCAAGAATCAAGCGATTACGTCCGCGATTTCTTCCGCCGTTTCTATTCGCAGCAGTTCAAGCGTCAAGCCAATCCCGACGCTCCGAAAATCCTCGACATCACCTTGTCTCCGCGGAGCGATTTCCGCATGCCCTCCGATGTCGACAAACGCAAAGATTAGGGTGGTTTCATGAAAAAACGCGTAGTGGTAGGCATGAGCGGCGGCGTCGATTCAAGCGTCGCCGCCTATCTCTTAAAGCGCGCCGGTTACGAAGTGATCGGCCTGTTTATGCGTAATTGGGATTCGGTTGCGAACAAGGACTTTTTGGGCAACCCCGACCTAGACGCCTCCATCTGCCCGCAGGAACAGGATTTTCAAGACGCCAAGGCGGTGGCCGAGACAATCGGCATCGAAATTCACCGCGTCGACTTCATCGAAGAATACTGGAACGACGTCTTCACCTATTTTCTCGACGAATATCGCAAGGGGCGGACGCCCAATCCCGACATCCTCTGCAACAAATACATCAAATTCGACGCCTTTCAAAAACACGCCGAACAGTTTTCCCCGGACTTCATCGCCATGGGGCATTTCGCCCGTTTGGACAAAACGGACAAGATTCGCATGCTCAGAGGCGTCGATTCCAACAAGGACCAGACCTATTTCCTCTCCCAGCTCAAAAGGGACCAGCTTGAACGGGTTTTGTTTCCGATTGGCGAATACACCAAAAAAGACGTGCGCCGCATCGCAAGCGAAGCCCAGCTTCCGACCGCGAAGAAAAAGGATTCGACCGGCATCTGTTTCATCGGAGAACGCGCCTTCAACGATTTTCTGCGAAATTACCTTCCCGCGCAAAGCGGCAAAATCAAAACCAAGGAAGGCGACGTCCTAGGCGAACATCACGGTTTGATGCATTACACCATCGGACAGCGCAAGGGCCTTGGCATCGGGGGTCTTAGGGACTACGACAACGAACCGTGGTTCGTCATCGGCAAGGACCTTTCTACGAACACGCTCATTGTCGGGCAGGGCTACCATCACGAAGACCTCTACAGCACCTCGTGCACGCTTGAGGATGTGAGCACCGTGCAACCGGACGAATCGCTTGAAAACCGCGAACTGACCGCGAAATTCCGTTACCGTCAACAAGACAAGGCCGTTCGCTTAAAGCAAAAGGACGGCGTCTACCACGTCGAGTTTGAATCCCCGATTCGCGCCGTCACTCCGGGGCAGGCCTGCGTGTTTTACGACGGCGAAGAGTGCCTCGGCGGCGGGTTCATCGACAAAGTGTACAAAAACGGCAAACGTTTGCCTTATTGAGGGATAGCATGAAAAAAATCGGCATCGCGCTTGCGGGCGGAGGCGCCCGCGGAGCTTATCAAATCGGCGCGCTCAAAGCCATGAAAGAAAGCGGCTTTTTGGATTTCGGCGAAATCCACGCCATCAGCGGCGCATCCATCGGCAGCATCAACGCCTGTTTTTTGGCGATGGACGCCATTGAAGAAGCCGAAAGGCTTTGGCTGAATCTCGAAGAGACCGATTTGCTGCAAAACGACGGGAAGCTTTTTCAGCGTCTTGCGGAGGAACGTTTCGACTTCATCCGTCGCGGGATGTATCGCACCGACCATTTCGAAAATTGGCTTGATGAAATCATCGATTTCGACGCCGTGCGAAAGCACAACGTCTATGTGACGACCTCGCACGTCGGCGGTTCCGACTGCAACTTTTTTGAGCTGATGACGTTAAACATCCGCGAACTATTCGGCAGGGAAACGCTCATCCGCTATCCGTCCTTGAAAGACATGGACGACGAACACATCCGCAAGACCATTCTTGCAAGCTGCGCGATTCCCGTCTTTTTCAAGCCCGTCGTCATCGACGATGAGACGTATTACGACGGCGGCGTGTTGGACAACACCCCGTATAAACCTCTTATTGACGCCGGATGCGAAGAAATCATCGTCATCGACCTTTTCCGCATCAATTTCAGCCGCAAGCGTGAAGAGGACGGCGTGCCCATTCGCCAGTTTTTCCCGAAACGGCATCTCCGGGGCATTTTGAATTTCGACAAGCGCCAAATCAAGCGCCGCTTCGATTTGGGATATGGCGAAACGCTTGAACGCATTGAAAACGAGGATTATTGATTGAGGACAGCGAGAAGCTGTCCTTTTTTTACAAGTAAAACGCCTTCTCTCCTTGTATGATTAAATGGAGGCGATACCTATGAAAAAAAGTTTGGCGTTCTTTATGATTCTTTTGTTTATGCTTGCGCCGCTAGAAGAAATCGGCGCGGCGGAATATCTGACGTATCAGTCGATCCATTTCAAAAGGGGCTCGCACAAAATGTTGGCGGATTATACCAATTATGACTACAACCGCCATTACGCGCAGCTATCGGGAAGGCGGTTTTGGGGGTGGCGCACGTATGCGGCAAGCGAAAACGCGCCCGTCTATTTCAAGCGGGACACGCTTTTCATCATCAAAAACGAAGGCGAGACGCCGATTCATCAAAATTTCCAGTTCAAGACAAGCGAACAAAACACGACGCAGTTGAGCGCGAGCGGAAGCATCGGGTTCAAAGGAAGCGGTGAAGCGAAAGGGTTTCAGTTAGGGTTGGATTCGCATGTGAAGGCTTCGGCGGAGACAAAGCGCACATCGTATGTCGAGGAGACGGTCGACATACGCATTCAAGTCGATCCGATGACCAAACTTCATATCGGGGTGTATGGCGAGGGTAGAATCAGCAACGGCGTGGGCCGTTACTACCGATTTTTCAAAAACACCCGTTCGGGCGGGGGGGAAGTGTTTACGCTGACCACGGAATACTATTCGATTGAGAAAGTGGCCCTTTGATGCGTTTTATCGTCGCATGCGTTTTTCTTGTTTGCGCGCTTTTGGCGCTTTTGCTTGCGGTTTCTAAGGCGCCTGCGGACCTTCACATCGTAAGCGTCAACGAAACGCACACCTATACCGTGCGCGAAGAAAGCGTCTTCGCGTTTGAGTTTCTCGCCAACCGCGACGACACCCACCACTTTTTGAAAGAAGCGATTCATGGCGCGGGGGTGGTCGGTTCATGCAACGAGAAGCGCTATCCTCTGAGCCTCCTTTCGATTGAAAAAAACGTGCGCCCTTTTGGCGAAGAACTCTACCATCACTACCGGTTGGCGTTCGCCCCGAAAATCGCAGGCGGCATCGAGAAGCTTGCGTTTTCCAACGCGTCGCTTCAACTCGTTTACGGACGGTTTCCAAACCTTACGCTCCCTATTGGTGAATTTAACGTCACCTATGAAGAGAATCTCGGGGATGCGCTGACGCTTCAAGCGGTTCGAAGCGTGCCCGGCGACGAAGGGTTCGGATTGAGCGCTTTCGGCGTCTTTTTGACGCTTGAAAACACCGCCTCCCGCGACGTGGTCGTGACGGAGATTTCGCTCAACGCCCAAAAGGTCGTCCCCGATCTCGCTTCGTCCCTTTTCAAAGAGGACCCGGGGCATCCCGACGATTTTGACGCGCTCTTTTCGGAGTATGAACGCTTCAATCGACCTAGCGATGGCGAGGCGATATTTCCGGCGTCTTCGACCAAGACGCTGTTTGTGCCATTTTCTTATCTTGAGACGACTCTTTTGCACAGGTATCCGCTTGTAATTGATTATCGCCTAGACAACCAGAAAGGACGGTTGATGCTCAACGATTTCCTTTTCATCAACACCAACCGTTTCGCAAGCGAAAACGAGGAGGCGTTTGTCCATGTCCGCCCCGATTGAGATTCGCCGTTTCCGCAAACGCTACAAAAACGCGACGGTTGAACACGGACGGTTGACGTTTGAAGGGCGAATCACGTTTTTGCTTGGGGATAACGGCAGCGGAAAGACTACGCTCTTAAAGGCGATGGCGGGGTTGATTCATTTTGAAGGCACAATCTCGGGATGCGAAAACGCCGTCTACATTCCCGAAATCCCCGCTCTTCCAGAAGGGCTTCGGGTGAAATCCTATTTGCATCTTCTCGGCGAGATTTCGGGGTACGAAAAAGCGCGCTTGGAAGGTTTGTTGGGTCGATTTCATTTGAAGAAGAAGAGGGACGTATTGCTTAAAGACTTGTCGAAAGGCATGCGGCAGAAAGTGAATTTGGTGCAGGGCTTGCTTTTGCCTCGGTCCGTATATCTAATCGACGAACCCGCAAGCGGGCTTGACGCCGAAACGAAAGCAGCGCTTTCAAGGTTCATCGCAGAAAGCGACGCGCGGTTTGTGTGCGCGACGCATTCGCCGGAAACGTTTGCGTCATTGAACGGACAATGCGTGCGTTTGTGAAAGCGACGGCGTATTATTTGCACGTGCTGCTTTCCGGCAAGCGCAGTCTTTATTTGCTTGGATATCTGCTTGCGCTTGCGGCGGCGTTCATCGCGTTCGCCCGTTTTCACGATCCTTTTGCGCTCCGCGTTTTGGAAAAACGACTTTATGCGGAAGGGTATTACCGCGAGAGCATGTTTTTTCTTCGGTTTGCGGTGTTGGTGTTGGTTGTGTTTTCAAGCGTGCAGCTTTCTTTGGTGGAAGCGGGAGACGCCGCGCTTTGGGCGCGCATATCCCCTGTGAAGACGCTTTTTGCGAAGATGGCGGCGGTCTACGTCGTTTCGGTTCTTTTTTCTGTGGCGGGGTTGCTTTTGATGGAAAGTGTGTACCATTTTACAGTTTATAAGGAGGCGTTTCGTCCGGAGGGGTTGTTTTTGGTGATGGCGGTTTTCACGCTTCACTACACCGCGCTTGCAAGTGTTTTGGGGCTGTATGTTCGCAGCGTGTTCGGATTTTTTCCGGTGTTGCTGGGTTTTTTGGCAAGCGACATCGCGGTGGATTTCGGGGCGCGCATCGATGCGAACGGATTTTTGGTATATGCGCTCAATACGTTCTTTCTCAACGCGCATCATTTTGCAGGAGGCGAAATCGGCTTCCTTCCTTCGTATCCGACGCTCATCGTCATGGCGCTTTTTTTGGTTGGCTTGGCATGTTTGCGCCATCAAAGCATGGATTGCGTATAAGCGAAACCTTGCGTTGTTTGTTTTTTATGTGCTATAATACGTTGATATGCATGATGCATAAGGGCCCCGCTTTTCATCGCTTCAAGGCGGGGTCTCTTCATTCATAGAGACGGAGGGAAGTCCATGTGTGGAATCGTCGGTTACATTGGCGAGGGGAACGCCAAAGAAATCGTGCTTCGAGGTTTGCACCGCCTCGAATACCGCGGCTATGATTCCGCGGGGGTCGGTCTTTACGACGGCAAGTACCATGTGTTTAAGGAAAAGGGGCGCATCGACGCGCTTGAAAAAACCATCGCTTTGAATAAGGCTTCGCTAGGCATCGGGCATACCCGGTGGGCTACGCATGGGCGGGTGACGAAGGAAAACGCGCATCCGCACGCCTCTTACGACGAGCGTTTTTTGGTCGTCCATAACGGCGTGATCGACAATTACAAAACGCTTGCCGAGCGCTACCTCGGCGGAAAAGCCCGCAAGAGCGAAACCGACAGCGAAGTGTTCGCTTCGCTCGTGGCGTCCTTTGCGAAGGACCATCCGGTCGACGTTGCGATTCGAGAGGTGTTGAAACTGCTCGAAGGGTCGTATGCGGTGCTCGTTGTCGACAAAGAGAATCCCGGGACTTTGTATGCGGCGAAACACAAAAGCCCGCTTCTGATCGGCAAACGAAACGGCGGCGTTGTCATCGGCAGCGACATGATGGCCCTTGTGGGCGCGGCCGACAACTATCTCGCCTTAGAAGACGAGACGTTTGTCCGCATCACTTCGGACAACTTTTCCCTATACGATTTGGAAGGGGACATCCTTCCCTATCGGCTGCAAAAAATCGACATCGACGCTTTTGAAAGCGACAAAGGCGAATTTCCGCATTATATGCTCAAAGAAATCCACGAACAGCCCGCGGTGCTTCGCAGGATTATCACCAAGTATTTTGACGACTCAGAGGTTCGAATCGATCAAGCGCTTTTACAAAAAATCAAGATGTGCGACCGGATTCATATTCTCGCCGCGGGCACAAGCATGCACGCGGGGTTGGTGGTCAAAGACATGCTTGAAACCTTTGCGCTTGTCCCAACGGAAGTGCACATCGCCAGCGAATTCGCCCACCATCCGCCGCTGATTGCGGGGAATCCTTTCTTCATACTCATCTCCCAAAGCGGCGAGACGGCCGATTTGCGCGCTTGTTTGACCGACATCAAACAAGAGGGCCATCCTTCGCTGACGGTGACGAATGTGCGGACCTCGACTTTGGCCCGTGAAGCCGACGATTATTTGGAGATTCACGCCGGTCCGGAAATCGCGGTCGCCTCCACCAAGGCTTACACCGCGCAAATCGCGGTTTTGACCATACTCGCTTACGCTTTGAGCGAACAATCTTTCGATTTGAAACGCGAACTGGCCGAAGTCGCGCAAGCGATGGAACAGTTCCTCGACAAGCAGGAAAAAATCCGTCCGCTTGTCAAGAAGTATTTGACCAAGCCGCACGCGTTTTACATCGGACGCGGCCTCGATTACGCCGTGTGCTTAGAAGCGGCGCTCAAGTTGAAAGAAATTTCGTACATCCACACCGAAGGGTTCGCCTCGGGCGAACTCAAGCACGGCACCATCGCTTTGATCGAAGAAAACACGCCGGTCATCGCGCTCATCAGCAACGCGAAAACGGCCGCTTACACGCGCAGTGGCATCAACGAAGTGAAAAGCCGCGGCGCAAACACGCTTGTGATTGCGTGCGAGAGTTTTCAAGAGGCGGAAGACGCAATCGTTTTAGACGATGTGAATCCGACCTTTGCGCCGATGCTCACGGTCATCCCGACGCAGCTTATTGCCTATTATGCGGCGCTCGAAAGGGGGAACGACATCGACAAGCCGCGCAATTTGGCCAAGAGCGTGACGGTGGAATAATCTTTGAAACCTTGTCGATGTATGATAAAATAAATATCTAACATAGACCTTGTACTCACTAGACAATTTCACGGAGGAGGCATGCTATAATGGGGAAATATTTCGGGACCGACGGCATCCGCGGCGTTGCAGGGGAAACGTTGACGCCAAGTTTTTCGTACCGAGTCGGTCAATCGTTGAAAAAAGTTTTTGATCCCAAACAAATTGTGATCGGTAAGGACACTAGGGAATCGTCCGATGTGCTTGCCTTGTCAATCGCCACGGGGGCCTTAGAGGCCGGAACCGACGTTTTGTATGCGGGGACGGTCTCTACACCCATGGTGGCGCATTATGCGAAAGAAGAAGGCATCATCGGTGTGATGATCACCGCTTCGCACAACCCTTATCAAGACAACGGCATCAAAGTCTTCGACAAAGGCTATAAGCTTTCGGAAAAAGCCGAGAGCGACATCGAAGCTTTTTTGGATTCTGAAGAAACCCTAAGAACCGGACGCTACGGCGTTTTCCGCATGAACAAATCCGTCACGAAAGCGTACGAGAAGCTCTTTGAGACGTTGAATTTGGAAAAGGCGAACTTGCAAATCGCCATCGACACCGCCAACGGCGCCACGTATGAAATCGCGAAAAAGATTTTCAAGCCGCTTGCGGACGAACACGTTCAAATCGGCAACATGCCGAATGGGCGCAACATCAATCTCGAGTGCGGCTCGACGGATTTGAAGGCCATCATTGAAACGGCCGCGAAGAACAAGTCGGACATCGCTTTTAGTTTTGACGGAGACGGCGACCGCGTGCTCGTGGTCGACCATCGTGAAAACGTCTACGACGGCGATTTGATCGTCTACATCATCGCTACGTACTTAAAGAAGCAAAACCTTTTGAACAAGAACACGGTCGTGCTCACCAAAATGAGCAACCCGGGCATTTTACGGGCCCTTAAAGACCAAGGCATAAAGGTCGTGCAAACCGACGTCGGCGACAAATACGTTCAAGCGGAAATGCTTAAGAACGACTACACCGTCGGCGGCGAAAACAGCGGCCATATCATCTTGAACCATCTTTTGCAAACCGGCGACGGCATGCTTGCGGCCGCCTACATTTTGAAAATCCTCCACGAGACCCGCAGAACCATCGCTTCGCTGGTCAAAGACGTTGAGATTTATCCGCAAAAAACCGAAAACGTCAAGAACGTCGACAAGAAAGTTGTTGAAAACAAACGTTTGAAACAGGCGACCAAAGACGTCAAGAAGAAATTTGGCGCCGATTCGCTTTTGTTGGTGCGTCCAAGCGGCACGGAGCCTGTGGTGCGCATTACCGCAAGCCATAAGGACGAAGCGATCTTGGACGAGGCGATTGAGACGCTCAAAACAATCATCGTCGAAGAGGGGCGTGAAAAAGATGGCTAAGAACTACGCGCTCATTCTCGCCGCCGGCAAAGGCACGCGCATGAAAACCGAACTGCCCAAATGCGCTTTTCCCATCCTGAAAAAACCGATGATCGAATACATCGTTGAAAGCGTTGAAAGAAGCCGCATCCATGAAAGTTACGTTGTCGTAGGCCATCAGCGCGAAGTGCTTGAAGATCTGCTTGACGAACGTGCGCAGTTTGTCTATCAGCCGGAACAACTCGGCACGGGCCATGCGGCCCTTTGCGCCAAACAATCGTTGGGCGCAAAAGAGGGCACGACGCTCATCTTGCTTGGGGATATGCCCTTGATTAATGAACAAATCATCGACAAGATTCTCTACACCCACCATAAATTCAACAACGATTTGACGGTCGTGACCGCGAACTTTGACGACCCAGAAGGCTACGGGCGCATCATCCGCGACAAGTACGGGAAAATCCAAGCCATCGTCGAGGACGCCAACTGTACCGAAGACCAACGGCAAATCAACGAAGTCAACACCGGTCTTTACGCGGTCGACAATCAAACGCTTTTCAAGACGCTTGATTTCATCGAAAAGAATCCTTATAAAAACGAATACTACTTGACCGACATCGTCGAATTGATGCGCAACGATTACAAAGTCGGCACCTTCACCGTGCGCGACAAAAACCGCGTGATGGGCATCAACGACCTTTACGCCATCAGCATCGCCGAAAAGTTTTTGCGCGATGAGATCAACCGCGGCCATATGTTAAACGGCGTGTCGATGATCAACCCCGAAACCATCACCATCGGGCACAACGTCAGCATCGAAGGCGATGTGACCATCAACCCCAACACCACCATCACCGGCAATTCGACCATACGAAAAGGCGCCGTCATCGGACCGAACACCGAAATCCATAACGGCACCATCCACCAAAACGTCAAGGTCAAGCACAGTTTGATCTACGACAGCGCCGTGCACGAAAGATCCACCGTCGGCCCCTTCGCGCATCTGCGCAACAACGCCAACATCGGCCGCGACAACCGCATCGGCAATTTTGTCGAGGTCAAAAAGTCTTCCACCGGCCCCAACACGAAAGCGTCGCATCTCGCCTACATCGGCGATACCGAAACCGGCGCGAACGTCAACTTCGGTTGCGGCAGCATCACCGTCAACTATGACGGCAAAGAAAAACACAACACCTATATCGGCGACGACGTCTTCATCGGCTGCAACACGAACCTTATCGCCCCTATCACCGTCGAAGACAACGTCTTCATCGCCGCCGGCAGCACCGTCACCGACGACATCCCTCAAGGCGCGCTCGCCATCGCGCGCAACCGCCAAATCAACAAAGCCGACTACACCAAGCACCTTGTCAAGCCGAAACCGAAAAACAACGGCAAAAAATAGCGGAAACGTTTGACAAACGCATTCTATGTGCTATAATTAACTCGGCTTAAAAAAAGTGGAAAGAAGAGTACCCGCTCTCACCCGATGGAGAAGTCCATGGGTCGACGCTACAGAATATCTCTGTTTAGACGTTCACAAGTGTGGGTACAATGTGCCCGCACTTTTTCTTTCCCAATATTTCAGGAGGTGACACCACCATCAAAAGAAAAGCCAACAAGAAAAAGGACAGCGGCATCGTCAACGAAGACATCCGCGCCCGTGAAGTCATGGTCATCACCGACAGCGGTGAAAAACTCGGCGTAAAGCCGACCGGGGAGGCCATCGACATGGCCTACGACCGTGATTTGGACCTCGTGTTAGTCGCGCCCGGAGCGAAACCTCCCGTCGCGAAGTTCATGGACTACAACAAGTATCGCTATGAACAAAAGAAAAAGGCGAAAGAAGCGAAGAAAAAGCAACACGTCATGCAGCTCAAGGAATTGCGTCTTTCTCCGAAAATCGAAAAGCACGATTTTGAAACCAAGCTGCGCAACGGCCGCAAGTTCTTAGAAAAAGGCGACAAACTCAAAATTTCGATCCGTTTCCGCGGACGCGAAATGGCGCACACCGACCAAGGCCGAAACGTCATGATGGACTTCGCCAAGCGCGTCGAGGACATCGCCGAATTTGAAAGCCGTCCCAAACAAGACGGTCGCACCATGATTATGACCCTCGTACCCAAAAAAGACCATTAAGGAGGATTTTTCCCATGCCTAAAATGAAATCCCATTCCGGCACGAAGAAGCGTGTGAAAAAAACCGCATCCGGAAAACTCAAAGTGTCCCACGCCAACCGTGCCCACTTGAAAACCGCGAAATCCAAATCGTCGATTCGCAAAAACCGCCGTCCGAAATACGTGAAGACGCCGGACGCCAAACGGATGAAAAAACAAATTCAAAAATAGAATAACCTAGGAGGAATAACCATGCCACGAGTCAAAGTCGGAACCCTCTCCCGTAGGCGTCGCAAGCGTACGCTCAAACTCGCCAAAGGGTATTTCGGTTCCAAACATTTACTGTATAAAACCGCCAACGAACAAGTCATGAAGTCGCTGACGTATAGTTACCGCGACCGCAAAAAAAGAAAAAGCGATTTCCGCAAACTTTGGATTTCCCGCATCAACGCCGCCGCCCGTCAAAACGGCCTCAGCTATTCCCGCATGATCAACGGGCTCAAGCAAGCGGACGTCCAAATCAACCGGAAAATGCTCGCCGATATCGCCGTACACGACGAAGACGGCTTCAAAGACCTTTGCGAAACCGCGAAAAAAGGGTTGAAAGGCGAAAAGCCCGAACCAAAAAAAGCGACCGCAAAGAAAAAAGAAGACCCCAAAAAAGAAACGGCCAAGAAAGAAACCCCGAAAAAAGAAGCTTCCAAGCCCGAGAAGAAAGAAGCGTTGAGCAAGGAAGCTCTTCAGGATAAGACCGTCGACGAACTCAAACAGATGTGCAAGGACAAAGGCATCACCGGCTACTCTTCTTTGAAGAAAGCCGAACTCATCGACACCCTTTTGAAAGCATAACGCAAAAAAAATGACCAAACGGTCATTTTTTTTGTACTTTGAGCCATTGGGCGTTGATGGCGACAACCACGGTGCTAAGCGACATGAAGATGGCGCCGACGGCCGGAGATATCAAAAAGCCTATGCCGGCAAGCACACCCGCGGCGAGCGGAATGGCGACAACGTTGTAGGCGGTCGCCCAGAAAAGATTTTGAAGCATTTTTCGATAGGTGGCCGCTCCAAAGCGGATGAGCGCCAAGACGTCGCCCGGATCGCTGCTTACCAAGATGATGTCTGCCGTTTCGGCGGCGACGTCGGTCCCCGATCCGATTGCGATGCCCACATCGGCTTGCGCAAGAGCGGGGGCGTCGTTAACGCCGTCTCCGGTCATGGCGACGAATCTGTTTTCTTGTTGAAGGGATTTGACTTTTTCCAGTTTGTCGTCGGGCAGAACTTCGGCGAAATATCCGTCAATGTTTAACTCGTCCGCGACCGCTTTGGCGGAATCTTCGTTGTCGCCGGTGAGCATCCAGCATTCGATGCCTAAAGCTTGCAGGGCTTTGATGGTGTCTTTAGAGGATTCACGGATGCGGTCCCCCAAGCCGATGACGGCCTGGAGCGTTCCATCGACGACCATGAACACATCGGTCGTCGCGGTTTTTGAGTCCGTCTTTGGAGGGGTGAGATTTTTCTCGCGGAGCGCTTTTGGGCTCAAAATGGCGACGGATTTGCCATCAACTTCTCCAAAGACGCCTTTTCCCTTTTCGGCGCGGAAGTTTTTCGCTTGCAATCGTTTGATCCCGTTTTCTTTCGCTTCGTTGACAATGCCTGTGGCGATCGGGTGTTCGGAGTGCGCTTCGATGGAGGCGGCGTATTGCAGGATGCGGTTTCGTTCCATATCGCCGGTTTCCTGAACGAAACGAACTCCGAATTCTCCGTGTGTCAGCGTTCCGGTCTTGTCGAAAACGACGGTGTCGATCTTTCCGGCGTTTTCAAAAGCGGTGCGGTTGCGGATGAGCAATCCTTCGCGAGCGGAAAGCGCGGTGGAGTTGGCGACCACTAGCGGAGTCGCAAGACCGAGCGCGTGCGGACAGGCGATGACCATGACGGTCGCCATGCGGGCGACTGCGAATGTGGGGTTGCCGCTGATGATCAACCAAACACTGAGCGTGGTGAACCCTACAAAAAGGGCGATGAACGTCAAATATTGCGCGGCTTTGTCGGCGAGGTTTTGCGTTTTCGACTTGTCCGCTTGCGCTTTTTGCACCATGTCGATGACTTTGGAAAGGTAGGCGTCTTCGCCGGTGCCTTTTACGCGGACTTCTAAAGAACCGTCCCCGTTTATGGAACCGCCGATGATTTCGTCGCCTTTTTGTTTTTCGATAGGCCGGGCTTCGCCGGTAAGCATCGATTCGTTGACGTGCGAGGTTCCTGAAGCGACAAGGCCGTCGGCGGGGATCTTTTCGCCAGGCCGGATTAAGATTGTATCGTTTTTTTGCAAGTTTTCAACGTCTACTTCGACGATGGAGTCGCCTTCGATTTTGTGGGCTTTTTCAGGCATGAGCTTTGCGAGTTCGTCTAGTGACTTTGACGCATGCAAAACTGAGCGCATTTCGATCCAGTGCCCCAAAAGCATGACCGCAATCAAAGTGGCGAGTTCCCAGAAGAAGTCGTCGCCTTCTAAACCGAGCATGGTGGCCAAACTGTAGAAGTAGGCGACGCTGATGGCCATGGTTATGAGGGTCATCATGCCTGGCGATTTGGTTCGAATTTCCTCTTTTGCCCCTTTTAGGAAAG
This sequence comes from Mollicutes bacterium, assembly GCA_003554025.1. GTDB lineage: Bacteria > Bacillota_I > Bacilli_A > Izemoplasmatales > Izemoplasmataceae > T1SED10-81. The sequence continues at coordinate 29,326 of PWFC01000081.1, forward strand.
GGAACCCTCCGTATAGGAAAATGAAGGTTGAAAGCGCGGCAAGCAAAAAGCCGGCGCCGGGGAAATCTAGTTCAAATCGAAACCAGTCTTGAATCATGGGCGATAGCGCCAAAATAGGAATGGTGACGACAAGTGCGATGAAGAATCTTTTTTTGAAGTCGGCGATCATTTTTGCGTGATGGTCGCCGTGGTCGTGATGATGGTGGTTTTGATGGTTGCCCTTGTCGTGGTTTTGGTGATGGGAATGGTGTTCATGCTTTTCGTGTCGCATACGGCACCTCCTTCACACTTTCATAGTACGGCATGATATTGTGTGTGTAAAGGATTTTACCATGCGTCTTCTTCGGAACTGACCGACAGTTTCTTCGCGGCGTATCCCAAAGATTCGATGCCTTCGACATACACCTCGGCATCGTCTTCTTCGCCGCGGTATTTCACGAGCCCGAACCCTCTTGAGATGTTGACGTCGGCCTCATCCGCGCCCAATCGCCGTAGAATGTTTTCGATGCGATTGACGCAGCTCGCGCAATGCATGTTGTCGATTTTTACTCGAAGTGTGTATTTCATGCTTCAACCCTCCCAATTATGGTGATGGTTTTCGTCGTTCTCATGATGATGTTCGAAGTTGTCGTTCCCATGGTGATGTTCGAAGTCTTCGTTCCCATGGTGATGTTCGAAAGGCTCCTCTTCAAGTTCGTGACAGTGTCCGTATGGTTCATCCGAGTCGTTGGCGTCGTCGTTTTCGACGTGCGCGTTGAGCGCGATGCCGCCTAAGAGGATGGATGCGGACGCAAAGAATGAAATCAGAAATTTTTTCATGTTTTCTCCTCCTTTCATGTTAAGCCTATCAAGAAATTGTGAACGAAATATGAAAAGTCGTCCAACAACCCTAAATTCTTTTTGTGTGCTATGCTATAAATAGAGGTGGTTCGATGCATATTTTGGTGTTGGAAGACGAACGGAAAATCAACGATATGATTGCGCTTTATGCGAGGCAGGAAGGACACGATGTCTTAAGCGCTTACGACGCGGAATCGGCGCTCCGCATTTTTTCGGAAGAAACAGTGGACCTTGTCATCACCGACTTGATGCTTCCCGGTCTCCAAGGGGACGCGTTTGTCGATGAAATCCGCGCCAAGAGCGATGTTTACATCATCGTATTGAGCGCGAAGACCGCCTTAGAACATAAGCTTTCTTTGCTTCAAAAGGGGGCGGACGATTATATGGTCAAGCCGTTTTCCATCGACGAGTTGCTTTTGAAACTGCAAAACATCGCCAAACGAATCGACAAGGAGTCTTTGCTCGCTTTCCGAATCGAAGGGAAGGAAGTGCGGGTCAAAGAAAAGACGAACCGCATCTATGTCGACGGGAAGGAAGCGGGGTTCAAAAACACCGAATACCGCATCTTGCGGTATCTGATGCGCCACGCGGGACAGATTATGAGCCGTTCGCAGATTCTTGACGCCTGCCTTTGGGAGAGCGAGGCTTACGACCGGATTGTCGACAGTTACGTGAAGACGATTCGCCGCAAGCTCGGCGTGAAATCGGTGATTGAAACAGTGTATGGCGAAGGCTACCGGTTTGCGGGTGAAAACGATGCGTAGCTTGTCCGATTTTTTTGCGAAGCAATTCTCTCGGACCTTCAAGATTGCGTTCACGGTCGTGTTTTTGCTGGTGAATCTAACGGTGGTTGTGGTCAATACGCTTTATATCAACCATACCGTTGAGGAACAAAACGAATCGCTTGTTGAGATGGTCGAACATTTGATCGAATTCGAAAGCGAAGAAGCGGCGCTTACCTATATGGAGCATTACGGCCATACCCACCAAGTGTTTTTGCGTTATGAAAGCGTCGAGAGATTTTTCGAGACAAAAACCGCTCCGGAAGACGACGCCCGCTACAACATAGAAATTGTCGGTCAGAAAGTCGGCGAACTCACCGTCGACAACGCTCAATCCAACCTCACCCTCTCGAACATGACCTATCTTTTGAGCGTGAACGCCGTGTTGATTGTCATTTTCCTGTTTTCGCTCATCGGAATTGACAAAGCGCTTAAGAAAAACAACGACACAATTTTACGAGACGTGCATTCCGTCCTGCAAAGAACGCGCAAGAAAGAGCCGGACGTTGAGTATTCTTTCGACGATTTTGCCCGCATTGACGAAGCGCTTTCGGAGGCGTTTTCGAAGCTTTCGCGCTTGCGCGAAGAACACAAGCGAAACATTGAGGCTTTGGCCCATGACATCAAGACGCCTCTCACCGTCGTCACCTCGTTGACCGAAGGCGTCTTTCAAGGGCGCATCGAACGAAGCGAAGAAGTGAAAACTTCCATACTCGAAGAAACCAAACGCATCAACGACCTTGTGGAAAAAATCATCGAAGGCGACGCCGACGAAGCCGACGAGACAATCGATTTGAGCGGTTTGCTGCATGAGAGGTTGTCGCTTCATCAGCCCTTGTTTGACAAAAAGGAACAAGCCTTGCGCAAAAACATCGCCCAAGGTGTCGCGCTGAGGGCGAAAGCGGATGAACTGAAGCGTCTGATCGACCATCTTTTGCTCAACGCGCACCAATACTCGCCCGAATCGGCCGGTATTTCGGTGTCGCTTTCGAAGAACCCTGTCCGTTTCATGGTGAAAGATGAAGGCGAAGGCATCGACGAAAGCCTCAAGAAAAAAATCTTCCCCTCCCGGCTTGATTCCGGGGGAAGCGGCGTCGGCTTGCTGATTGTCAAGCGAATCGTCGACAAGATGCAAGGCGAGATTGAACTGAAAAGCGAGAAAGGGAAAGGTACGACGGTAATCGTCACCTTCGATTCATAATTCGTTCACAATGTTGTGCTATCCTTCAAGTGGAGGTGGAAACATGAAAACATTGTTGTATGCAATCGGAGGATTTTTGGCGGCCTTGTTGCTCGTGTCTTTGGGGCTCTTTGCCTGGAACGGCTTTAGCGCATCAAGCGTGCGCGGCTGGATGCACGGCGGATTGTGGCCGCTGCATATGTTCGGAATGGGGCTTTTTTGGGTGCTTGTGATTGCCGGAGTCGTGTATTTGATCAAAGACAACGTCGCAATCAACCAAATTTCATCGCCGAAAAGAACCCTTGATGAGCGTCTCGCCAGAGGCGAGATCGATAAGGAGACCTATAACGATTTGCGCAGGACACTGGAGGATAACCGGCAATGAAAACAAAAATCATTGTCGGCGCTTTCGCCATAGCGATCGCGTTTTCGATGTTTTTGGCCATGTCCTCATCGGAATCGACCTTGAAGCGTTACGGCCTAGAAGGGTTGAGCGCAAACGAGATGGTCGAAAAGCTTGAAGCGATGTCCGTCAACCCGGCCGATTTGATGGCTTCAATCGATGGCGAATCTTTGCGCCTTGACAGCGAGGATGGCGTCCATGAATACGAAGTCGAGGGCGATGTGTTTTATTTGTCGTTTGCGCCCTATATTGAAAACACGCACCCCTGCGCCATTCACAATTTGAGCACATGCCAAGCGGAACTAACCGAAGAGACGTTTGATGTCGTTGTTGAAAACGACGACGAGGTATTCTTCCAAGGCGAAGCGACGACCCACAAAAACGGCTTTAAGGGCATTTGGCTGCCTCGCGATGTCGAAGCGACCATTACCGTTTATTATGACGGCTTGAGCGCCGAAGAATCGATTGAGACCTATGCGGATTCCCCTACTTGCCTCACAACCCTCAAACTTGAATGAAAGCCGGCCTCGCCGGCTTTTTTTAGAAATTTTCCGCGTCACTTTATAAACCCGTTTACATTGTTTGACTTTGCAAGGGTTTCTTATTACACTCGTAAAGTGAAAGGTGATAAATATAATGATTACAAATAACAATTTCGTTCGCAAATCGCTATTGTTTGCGGCGATTTCGGTCGGAATGTTTTCACTGTTTGGGTGCACGCTTGGCGTAGGCACAAACGGTGAAAGCATTACGGTGTATTCCGAACGCCACTACGATACCGATCAAATCCTGTTTGACAATTTTGAAGACGAAACCGGCATCCGAATCGACGTGGTCGACGGCGACGCCGATTTCTTGATCAACCGCATGCAAAACGAAGGCGAGGGCACGCCCGCCGACGTTTTGATCATCGCCGATGCGGGGAGGTTGCACCGCGCGCAGGAGGCCGGGGTGTTGAGGCCGAGCGAGTCGCAGGTTCTCAATGAGAACATTCCCGCGCGCTATCGAGAAGCAGAGGGCCATTGGTACGGCCTCACGATGCGGGCGCGCGTGCTGGTCTTCGACCCCGAAAGGGTCGATCGAAGCGAACTTTCTACGTATGAAGCGTTGACGGATGAAGAGTGGGAAGGCCGGATTGTCACGCGGACTAGCGCGAACATCTACAACCAGTCTTTGATGGCTTCTTTCATCGAAATCGTGGGGGAGGAAGAAGCCTTGGCGCTTGCTGAGGGGCTTGCGGCGAATTTTGCGCGCAAACCTAGCGGCAACGACCGCGATCAGGCGAAATACGTAGCGGCCGGGGGCGCCGACGTTGCGATTATGAACACGTATTACATGGGACGGATGCTTCATTCTTCCGATCCCTATGAACGAGAAGTGGGAGAAAGTTTGGAAGTGTTCTTCCCGAACCAAGAGACGACGGGGACGCACGTGAACGTTAGCGGCGCCGGCGTCGCGAAACATTCCGACAACCCCGAGGACGCTTTGCGTTTCATAGAGTTTCTAAGTGGTGAAGAATCGCAAGCGTCTTTTGCGAACGCGAACTTCGAATATCCGCTCAACCGCAATGTCGACAAACATGAACTTCTCGAATCGTGGGGAGACTTCAAGCCGCAGGAGATTCGTTTGGACGTTTTGGGAAAACATAGCGTCAGGGCCGCGGAGTTGTTGGACGAAGCCGGCTGGGAGTGATTGTATGCACAAGATGAAGCGTCTTTGCCGACAATGGGACATATTCGGAGTCGGAAGCGCCGTGGCGCTTCTTTTTGTGTTGGCGCCGCTTGCGACCATCGCCCTTTATTTGTTTTCGCCGCCTAGCGACGCTTGGGCGCATGTCCGAGAACACCTCTTAAGAAGAAGCGTTGTGAACACCGCCCTATTGATTTTTTCTGTGGCGGCGCTTTCCGGAGTCATCGGGCTTTTGGGGGCGTACGCGACAAGCCGCTATGAGTTTTTCGGACGCAAAAAACTTTCGTGGATGTTGATTTTGCCGCTTGGGGTTCCTTCCTACATCGTCGCCTATATGTATGCGGACATGTTTTCGCACACGGGGAGCGCGACGAGGTTTTTGCGCCGTTTTGGAATCGAACATTCCCTTGAGGTGATGAGCCTTCCCGGCGCGACGTTCGTTTTTGTGATTACGTTGTTTCCGTATGTGTACTTGCTTGTGCAAAGTGCGCTCAAGCGCCAGTCGGCGAGTTTTCTCGAAAGCGCGAAGCTGCTTGGTGCGTCGCCCGTCCGCCGGTTTTTCACGGTCGTTTTGCCGTTGCTTCGACCCGCGCTTGTGGCGGGGACGCTTCTGGTTGTTTTAGAGACCTTGAGCGATTACGGCGTTGTCAGTTATTTCAATGTTCGAGTGCTTTCTTTGTCCATCTTCGACGCTTGGTTTCGCTTGGGCGATGTCGACGCGGCGGTGAGAATCAGCGCCGTCATGCTTTTGTTGGTGTTTGCGGTGATTTTTGTTGAACGGTTTTTGCGTGGTAGGCGGCGTTATGGCTTCAACGCTTCTCCGCGCCCGATTCCGAGGGTGAAACCTTCGAAGGCGAAACGGATCGCGATTTCGCTTTCGCTTTGGCTCTTTTTCGGCATCGCCTTTTTGGTGCCCCTTGGGCAGTTGCTTTATTATGCGTATTTGAGTTACGACGGCGCGCTTGGGATGAATACGCTATATTTGGTGGTCAACACGCTTTCGCTTGCCCTTGCCTCGACCTTGCTTACGGTGTTGGTGGCGCTTATCCTTGCGAACTTCGCCAGGGGACGCAGCGGAAACGCCAAGCGGGCGTTTTTGAAACTGAGCACTCTTGGATACGCGGTGCCGGGCGCGGTCCTTGCAATCGCCGTCATGCTTGTCTCGCTCCGGTTGGACGGTTGGCTGCATCCTCTTTACCGTTTTGCCTCCTCAGAATCCGGACGGTTGATTCTGACGGGGTCGCTTTTGATGCTTGGGTTCGCCTTTTTGGTGAGGTTCATGGCGATCGCTTTCAACGCGATTGAAGCCTCTTACGACAAAGTCGGCGATTCTTATACCGAAGCGTCCCGGACACTCGGCGTATCAAAGCTTAAAACGCTTGTGAAAGTCGACCTTCCTTTGATCCGTTTTGGCTTGATCAGCGCGTTTATCATCGTTTTTATCGACATATTGAAGGAATTGCCCATCACGCTTATTCTTAGCCCTAGCAACTATGAAACCCTCGCTTCTCAGGTGCATCGTTACGCCCGCGAGGAGATGCTGCAAGAATCGAGCGTGCCCTCTTTGATCATCATCGCCATTTCCTCTGTGATGATCTACTTCCTCACCCACATGAAGAAAGAAGGTGTGCCCAATGTACGTTGAAGTAGAAGGCTTGTCGTTTGCCTATACAAGGGAAGAACCTGTGCTCAAAGATGTTTCCTTTTCGATGGAAAAAGGAGAGGTTCTCGCGGTGTTAGGGCCGAGTGGTAGCGGCAAGAGCACGCTTTTGCGTTTGCTTTCCGGCCTTGATATGCCCAATGAGGGCACCATAAAAGTGAACGGGGCCGTGTTCGCCTCAAAAAACCGCTATGTCCCCGCGGAAAAGCGGAAAATCGGCATGGTTTTTCAGGATTACGCGCTTTTTCCGCACATGGACCTTCAAAAAAACATCGCCTACGGCCTCAAGCATCTTAGAAAAGACGAACGGGAAGACCGCGTTGAAGAGATGCTTTCGCTGATCGACATGGAAAACAAGAAACGTTCGTTCCTGCACGAACTTTCAGGCGGCCAGCAACAAAGGGCGGCGCTCGCGCGTGCGCTTGCGCCGAACCCGAAACTGATGCTTCTTGATGAGCCTTTCAGCAATCTCGACGCCGATTTGAAAGGACGCATCCGAGACGAGTTGCGTTCAATCATCAAAAAGACGTCGATGACGAGCATTGTTGTCACCCACGATATCGACGACGCTTGCGCCATCGCCGACCGCATCGTCGTGATGGAAGAGGGTAGGGTTTCCTATAAGGCGCCCTCGTGTGGGAAATGAAAGTTTTGACAAGGGAAAAAGCGCTAAATTAAAAGGTTTTCACCCAAGCCAATTTTATTGACAACATCCAAGAAGGGTCGTATAATGAAAGTGTAACCT
>PWFC01000066.1 GCA_003554025.1 Mollicutes bacterium
CCTTGCCTTTGGTGCGCAAAACAGGAGGACTCGCCGACAGCGTCGAAGACTACGATCCCCTGACCAAAGCGGGAACGGGGTTCACCTTCTTCGACTACGACGCCGATTACTTAAAAAACCGACTCGAAGACGCTTACGAAGTCTTCAAAGAAAAACGCGACGATTGGCGACGCATGCAAAAGCAAGCGATGAAAGCGGATTTCTCTTTGGAACTGCAGGCCCAAAAGATTTTAGAAATTTATCAAAGCATGCTATGATAGTAAGCGAAAATTTCACGACGATAAAAGGAGTTTTATTATGAATGTTTTTCAAGACAAAGACACGTTTCTTTCACACTTCAAAGACCGCTTGCGCAAGAAATACCTTGTCACCCCAAAAACCGCGAGCCCGCGACACGCTTACCAGGTGCTTGCGGAATTGGTTTCCGATTACACAAGCGAAGCATGGTATGAGAATCTGCAAGCGGAACAAGAACACCCGGAAAAAGAAGTCCATTATTTCTCCATGGAATTTCTCATGGGCCGACTGATTACGAACAACCTTTACAATCTTGGCGTGCGCGACGTTGTCCTCGAAGCGTTTTCGGAGATTGGTCTTGACCTTGACGCCGTCGAACACCAAGAAGTGGACGCAGGGTTAGGCAACGGAGGGCTTGGCCGCCTCGCGGCTTGTTTTATGGATTCCATCGCCTCGCTTTCCTATAAAGGCCACGGAAACGGCATCCGTTACCGCTACGGATTCTTCGAACAAACCCTTAAAAACGGCTATCAGGTCGAAAAGCCGGACGATTGGCTCAAGGACCGCTACCACTGGGAAGTCCGCAAGGAAGAAGAGTCCTTAGACATTCCCTTTGGCGGCAGCGTTGAAGAACAAGACGGCGAAATCGTCTACAAGCCCGATGAACTCATTCGCGCCGTACCCTACGACGTGCCCATCATCGGCGAAGGAAACGGTGTCGTCAACCGCTTGCGGCTTTGGAACGCCGAACCCACCGACCTGTACCCCCGCGACATCCACGCGTTTGACTACAACGAGGAAATCCGCAACATCAGCGCGTTTTTGTACCCCGATGACACCACCGACGAAGGAAAAATCCTGCGCATCAAACAGCAATATTTCTTCTCCGCGGCCGGCGTGCGCTCTCTTATGCACAAGCATTATGAGAACTACGGCACCTTGGAAAATTTCGCGGACAAGAAAGTTTTCCAAATCAACGACACCCATCCGGCTTTGGTCATCCCCGAGATGATGCGTCTCATGGTGGACGAATACCGCATGGAATGGGACAAAGCCTGGGAGATTACGCAAAAGACCTGCGCCTACACCAACCACACCATCTTGGCCGAAGCGCTTGAGAAATGGCCGATTCATCTCATACAACCCACACTGCCCCGCGTGTATTCAATCATTGAAGAAATCAACCGCAGGTACGTGCGCCATTTGCGCAATCATTTTGCGCACGACGAAAACAAAATCCAAGAACTCGCCATCATTCATTCGGGAGAAGTGCGCATGGCGCATCTTGCGATTGTGGGTTCCTTCAGCGTCAACGGCGTCGCCGAACTCCACACGAACATCTTGATTCACCACGAAATGCGCGACTTTTATGAACTCTACCCAAAGAAGTTCAATTCCAAAACCAACGGCATCACCCACCGCCGTTTCTTAAAGCACATCAATCCGGGGCTTCGCAACCTCCTAAAGGAACACGCGCCCGCCTGGTTGGAAGACCCCGACCGTCTCAAAGATTTTGAGTGCGTTCAAGACGATGCAGACATACAGCGCCGTGTTATGGAAATCAAACGGGAAAACAAAGTGGCGCTTTCAAAACGTATCGAGCGCGAACAAGGCATCCGCTTAGACCCCGATAGCGTCTTTGACGTTCAAGTCAAGCGCATGCACGAATACAAACGGCAACTGATGAACGCGCTTCACATCATGATGGTCTACAACCGCCTCAAAACCGATGAAGAATTTAAAAAAGGCTACGTGCCCCACAGTTTCATCTTCGGCGCCAAAGCCGCAGGCGCCTACCATTACGCCAAAAAAATCATCAAATTGATCAACACGATCGCCAAAAAAGTCAACAACGACGCCGACACCAACGAACATTTGAAGGTCGTGTTCGTCGAAAACTACAACGTCACCTACGCCGAACAAATCATCCCCGCCTGCGACATCAGCGAACAAATTTCTACCGCCTCCAAAGAGGCCAGCGGCACCGGCAACATGAAGTTCATGATGAATGGCGCGCTTACGCTTGGCACGCTCGATGGCGCCAACGTTGAAATCGCCGAACGGGCCGGCCGCGAGAATTGTGAGATTTTCGGCATCGACGCCGACGAAGTCACTAGGCTCAACCGCGAAGGCGGCTACAACCCAAGAGAAATCTACGACAACGACGAAGAAATCCGTACCGTCGTCGACCAACTGACCAACGGATTCTTCGAAGACGTCCCCAAAAACGAATTCGAAGAAATCCGCAACAAACTCCTAAACGAAGACGGCTTTTATGTGCTCAAAGACCTAAGAGGCTACAGCGACGCCCACAAAAACGCAAACGAACGCTTTAAGGACAAAAAGGGCTGGGCGCGCATGGCGATCGCAAACATCGCAAACAGCGGGTTCTTCTCAAGCGACCGCACCATCGAGGACTACGTAAGAGACATCTGGAAACTTCCGCGCTTCTCTTTGGAAAAAAAATAAAAAGCGTTTGAATTGTCATCAAAATTTTCCTGCGCTATTCTATAAGCAGCGAAAAAACAAGGAGGTTTCATCATGAAATACGACAACGACTATTACGTTAGCGCCGCAAAAGTCGGCAAACAAGCCCCGCGTTTCGAGATGGACGCCGTCATGCCCGAAGGCGACGGCATGGAACGTTTCGGAACAATCACATTGGACGAACTGCTTGATGAAGGAAAATGGGTGGTGCTTTACTTTTATCCTCTTGATTTCACCTTTGTCTGCCCGACCGAAATCGAGCGTTTCAACGAGCTAAACGAAGAGTTCGAGAAACTTGGCGCGACGCTCATTGCAGCGTCTACGGATTCGGTCTTTTCGCACCTCGCTTGGCAAGATAGCGACAAGCTCAGCCGCTTGAACCACATTCATGCGAGCGACAACAACCACACCGTAAGCGAAGCGTTCGGCGTGCTTGATGAAGAAAAGGGCGTCGCTTGGCGGGGAACGTTCATCATCGCCCCAAACGGCATCTTGAAAGCCGCCCACGTCAACCACGGCGAAGGCGGACGCAACGTCGACGAGGTCTTAAGAACCTTACGCGTTTTCCAAGAAGAACTTTCGGGCAAATTCGTCCCCTGCAACTGGGAACCCGGCAAGAAGTTCGCCGGCGACGACGAATAACATTCCATGCATAAAACCGGTGTTTTCACCGGTTTTTTATTTGGTTTTGGCTATTTAGAAAGTCGTTTTGCATGTTGAAAATCGCCATTGAATAGGGTATAATACAAATGTTTTGAAAAGTATATATATATGAAAGGGGGCCACTGGATGAACGAACGCTACAAACAGTGGTTAAAAGAGCCTTCGCTCGATTCGTCGATGAAGGAAGAATTGCAGTCGATGAGTGAAAAAGAAATCGAAGAAGCGTTCTACAAGGACCTCTCTTTCGGCACCGGCGGAATGCGAGGCATTGTCGGTGCGGGCACGAACCGTTTGAATCGTTACACCTTCAGAAAAGCGGTGTATTGGTATGTATACTACCTTCTTGACCGTTACGAAGACGCCCGTGAACGCGGTGTGGCGATTGCGTATGACAATCGCGACAAAAGCGATGCGTTCGCGCGCGAAGCCGCCGGCGTTTTGGCCGCTTTCGGCATCCAAAGCCATCTATACGAAAGCATGCGCACAACGCCGATGCTTTCTTTTGCGGTGCGCCACAAAAACGCCGTCGGAGGGATGATGATCACCGCTTCGCACAACCCGCCCGAATACAACGGCGTCAAAATGTACGACGAATTCGGTTGTCAGCTGGTGCCTAAGCTGGCCGAAGAAGTGATAAAACGCGTCAACGCCATCGAAGACATCTTCTCGTTGAATCCGATGTCGTTTGAGGACGCTTTGGAAAAAGGCCTAATCAATACGCTTGGCGAAGAAACCGTGCAGGCCTACCTTTCCGAAGTCAAAAAGCTCGCTTTCGAACAAGACGAAAAATCCTTGCGTGTCGTGTTTACGCCGTTGCACGGAGCGAGCGCCGAAATCGGCAAAAGAATCCTCGAAGAAAGCGGCTACGACGTCGTCACCGTCGATGCGCAAATGAAGCCCGACGCGAAATTTTCAACCGTCGCCTCGCCGAACCCGGAAAACCCCGAAGCGTTCGAAATGGCGATCAAACGAGGGAAAGAGACCGGTGCGGACTTGCTGATTGCAAGCGACCCGGACGGCGACCGCCTCGCCATCATGTGCGAACACCAAGGCGAATATTTCTTTTTGACGGGCAACCAAACCGGCGCGATGTTGATCGATTACATGATGAGAAAACATAAAGAACAAGGCGCTTTGCCGGAAAATGGCGTCGTGTTCAACACAATCGTCACCAGCGAGTTTGGCGCCACCATCGCCAAAGCGTATGGAATGAAAGTGGTCTCGACCCTCACGGGTTTCAAGTTCATCGGCGAACAGATGGAAATGCTTCCTTTAAGAGGCGAAACATTCGTGATGGGCTATGAAGAGAGTTACGGCTATGTTTTGCGAGACATGGTCCGCGACAAAGACGCGACCCAAGCGATGTTGCTTGCGGCCGAAATGGCCGATTCTGTGAAAAAGGAAGGACGCTCTCTTTGCGATTACCTTCAAAGCCTTTATGAAACATACGGGGCTTACCGCGACAACCTTTTGAACATCGTCTTAAAGGGCAAAAAAGGAGAAGAGACCATCAAAGCCGTCATGGACCATTTCCGCGAGCATACGCCTACGACTTTGATTGGGAGGAATTTGCTTGTCCGCGAGGATTATTACACAGGCTCGCGGATTGAGGAAGGCGAAGAACAAATCCTCGACTACCCGCAGTCGAACGTGCTCAAGTTCATCTACGAAGGGGATTGTTGGTTCGTCCTTCGCCCTAGCGGCACAGAACCCAAATTGAAAGTGTATTTGAATGTGAAAGACGAAAGCGTCGACGCCGCCGATCAGGCGCTTGACGCTATGGAAAAAGAGATCATGCAAACGATCGACGCCATAAAAACCAAGCAGAAGAAGGGTGCGTAAGAATGATAACAAGATCAAGAAAAGTCAGCGACTACAAACAGCTGACCAAAGAACTTCCCACGCTTCGTTATGTGGACCCAGAATACGTATACATCAACCTAAACACCGCTCGCTGCAAGGAATACACCTTGAACGCAAAAAAGGGCGATCGTGTAAAACTCGGTGAAATCATCGGCGAACGCAAAGGTCTGTTTTTCACCCAGCCGATTTATTCGACGGTAAGCGGGCACATCGAAGACGTCGTCGAGAAAATCGACAGCACCGGCATCACCGTCGAGTGCGTCCGCATCAAAAACGATTTCAAAGACACCTATCACGAAGACATCACAGACCGTCCCGACAGCGTCATCCACAACATGTCCAAAGAAGAAATCGTCGAAATCGTCAAAGAAAAAGGCATTGTCGGCTTAGGCGGCAGCGGGTTTCCATCCTATGTGAAACTCGATACCGACAAAGACATCCACACCGTCGTCATCAACGCCGTCGAGTGCGAACCTTACCTTAGCAGCGATTACCGCCTCATCAAAGACCAGCCTGAAGACATCTTCCGAGGGCTCACCTACATCATGCAAGCCTCGGGCGCAAAACGAGGCGTCATCGCCGTCAAAAAAACCAAGACGGAACTGATTGAAGTGTTGGAACGCGAAATCGCGCGTTTCAACGAATGGAACATACAAATCGCCAAACTTGATGATTACTATCCGCAAGGTTGGGAAAACGCAACGTTTGAACAAGCTATCGGTGTGAAAGTGCCGGTAGGCACCTTGCCGATGGACAAAGGCATCCTCGGCTACAACGTCTCGACGTGCGCAAGCATCTATGAGGCTGTCAAACACAACCTACCGATCACCAAGCGCCATTTGACCGTTAACGGCGACGCGGTGAAATTCCCGCAAAACATCCGCGTCCGCGTCGGCACGAGCGTTCGCGAATTGATCAAGCTTTCCGACGGATACAGCGAAGAGGCCGACAAAATCGAAGTCATCATCGGCGGACCGATGATGGGGGTGTCGGTTGAAAACGACGACGTCGTCGTGACTCCGACCACCACTTCGGTGCTTGTTTTCCACAGCGTCGACCACAAGGAAGAACCTTGTGTGCGCTGCGGGTCCTGCGTTTTCAGCTGCCCCGTCGATATTCAGCCCGTATCGATTATGAACGCGGTCAAACGCGACGATACGGTTTCCTTGAAAGAACTTGAAGCGAACAAGTGCATCGAATGCGGTCTTTGCGCGTACGTATGCACTTCGAAGATTCATGTGACCGACTATGTTCGAAAAGGCAAACAACAGATAGGGTGATAATATGGAAATAGTGACGAAAAACGCACCGCACTTGCGAAGACCAAACGCCAACGTCACGCGCATGATGCGCGATGTCAGCATTGCGCTTTTGCCGCTTGTGTTGTTCGCTATCTACCAACACGGCGTCGGAGGCTTATTGATTTTGTTGCTCTCGGTGCTTGCCATGGTGGCGACCGAGTATGTTTACTACCAAATTTCCGACTGCATTGAACGTCTGAATGAAGCGAAGACCGACACTGTGCAGCAAATCCGCGACCTTCGCGCCGAGAGAAAGAACTTGAAGCGCGAATGGAAAAACGAAAAGACCGACCAGTCTCGCGAGGCTTACGAAACGTTTTTGAAGACGTACGAAGAGAAAATGCCTCGCTTGAAAGAGACCTTGAAACAAGAGAAGAAGGAAGCATCCTCCAAGGACAATTTGTCCTTTCGCTTGAACAACAAAAGTTTCACAATCTACAATTTCAGCGTCGTCACAAGCGGAATCATCTACGGCTTGACCCTCCCCGACACGATTCCCTTGAGCATGGTCGTCATCGCCGCCGTTGTGGGCCTTTTGTTGTCAAAGCTTATTTTTGGTGGCATGGGCCAAAACATTTTCAACCCGGCCGCCTTCGCTAGGGTGTTTGTGGTGCTGGCCTTCGGCGCGGCGCTCTCTTACGACGCCTTTGTCGATGGCGCCGCAGGCGCTACGGCGTTAAGCGCATTGAGCGAAAATCCCTTGGCCGACAACGTCACCGAACATTATGGCTATTGGGCGATGTTCTCCGGAATCGGCTTGCCCGGTTCGCTTGGCGAGACAAGCGCCTTGCTCATTCTTGTCGGCGGGATTTACCTTGCCCTTCGCAAATCCTTCGACATCTTCGTGCCCATTACCTATCTCGCCACAGTTTTTGTCTTGAGTTATAGCGTCATGCTCACACAGGGACTTGGTTTTTGGTATCCCGCCGTGCACATGCTTTCAGGCGGTTTGTTCTTCGGAGCCATTTACATGGCGACCGATCCGATCACCATTCCCGTAACCAGACCGGGGCGTATCTATTTCGCGTTCGGACTCGGGGTCATCACGTTTGTCATCAGATTGTTCGGCAACCTCCCTGAAGGCGTTGTCTTCGCCATCTTGATCATGAACATGTTCGTCCCCGCCATCGATTATCCGAAATGGGCGAAAAGCCGCTTTTCACTTCGCGCCATCCTGATATTCGCCATTGTGGTGGTTGCGGCGATTCTCATTACGAATTTGGGGGTTCATTATGGTTTATAAACTCCGTATCGCTTTGATTCTATTTGTCATCGGTGCACTGAGCGGCTTGAGCATCGTTGCCGTGAACAGTTTTACCGAAGACATCATCGAACAAAACTATCTGCGTCAAGAACTTGAAGTCTATTTTGATATTTTCGATCTCGAGAAAGCCGAACAATTCGAGGTCGACGATCAACCGCGCGACGTGTATTGCCGTCGAGAAGCGCGCGGGTATGACGCCGACCGCAACAAAACCGGCGAGCTCAATTTCTTCTGCGTTGAAGACGACGATGTTTGGGAGCGGGCCGTTGTGTATGATGGCAACGGCACCCGTTTGGGCCAAGTCTTCCGCATCGACCATGAAAACGCGCATGGAGAAGTCATCACCCTAGTCGCCTTCGACAACAACCAAGACATCGTCGAAGTGCGCATCATGCGTCATACCAATACGCCCAATTATGTACGTCGCATCGAAGAAAACCACCTTGAACCGTTCAAGGGACAAAGCCTGGGCGACGTGTCCTTTTACGACGGACGGACGGGCGCAACCGTAACTTATAACAGCGTCGTCCGCGCCGTAAACATTACCGCGGACAACGTCATGGCCGACCGCGCCCTCGCCGATTACCGGCGCTTTTATCCGGACGCGGAATCGCACGAAACCGTGTTCAGATACCCGATTGGATGCATTGAAGCGCGCATCGCCATCTACGATAACGACGAAAATCTGCTTGGGTATATCTATCAGGCGACCAAGGATAACGACCATGAGGCGATTACTTTGAACATTGCCATCCAACAAGGCGAATTCCTCGGAGTGAAAAGCGCCCGTGAAGACCTCGCGAGCGACGAATTGCTTGAAGCGCTAGAAAAATACGAAGCGTTTGAAGGGGAACCCATTGACAATGTCGCGCCCGATTTCGACGAAACGGTCTACGACGAAACCATCAACCACTTGGTCAATCAAGCCATTGTCCGTTGCCAAGAAGACGATGAAGCGCGCCATATCCGTCAGTTCTTCCTTTGGGCGACTTCGATGGGCGAGGAAGTGGAGATTGACGAGGAACCTCTCCTTTCTTATCGGCCCGTCTATGAAAACGACACCCTGCTCGGCCATGTATACGAAGCCGAAATCGACACCGGACCGCTGAGCAACACTTATGAGGGCGGCGTCTTCAACGTGAGCGTCGCCGTCACTCCCGAAGGCGTTGTGAACAACATCGTCGTCAACGAAATCAACGAAAGCGGCTATGTCCGCGACGCGCTTTATGACAACTTAGACATTTACCGCGGCATCGACGGCCCCCTCGACGAAGCCACCCATTCCGACGCCCTTGCGGGCGGTACGACACTCGGCGGCGTCATCAACGACATCATCGAGGCGGCGCTTGCCTACGAAGATGCAAGGGAGGATGATTGACAATGGTTCAATCCACAGCCAAAAAGAAGAAAGCCGGAAACACTTATCTGACGAACTTCGTTAAAGGTTTTATACGAGAAAACCCGATTTTCGTCTTCCTACTCGGCATGTGCCCCGCGCTTGCGGTTACCGACTCGCTTGAGACCGGACTGGGCATGGGATTGCTTGTCGTGTTTGTCCTGACGCTTTCAAACATTGTCGTCTCTTTGATCAAAAATCTCATTCCCGATGAAATCCGCATTCCTTCCTACATCGTCATCATCGCGACGTTTGTGACAATTGTCGAGATGCTCACCGAAGCGTTTGCGCCTCCCCTTTACGAATCGCTCGGCATTTTCATTCCCTTGATTGTGGTCAACTGTTTGATTATGGGGCGAGCGACCAGCTTCGCTTCGAAAAACACCGTCTTGATGAGCGCCATCGACGGATTGGGCATGGCGTTGGGATTTACCGTTGCTCTGATGTTGATCGGTTTCTCAAGAGAAATTCTCGCCACCGGCGCCATCGGTTACGGCATATATTTGCCTCTACCCGTTGAAGGCAGCCTCTTCAACCTCAGTTACGCGCTGTTCAACATGGAAGTGTTCGTAGGACCGGCGGGCGGTTTCCTTGTCATCGGCATCTGGCTTGCCGTCTTTAACGCCATCGGCCAAAGCAAACAACGCAAAAAAGAAGAAGACCGCCGACGTTGGATCGAGAAGAAAAAACGCGAAGCGGCGGAACGAAAACGCAAAAAAGCTATGGAAAGCGCAGGTGGTAGTGCATGAGTATGACCGTATTCTTTGTGGCCATCGTATCGGCCATGTTGATCAACAACGTTGTTTTGATGCGCTTTTTGGGCGTTTGTCCCTTCCTAGGCGTATCGAAGAAATCCGAAACCGCGCTCGGCATGAGCGCCGCGGTGATGTTCGTCATGGTTGTCGGATCGATTCTAACGTACTTGATTTACTATTTCGTTTTGGAACCCAACGACATCACCTACATCTCCACCATCGCGTTCATTTTGGTCATCGCATCGCTGGTGCAGTTTGTGGAAATGTTCATCAAGAAAATCAGCAAAAAACTGTACAAAGCGCTTGGAATCTATCTTCCCTTAATCGTAACCAACTGCGCCATTCTTGGTGTGGCCGAACTCAACATCCGTGAAGGGTACGCGGCCGATTACGGCATCGGCCAAGGCCTGCTTGTGGCCACCACGAGTGCGATCGGCGCGGCTCTTGGTTTCGCGTTGGTCATCTTTGCGTTTTCAAGCATACGAGAACGCCTTGACGCTGCGAATGTGCCTAAGGCGTGGAAAGGCATCCCCATTTCCTTGATTGTCGCCGGCATCATGGCGCTCGCGTTTTTGGGCTTGGAGGGGATCGTATGATGCTTCCTTTCTTGGTTGTCGGTTTGATTGTCGGAATATACATAGCCTCATACGTGCTGAACCGCCGTATGGAAGCACCGCTTGAAAAACATGAGATGGCTTCTGAAGAAACATGCGCTTCCTGCACGAACTATTCGTGCGGCATCAAACAAAATATGGCGGAGGAGCGATAACATGGAAGCACTTTTGACACTTGGACTGCTTGGCGCGGCCCTTGGATTCGGCCTTGCCGTTGCCGCCGAAAAACTAAAGGTTGAAGCCGACGAGAGAATCAAAGGCGTGCATGAACGGCTTCCGCAGCTTGACTGCGGAGCTTGTGGCTATCCAGGTTGCGAGGCGTTTGCCGAAGGCGTCATCGAAGGCGAAGTCAAAAACCTCTCCGCCTGTAAACCCGGCAACAACAAACACTATAGCGCCATCATCGAATATTTGAAAGACCATCCCAATGAAGACGGCTCCATCATCAAAGTATCGAAATAAATCGAACTTCCCTGCGCACAAGCGATGCGCAGGGAAGTTTTTTTATCGCGAAGTGAAAGCGTTATCACAATGAAAACGCTAAATGGCGCCCAAAAGTCCCTACGTTTTTATTGAAAAGAAATACCGTAAATGGTATAATGTCCTTGCGTTTATGGAAAAAAATCTTTGAAACGAAAGGTGAAGCATATGAAGCGAATTTACATGTTTGGCGAAGGCACCCAAGACCAAAAAGAACTTCTTGGCGGCAAGGGTGCGAACCTCTCGCAAATGAAACGTTTAGGCATTCCCGTCCCTGCCGGATTCACCATCACTACGGACATGTGCATCGAGTATTACAAAAACGGCGAGAAGAACTCGCCCGAATTGATCGAAGACATCAAGACATACGTCTCGCGACTTGAAGAAGAAACCGGAAAACAGTTTGGAGACAAAGAGAACCCGTTGCTCGTCAGTGTTCGCAGCGGCGCAAAAATCTCTATGCCGGGCATGATGGACACGGTCTTGAACCTCGGCATGAACGACGATGTTGTTGAAGGCATGATCAAAAAGACCGGAAATCCCCGTTTTGTCTACGACAGCTATCGCCGCTTCATCCAAATGTTTGCGGAAGTCGTCCTCGGCGTCGACATGAAGCATTTCAACGAAGTCGTGGAAAAGTTGAAAGAAGACAAGAACTACGGAAGCGACGTAGAAATCACCGCCGAAGACTGGCAGCAAGTCGTAGAAGACTTCAAAGCCATCTACAAGCGAGAAGTCGAAGACCCCTTCCCGCAAGACCCCATGGACCAGCTTTACATGTCCATCAACGCGGTCTTCAGCAGCTGGGACACTCCTCGCGCTCGTGTATACCGCGAACACAACAACATTCCTCATGACCTAGGCACCGCGGTCAACGTCCAAGAGATGGTCTTTGGCAACACCGGCGAAGATTCCGGTACCGGCGTGCTTTTTACCCGCAACCCGAAAACCGGTGAAAACAAAGTGTTCGGCGAGTTTCTTTTCAACGCCCAAGGCGAAGACATCGTCGCCGGCGTCCGCACCCCGCTCGACCTATTAGAACTCGACGACAAACGCCCCGAACTTTATAAAGAACTCATCGAAATTCTGAACAAACTCGAAGAACACTACAAAGACATGCAAGACGTCGAATTCACCATCGAAGACGGCAATCTCTTCATTTTGCAGACACGGACCGGCAAGCGCACCGCGCACGCCGCGGTGAAAATCTTTGTCGACCTTGAACGCGACGGCATCATCACCAAAGAAGAAGCCTTGAAAAAAGTCGACACCGCACAAATCGACCAGCTTCTCCATCCGGTTTTTGAAGAGAGCGCGCTGGAAAACGCGGAAAGCGTCGCCAAAGGACTAGCGGCCTCTCCGGGCGCGGCCACCGGACGAATCGTGTTCAGCAGCGAACGCGCCGCCGAAATGAACGAAGATGGCGAAAAAGTGCTGCTCTTCCGCAAGGAAACAAGTCCCGAAGACATTGAAGGCATGATCGCCGCCGAAGGGTTCGTCACCCAGCTTGGCGGCATGACCTCCCACGCCGCCGTTGTCGCGCGCGGCATGGGCAAAAGCTGCGTTTCCGGCGCTTCCGACATCTTGATCAACGAAGCCGAAGGCTACATGACCATCAACGGCAAGCAATACAAAGAAGGCGAATTCTTCTCCATCGACGGTTCCACCGGCAAAGTTTATCCCGGCAAAATCGACACCAAAATGCCCGAGTTCAGCGAAGAATTCGAAACCATTCTCGATTGGGCCAAAGAAGTGAAAGACTTGGGCGTAAAAGCCAACGCCGACAACAAGCGCGATTCGCAAATCGCCAACAAATTCGGCGGAGAAGGCATCGGCCTTGCCCGCACGGAACACATGTTCTTCGAAGACGACCGCGTTACCAACGTGCGCGAAATGATCATCGCCGAAACAAAAGAAGAACGCGAAAAAGCGCTTGAGAAACTTCTGCCCCATCAACTGAAAGACTTCAAAGAAATCTTCCGCGAGATGGACAACAAGAGCGTGACCATCCGCTTGCTCGACCCGCCGCTGCACGAGTTCCTTCCGCAAAGGGACGAAGTCCCCGAAGTGGCCAAGAAACTCGGCGTCAGCGAAGAAAGACTCAACAACGCGCTTGACAACCTTCACGAGTTCAACCCGATGCTTGGCCATCGCGGCTGCCGCCTTGCGGTCAGTTATCCTGAAATCACCGTCATGCAGGCCAAAGCGATCATCCAAGCGGCGCTTGAAGTCGCTAAGGACGGCATTGTCGTGAAACCCGAAATCATGGTACCGCTCATCTCTACGGTCGAAGAGTTCACCTACCTCAAAAACTACATCAAAGAAACCGCCGATAACCTCATTAAGGAAGCCGGCGTCGAACTCGAATACCTTGTGGGTACTATGATTGAAACACCTCGCGCGGCGTTAATCGCCGATGAAGTGGCCAAAGAAGCCGACTTCTTCAGCTACGGCACCAACGACTTGACCCAAATGACGTTCGGATTCAGCCGCGACGATGCGACCAAGTTCATCGCCGAATACGAAAAACAAAACATCCTGAAGCACGACCCCTTCCAAAGCATCGACCAACGCGGCGTCGGCGAACTTGTGAAAACCGCGACCGAACGCGGCAAAGGCAGCAACAAGAACCTTATCGTCGGCATATGCGGCGAACACGGTGGCGACCCCGCCAGCGTGAAATTCTTCCACAAAGCCGGCCTGGACTACGTTTCCTGCTCGCCTTATCGAATCCCGCTCGCCATTGTGGCGGCGGCGCAAGCCAAACTTCAAGAATAATCGCAAAAAAGTGTCCGGAAACGGACACTTTTTTTGTATAATGGAAAATGAGGTGATTCCATGAATTGGAAGACGGCGCTTCATGAGATGAAACAAAGCGATTTTTTCAAAAAATTGCTTGAAAAGGTGAACCGGCTATACCGGGAAAAGACGGTGTATCCGCCCAAAAACCACTTGTTTCGCGCCTTTGAACTGACGCCTTATGAAAAGGTGAAAATCGTGATTTTGGGGCAAGATCCCTACCACCAAAAAGGACAGGCGATGGGGCTTGCATTCAGCGTGCAGCCGCATGTGCGCATCCCTCCGTCCCTTCAAAACATTTATAAAGAACTGCGTAACGATTTGGGCGTTACGCCGAAACAAAACGGAGATTTGACCGGGTGGGCAAAACAAGGCGTGTTGCTGCTTAACACCACATTGAGCGTCGAGGATTCTATTCCGGGCGCGCATCAAAACATCGGGTGGGAGCGTTTCACCGATTACGTCATCAAAACGCTCGACGCTCACGAAAAGCCCATCGTGTTTTTGCTTTGGGGCGCGCATGCGCGAAAGAAGAAGGCGCTTCTTCAAAACCCCAAGCATCTGATTTTGGAAGCTTCGCATCCCTCGCCGCTTTCGGCGCACCGCTCCTTTTTGGGATGCCGGCATTTTTCTAGGGCGAACGAATTTCTGAAAACCAATGGCCGGACACCCGTCGATTTCTCGAGATAATCTTGCTTTTTTCGTCGAAACTGATACAATGATGGTATATTCAGAGTGACTGTTCCGCGTCAAGTGTTACACCATGGGATGTCGGGTGTAAACGAACACTTTAGGTGGCGATGGGGCAGTGCGTCCGCTGACCTTCCTTTGTTTTGAGAAGCAATCGTGGACCTCTCTAATCTTCATTAGGAGGTTTTTTTGTGTCCGATTCGCACGAGTACTTGCGGCGTCTTTTGTTTATCAGCTTTTTGGTCGCCATGGCGACGGTGCTGAAATCGTTTTTGAGCGTTACGCTTACGGATTTCCGGTTCACGTTTTACGACATTCCCCTGATGTTTGGAGGCATTGTTCTCGGTCCGCTTGCGGTGTTTTTGATGGGCTTTGCCGTCGATGTGCTCTACATCATGATCGACCCCCGGGCGGTCGCGCCGAATTTTATGACCGTTTCGACGATGCTTTGGGGATTCGCGGCGGGTCTTGTGTTTTTCCGCCGCTTCAAAGTGACCGTGTTTCGTCTTGGTGTCGTGGTTGTCGTGGTTTCGATCATGGCGTTTACGCTCAACTCGATTCAACTTTACTGGATTTGGGGACTCGCGCCTTTGCCAAACGTTATCACCCGCTTTGCGGTCATGGTGATCAAATGGCCCATCCAGATTGGCGCCCTTTATTATTTGCACGAACGAGTGGTTCCCCACATTCGGGGGCTTCATAAAGAAAACGCAGAAGACTAATCTTCTGCGTTTTTTTTGACGGTTTTGCGGAATTGCGCGATTGTTTCATCGGCGACCGCGACCGCGGCGTCGGTGTTTGTGAGGGTGAAAGCGTGCATGTTTTCGGCGTTTAAGAGCTGTTTCAAGATGGTCATGGTAATGTCGACGCCTTCAAACATGACGCTGTTGTCCGCGCCGCAAGTGGCGACAAGATAGAGATTTTTCACATTCGGTGTTTTTATTTTGTGGGTGAATTTGGCGGCGAAAACCTGTTGGAAACGGTTCAGTGCCCTCAAAAGCGTATCGGTCAGTGCGCCGAAATAGATGGGCGACACAAGAACGAGGGTGTCTTCGTTTTGCAGGGCTTCATAGATTTTCACCCAGTCGTCGCCGAATTTGCAGCCGATGTTGTGTTGGCACGCCTTGCAGTCGTCGCAACTTGCGATTTCCATGTCGTATAAATGAAGCACGTTGGCGTTCTCAACATCGAATATTTCGCCGGCCAACGTCATGGAATGCCCCTTTTTGTTGGGGGAGCCGTTGAGAATGAGCATCTTTACCGTTTCCTTTCGAATTCGTAGATTCGCACTTCGCCCTTTGCAAGCGAGGCGGTTGAAAAAGACTCGGCCCATTTCACATCCGAAGGCTTTCTATGGGTTGAGAACAATAGACGCGCTTTGCCGGTATCGCCTTTTTGCGTGAAATCTTTAAGGGTTTGGGCCACATTCAAACTTGTTTCAGGATTCAAATTGCCCAAAACAAGCAAGACGTTTTTCTCGTTTTGCACCGCGATGCCGACGAAGTATTGGCTATGCGCGGGGAGCGTGAAAAAGGCGTTAGAATCCAAAAGCGATTTGGCGTACGCTTTGCGTATGGCGGAAAGTCGCTTGAAGACATTTGGAAGGAGATGTCTACGTTTGTGGGTGTAATCGAGCGGGAAACGGTCGAAAAGCGCAAGCTTCCCATAATACGGGTCGTGAACGTTTCGGCGGAAACGCTCGTCTTCGGTGGCGTCTAAACCGAGGTTCATCGCTTGTTTTTCAAACACTTCCTGTCCGGAGTTGATGAAGGGGACGCCAAGCGGTGTGAAGAAGTTTAGGACACTAAGAGTGAGAGACAGCGTCTCTTTGCCTTCGCGCGCTGCGATGCGCGGGGTGTCGTGGGTTTCTGCGGCCGCGAAAACGGGAAGTGTTCGCACTTTGCCGCCGTGGAAAAACGCTTGCGAAGACGCGTCGTGGATGCGCGGTTCGGTGAAGAAGCTGTTTCCAATCATGATGTTGTAGCCTTTTTTTCTTGTGATGTCGGCGTTGTTGGGATTGAGTTCTTCGGCGATCAATCCGAAGTCGGGATCGAAGGATTTCGCTTTTTGTATGATGCTTTCCAACAGCTCTTCGGGGAGCGCGTGCGCCATGTCGATTCGCGCTCCGTCGATGCCGTAGTTTTTCTGGTAGTAGGGCAAAACGCTTGTCAACGTCTCCCAAAGGGACTCGTTGGGAATCTTTCCCGGGTGCATGTTGCTTTTGATGGTGTCAAAAAGAATGTATGGCGGCGTATCGGGGTCGACCAAATGACGCTTGGCGTTTTCGGGGTGGTCTTTATAGAGGCGTAAATACGTGACGTCGGTCCAAGGGGGTTGCGGGTCGTTGATGGGATCGCTGAAAGCGGGCGCGATGGAAAGGCCGAAACGTTGTTCTATGGCGTCAAGGAAGTTGTCGCTGTCTTTGATTTTGTCAAAAAGCTCGGGATTTTGAGCTTTGGGATTTTCTTCAAACTTGCGAATGTGTTGTTTGACTTCCTGGCTTTGATAGACTTTTTTAAGCAAACGCTTCTCGGGCGGCGTGGTTTGCGGTACGCCTACGACCTTAGGCGGCCCGTAACGGTTCAAGTCTTCGGTTTTCACCCAATAAAACCATTCCGGATGGTCCTTGATGTAGACGCTTTCCAATCCGTTAGTGCGCGGGATGAAATCGATCAACACGCGGATGCCGAGGCAATGCGCCGCATCGATCAAGGCGGTGAATTCTTCTTCAAGGGTGAAGAAGTCTTCTGTGAGGGTTTCTTTCAGGTTCCCATCGAGGCTGAAAAAGTCGACGACGCTGTAAGGGCTGCCCATGTCGCCTTTTGATCCGCGGGTTCCGTGTTTCATGATGGGCAGTAGATACAAGGCGTCGACGCCCATTTTTTTTAGAAGCGGCAAAAGTGCAAGCATTTTGACAAACGTTCCCGTTTCCTTTTGCCCATCTAGGTTTAAATCTTCCAAAAAGCCGCTCCGATCGCTGTCCCAAGCGGCCGATGTGCGGACAAAGGCCGAATAGAGCACGCTTTCTTTCAACCATTCTCCTTCACCGACATTGTTCACCGAAGAAAGAGGTTTGCCTGAGGGAACGTTGTCGGCTTTGCGCAAAATGTCGTCGATCAAATCCGCAAAAAAGCGGTAAGGTTGGGTCAGAATCTGTCCGTCGGCCGTCGGCGTTTCGTTGTGGTCGAAAAGGCCAAACAGGTCGGGGAGGGCGTAATTATGGATTTTTTTATGCTTCCTGCGGGCGAAATACTCCCGCATGGAAAGCAAAGGTGAATCTTTCATCGCACTCATCCTTTCATTATCTACATTATACATAAGGAACGGGGTTTTGGAAACCGATATTCTCACAAGTAAACGCTTACGACTGAGCGATTTCACTGTTAAAAGAAGCGCAAAATTGTTATAATTTCTATAAGGAGTGATTGAGATGAAAAAACCGGTAGTACTTATTGTCATGGACGGATGGGGTTTGGAAGAAGATAGCGAGAGGAACGCCGTTTCCCTCGCAAAAACGCCAAATTTCGACCGTTTGAAAGATACATACCCCTACAACACCTTAAAAGCTTCGGGCATGGGCGTCGGACTTCCCGAAGGCCAAATGGGAAATTCCGAGGTCGGCCATTTGAATCTTGGCGCCGGAAGGATTGTCTATCAATCCTTGACGCGCATCCATCAAGCGATTGAGGATGAATCGTTTTTTGAAAACGAAGCCTATAAAGCCGCCATCGACCACGCCAACAAGCACAAATCCAAGCTGCACATCATGGGGCTTTTGAGCGATGGCGGCGTGCATTCGCACATCGACCATTTCAAAGCCATGTTGGATTTTGCAAAACGCGAGAACGTGAAAGAAGTGTACGTTCATGCGTTTTTGGACGGACGCGACGTCCCTCCGAAATCCGCGGTAACCTACATCGAAGAGTTAGAGAAATATATGAAAGAGACCGAAAGCGGAACCATCGCAAGCGTGCACGGCCGTTATTACGCCATGGACCGTGACAAAAATTGGGACCGTATCCAAAAAGCGTACGACGTATTGGTCTACGCCGAGGGGGAGAAGGCCGAAAACGCCGCCTCGGGTGTAGAACATTCCTACAAGAACGATGCGACGGATGAGTTCGTCGTCCCCTTTGTCGTAGACGACAAAGGCACCATCGGTAATGACGATGCCGTGGTTTTCATGAACTTCCGTCCCGACCGCGCCATCCAAATTTCCACCGCCTTGACCAATCCCGAAAAAACCAAACTGAAACGCCATGATAAGTTTGAGAATTTGCATTTTGTCTCGACCATGCATTATTCGGAAGACGTCCAAGGAACGATTGCGTTTGGCCTGCAAGAATTTGACGACCTCTACGGCGATGTAATCAGCGAAGCGAACCTGAAACAGCTTCGCATCGCCGAAACAGAAAAATACGCGCACGTGACTTTCTTTTTCGACGGTGGTAGCGACCGTGAAATTCGAAACTCCAAACGGGTTTTGATCGACTCGCCCAAAGTCGCCACCTACGACATGCAACCCGAGATGAGCGCGTATGAAGTAAAAGACAAAGTGCTTGAAGAACTTGAAACCGCCGACCACGACACCATCATTTTGAATTTCGCCAATCCCGACATGGTCGGGCATACGGGCGACATCCCCGCAACCATAAAAGCGGTTGAAACCGTCGATGAGTGCATGGGCGAAGTGGTCAAGAAAATCTTGGAAAAAAACGGAATCGCCATTGTGACCGCCGATCACGGCAACGCCGAGAAAATGATCGACGAAAAAGGCGGCATCCATACCGCGCACACCAATAGCGATGTGCCCATTATCATCACCGATTCGGACATAGAAATCCGCAATGGCGGCATTCTCGGCGACATCGCCCCGACCATGCTTGAATACCTCGGCGTGAAGCAACCAAAAGCGATGAGCGGCAAAAGCCTTATTGTCAGAAAGAAGAACCAATAATATATAAGGAAAAAAAAGGAGAGATGCACATGCCTTACATTAGTGACGTATACGCAAGAGAAGTACTTGATTCGCGCGGAAATCCGACGATTGAAGTCGAAGTCTACACAGAATCCGGCGCTTTTGGGCGCGCGCTTGTTCCAAGCGGCGCTTCGACCGGCGAACACGAAGCGGTTGAACTTCGTGATGGCGACAAAGGCCGCTATTTGGGCAAGGGCGTTACCAAAGCCGTTGAGAACATCAACGAAGTCATCGCCCCTGAACTGATCGGGGTCGACGTTACCGAACAGCTCTTTATCGACCAGACGATGATCGACCTTGATGGCACCAAAAACAAAGGAAAACTTGGCGCCAACGCCATTTTAGGCGTCAGCATGGCCGTCGCGCGCGCGGCGAGCGAGTTCACGGGCCTTCCGCTATACGCTTATCTAGGCGGGTTTGCGGCCAGGGACTTGCCCACACCGATGATGAACATTTTAAACGGCGGTTCCCACGCCGACAACAACGTCGATTTTCAAGAGTTCATGATCATGCCCGTCAACGCCGATTCTTTCAAAGAAGCGCTTCGTATGGGCGCTGAAGTTTTCCACGCCCTAAAAGCCGTCTTGAAGAGCAAGGGCTACAACCCCGCCGTCGGCGACGAAGGCGGCTTCGCTCCAAGTCTCAAATCCAACGAAGAAGCGCTTGAAGTCATTATGGATTCCATCAAGCAAGCCGGCTACAAACCCGGTGAGGACATTGTCTTGGCCATGGACGTCGCTTCTAGCGAGTTTTACAACAAAGAAAAAGGCGTCTACATTCTCGAAGGCGAAGGCAACAAAGAAGTGAGCGCCTCCGAATTGAGCGATTTCTACGCCGAGCTCGTCGAAAAATACCCCATCGTCTCCATCGAAGACGGCCTTGACGAAAACGACTGGGAAGGTTGGAAAGTGTTGACCGAAAAACTGGGCGACAAAATCCAACTTGTCGGCGACGATTTGCTTGTGACGAACACCGAAAAACTGCAAAAAGCGATCGATTCAAACATCGCCAACAGCATCCTTGTAAAAGTCAACCAAATCGGCACTTTGAGCGAAACGTTCGAAGCGGTGGAAATGGCGAAGAAAGCCGGATACACCGCCGTCATTTCCCACAGAAGCGGAGAGACGGAAGATGCGACGATCGCCGACATCGCCGTCGCCACCAACGCCGGACAAATCAAAACCGGTTCGCTTTCAAGGACGGATCGCACGGCCAAGTACAATCAACTCTTGCGCATCGAGGACGAACTTGGCGTCGGCGCACGCTACCTTGGAAAACAAGTTCTCTACAATTTAAAGTGATTTGCAAAAAGCGTTCCCATAGGGGAGCGCTTTTTTATGTCAAGTGCAAATGTCCACTGCCAGTTGCATTTCACTCATTGCATTTCACTCAACCATATGTGTAATTCGGAATCGAAGGTTTTATACATGAAAGCATTATCATACGATTTCATCGAAAAAATTCTAAATAAGTCTGCAAGCCACGACGACGGGAAAAACGCCTGGTAAATGCACCGTCAAATTTACAATTTAATGGCTATTTATAGCGGTTTGTGACACCACAACACATAGTGGTGACGGTATTGACTTTCAAAAACAATGTGTTTTACAATGCCGGTATAGGGAGTATACAAAAAAGAGGAGGAATTTATCTTTATGAAAAAGTTCTTAGTACTATTACTCTCATTAACCCTAATCGTCGGTATCGCCGCGTGCGACACCGAAGAACCCGACCCAGACAATGGCGACCCAGACAATGGCGACCCAGACAATGGCGACCCAGACAATGGCGACCCAGACGAAGTTGACCAATCCGGTCCGCTTTATGTAGGAACCCCCGAATTCAGCGGTGAATTCATCGCTTGGGGAACTTCTTCAGCGTATGACGTCGCGATTCGCGAACTCGTCGTTGGCTCAGGCATCATCGCAACGACCAAAGATGGCGAATTCATCGTCAATGAGAACATTGTCGAAAACGTCGACGAAGTTCAAGCGACCATGCAGGAAGAAGTTGAGGAAGGCGAAGACAAAACCTACACTTTCGAAATCCGCGAAGACCTTGAGTTTTCTGACGGCGAGCCCATCACCGCAGAAGATTATGCGTTTGGCATCAAGATGCAAGCCGCTTACTCGATTGCCCAAGGTGGGCACGCCAGCCCTGTCGGCGGCGATGACCTTGTAGGGTACGAAGCATTCCGCGAAGGCGAATCTTCAGAATTTGAAGGCGTCAACGTCGTTGACGACTACACGCTCGAACTTACCATCGATGGCGAAAACCTGCCCTATTTCTATGAACTCGCCATGGTCTCGGCTTCTCCACAACCGAAGCATATCTACACCAACGATGGTGAATTCGATTTCTTGACCGCCGATGAACACGAAGCGTTAGAAGAAGACGAAATGCACATTGGCGAATGGATCGCGCAATACATCAGTGAACCTCCTGTATCAAGCGGTCCTTATGTCTTAGACCACTATGAACCCGATCAATTCGTCCGTCTTTACCTCAACGAAAACTATGCGGGCGACTATCGCGGACACACCCCGGTCATTGAAAACGTCGTTGTACGCGTTGTACCAAGCGCGACCGACATCGAACACCTCTTGAACGAAGAAATTGATATCTTGACCGGTCTTGTCGAAGGCGACAAAATCAACCGCGCCCTTGATGCGGACCATGTCCAAGGCATTTATTACGACCGCATCGGTTTCGGCGGACTTTACTTCCACACAGACTTAGGTCCGATGGAAGACCACAGAGTACGTCAAGCAATCGGCTACATGGTAAACCGTGAAGAGTTTGTCGAAGTATTCCTTGAAGGTTACGGCACGCTCATTGACGCACCACTTGGCATCGGCCAGTGGATGTATCAAGAATCGGATCTCATTCCCGATGCATTGACCACGTATTATCCCGATATGGACAAAGTCCACGAACTCTTAGACGAAGCCGGTTGGCACTATGATGAAGATGGTACCGACCGCGAAGACGAAAACGATTATTGGGAAGACAACGACCGTTACAACGAAGAGGGAGAAGTTCTCTACCTTGGTTGGTTTGGTACGGAAACCGACTATTCCGACATCCTCTCCGTTTACTTGAACGATGCAATGGATGAAGCCGGTGTCGATTTCTACGCGACCCAGGCTGGCTTCGACGTCCTTCTGCAAAATTATTACTACGCGTTTGAAATGGACGAAGAAGACCGTGATTTCCATATGTTCAACCTCGCGCTTACGTACACCCCACTTTACGATCCTTACTACTCTTACCACTCCGATTTCCTCGGAACCACCTTCAACACCGAACAATTCGAAGACTCTCCCGAGAACCCAATGGACGACTTCTCTGAACAAGTCGGACACGACTTCTCTTGGGAACCCACAGTTGAAGACGGTTTAACCGTGGATGAGATTCTCGAAAATATGCGCAGACTGCCAGCGGCAGAACGCGACCAGTTCCTTGAGTACTGGGAAGCCCTCATGCTTCGTATGAACCGTTTCTTGCCGGTATTGCCACTTTACTCCAACCAATACTATCACTTTGCAAACACCGCGCTTGACGGATTCGAGATTCACGGATTCTGGGATTGGCAACAAAACATCGTCGACCTTGAATTTGTCGAATAACGCTTATCGTTTCCATCCCAAGCACCCCGGTTCCATCCGGGGGGCTTTTTTTGTTTGCTCCCGAATCGTTTGCAATACACATAGTAAAAATTTGCACTTCACACTTTCATATTCGCAACATGTCCAAAATGACGTTGCAAAGCGCTAACTGGAAGATTTCCAATTAATCTGCATTTGACGCAGTGGGTTCTTGCAGCATCATACAAAATTGCTTAAAATATCCGGCTGTATTTAGCCATTTTAGACTATGATACGCTTTGTATATATATATGAAAGAGTAAAACTTTTTAAAGCCAAACCGCAGGCACAAGGTGCCCTTAACAAGATTTGGTATTGACTTATGGAGTTTATTTGCAGTAAAATAAACACAAACCAATTAACACTTGGTAAAAAAGAGGAGGATTTTATGAAGAAATTTTTGTTTTTGCTTCTGTCCCTCACTTTAGTGTTGGGACTAGCTGCATGTCGTCGCGATGACGACCCAGATCCGGACCCAGACCCGGACCCAGACCCGGATCCAGACCCAGACCCGGACCCAGACCCAGACCCAGATCCGGTCAGTCAAAAAGGCCCCCTATACATAGGGACGCCTGAATTTAGCGGCGAATTCATTAACTGGGGAACATCATCTTCTTACGACATCGCCATTCGTGACTTGGTTCAAGGACAAGGCGTTGTCGCTGTAACAGACGAAGGTGAATTTGTCATCAATGAAAATGTCGTGGTCAACGTTTCCGAAGTCGAGGCTAAGATGGCCGTAGAGGTTGACGAAGGCGTAGACAAGACATATCGTTGGGAAATTCGCGACGATATGAAGTGGTCTGACGGTGAATCCATTACCGCAGAAGACTACATTTTCGCCATTAAGATGCAGTCTGCGTATTCCGTATCGCAAGCCGGACACGCGAACCCGAATGCGGGCATCGACCTTGTTGGCCATGACGCATGGCGTCAAGGCTGCTACGGCGAATGGGACGAAGGCGCATGGGTATGCGACGACGATCATGATTACACCGCAGACCCCCTTGATTTCAAAGGCTTAGAGCTTGTTGACGATTTCACTTTTGAGCTTACGATTGATGGTTCCGAACTGCCTTACTTCTATGAACTCGCTATGGTTGGCGCCGGACCGCAACCCAAACACATTTACACCAACGACGGCGAATTTGACTTCTTGACTCGCGATGAGCACGATGCACTCGGCGATGACGACATGCATATCGGCGAATGGATTTCGCAATACATCAGCAAACCGCCGGTATCGAGTGGCCCATACGTATTTGACCACTATGAGCGCGACCAGTTCGTTCGTTTGAAATTGAACCCTCATTTCAACGGCGACTACCGCGGGCATAAGGCCGCTATCGAAACTGTCGTTATTCGCGTTGTACCGAGCGCGACCGACATTGAACATCTTTTGAACGGTGAAATTCACATCTTGACAGGCGTCGTTGAGGGTGACAAAATCAACCGCGCCCTTGAGGCCGACCACATTCAAGGAATCTACTTCGACCGTATCGGTTTCGGTGGACTCTTCTTCCACACAGATTTCGGTCCGATGCTTGATTACCGTGTACGTCAAGCGATTGCT
The DNA here is from genome assembly GCA_003554025.1 of Mollicutes bacterium. Classification (GTDB taxonomy): domain Bacteria; phylum Bacillota_I; class Bacilli_A; order Izemoplasmatales; family Izemoplasmataceae; genus T1SED10-81. Next base: position 24,748 of record PWFC01000066.1, read on the forward strand.
TACATGGTAAACCGCGAAGAATTCGTCAGTGTTTTCCTTGAAGGTTACGGAACACTCATCAACGCACCGCTTGGTATTGGACAATGGATGTATCAAGAATCTACCCGCGTGCCCGATGAACTCATCAGCTATTATCCCGATATGGACAAAGTCCATCAATTGCTCGACGAAGCAGGATGGGATAAAGATGAAGACGGCAACGACTGGGTAGATAAAGCTACTTCAGGCTACCGTTATAACGCCGATGGTGAGGTGCTCTACCTTGGTTGGTTGGGTACCGAAACCGATTATTCGGATATCCTTTCGGTGTACCTTACCGGTCCGATGGAAGAAGCGGGCATTGATTTCTTCGCCCGTCAAGCAGGCTTTGATGTGCTGCTCGACAACTATTATTTTGCTTATGAAATGGACGAAGAAGACCGCGATTATCATATGTTCAACCTCGGGATGGGTTACACCGCTCTATATGATCCTTACTATTTCTACCACTCCGATTGGCTAGGCACCACAGGAAATACGAGCCAGTTCGAAGATAGTCCCGATGCACCAATGGCGGACTTCAGCGAGCAAGTCGGACAAGGGTTCTCTTGGGACCCGACTGTGGATGACGGTATGACGGTTGACGAACTGACTGAAACTATGCGCTTGTTGCCTGCAAGCGAATCCGATCAATTCCTAGAGTATTGGGACGCGCTCATGCTTCGCATGAACCGTCTGCTTCCGGTATTGCCGCTTTACTCCAACCAGTACTATCAATTCTGCAACACTCAACTCGAAGGCTTCCACATGACCGGTTTCTGGGATTGGCAAGACACAATTGTTGATTTGAGATTTGTAGAGTAACTACTGTAAAGACACTTGATTAAAAGCACCAAAAGTCATGAATGATGGAGAGAGTAGTTATTCATAACTGCTCTCTCATCTTATGAAAGGAGAAGTCTATGCTAAAGTACACAATCAAGAGACTGATTCATCTCATCCCCGTAATCATCATCATCTCTATTGTCATTTTCGGCATGCTTAGAGCCATGCCGGTCTCTCCTGAACGCTTCATGGTCCAGTGCCCACCGGAGATGGACCCCGCTCGTTGCGAGCGTGAACGGCAAGCGTTTAGGGATCGTTATCGACTCGATGAACCTCTTCCGGTGCAATATGTTTTTTGGTTCGGCAATCTTTTACAAGGAGATTTAGGTGATTCTGAGCACTATAACCAACCGGTCAGCAGTTTGGTTGGCTACTATATCATGAACTCGCTTTACCTAAATGTCGTTGTCATTGTGATATCGTTCTTACTTGCCGTGCCTGTGGGCATCATATCGGCGGTGAAGCAATATTCCCTGTTCGACAATTTCTGGCAGGGGTTCTCCTTGCTCGGTATTTCCATGCCCAACTTCTTTTTCGGTATCATTTTGCTTTACCTATTCTCCATGAGACTGGGGTGGACGCCGCTTAGCGGCATGACCTCGGACTACTTGGGCGATATGGGCCGAATTGAGGCTTTCTTAGACCTCATGAGACACATGGCCCTGCCCGCAACCGTATTGATCATTTCTTCTCTTGCCGGAACCGTACGTTATGTGCGAAGCTCCATGCTTGAAGTCATCCGGCAGGATTACATCCGGACCGCTCGTTCTAAAGGATTGTCGGAAAAAGTGGTCATCTATGTTCATGCGTTCCGCAACGCAATGATTCCCGTCATCACACTTCTCGCATTCTCCATTCCAACGCTCTTCAGTGGCGCTGTCATCATCGAACAGATTTTCCAATGGCCAGGCATCGGCAGGATTCTCATCCAGTCCTTGCAACGCCGCGACTTCTCGGTCGTTTTGGCCATGAACATGTTCTACGCAGTGCTCGCTCTTCTCGCTAACCTTATCATGGACCTTGGGTACGCAATTGTCGACCCACGCGTCAAACTGAATTAAGGAGGTCCCATTATGGCTGATAATAAAAAGAAAAAAGAACAAGATTACATTGCAGAAGAAAAAGTCGAAGAAATACAGGGACGCGAGTTAACGGCAGAAGAGCAGAAAAAATTGGATGAGGCTCGTGAAAAAGAGTTGGAGCGTCTTGAGCGAGAAGACGTTGTCATTTCTCCGGCCCGTATGGTCTGGAACAATTTCAAAGCGCGAAAAATCACCATCATCGGTGTTGCAATATTTGTGTTCATTCTATTATTCTCTGGCGTGTTGCCTTTCTTCTTGCCGGAAATCGAGACCGACTTGCTAGTGCGGTACGAAAGTCCTTCGTTGACGTTCTGGCGAGAAGGACATTTCCTGTTCGGCACCGACCGTTTCGGCCGCAATATGTTTTACCGCGTGGCTGAGGGAGGAAGCATATCTCTATACGTCGGCGCCATCGCCACATCCATTTCTACCGTCATCGGAACCATCATCGGTTCTGTGTCCGGGTACTTCCACGGACTCGTCGACAACCTCTTGCAACGTTTTACCGAAGTTGTCCGCGCATTCCCGTTCTTGCCGCTTGTCATCACGCTTTCGGCCGCAATCGGTGCGGACATGGATGAAAACGAACGCATTCGTTTGATTATGGTTATCCTCGGTTTGATCGGTTGGACAGGTCTTGCGCGTCTGTTGCGCGGCCAGATTCTCTCCATCCGCGAGCAAGAGTTTATTCTCGCGGCTCGCGCCGTGGGCATCCGCAACTACAACATCATCATCAAGCACATCATTCCGAACGTTGTCAGCATCATCATCGTTTCCGCAACGTTGAGTTTCGCGGTGAACATTCTTGTCGAGTCAGGCCTTTCATTCTTAGGCTTTGGCGTTCAAGAACCCGGAAACTCGTGGGGACTTTTGCTTAGACAAGGCACGAGAGACTCTTCGGTCATTCAAAACCAACCATGGTTATGGTTCTTCCCAGGGCTATTCATTCTTATGACCGTACTCAGCATAAACTTTATCGGTGACGGACTTCGCGATGCGATCGATCCGCGCAATACCTCAAGGTAGGTGTAAGTCATGGAAAAATTGTTAGAAGTCAAAGACCTTCACGTTTATTTCCCGACAAAAAGAGGAGAAGTAAAAGCCGTAAACGGCGCTTCTTACTCTGTCGACAAAGGCAAGACCCTGGGAATCGTCGGCGAATCGGGAAGCGGTAAAAGCGTATCCGCCATGGGCGTTATGAGAATTTTGGACCGTCCCGGCTACATCGCCGGCGGCAACATCCGTTTTGACGGAAAGGAAATCAAAGAACTCTCCGAACGCGAAATGCGCAAGATTCGCGGCAACGATATTTCGATGATCTTCCAAGAGCCCATGACAAGTTTGAACCCCGTGTTCAAAGTGAAAAAGCAAATCGGCGAAGTGCTCCGTTTGCATAAGGGCATGACTCGTGCGCAAGCCAAAAAGCGCTCGATAGAAATGCTTCGACAAGTCGGCATTCCCCGCCCAGAACAAGTGGTCGACAACTATCCGTTCCAACTTTCGGGCGGTATGCGCCAACGCGTCATGATCGCCATGGCGCTTGCGTGCGAACCGAAACTGTTGATCGCCGATGAGCCGACCACAGCGCTCGATGTCACCATTCAAGCGCAGATTCTCGACCTTATGAACGATTTGAAAGAGCGCTATGGCACCAGCATTCTCTTCATCACCCACGACCTCGGCGTCATCAACGAGATGGCCGACGAAGTGGTCGTCATGTACGCCGGACAGGTCGTCGAACGCGCCCCCGTCCACAAAATTTTCGGGGAAGGAAAGTATTCGCATCCCTACACGGAAGGCTTGCTGAAATCCATTCCTTCGCTTCACATGGCCGATCAAGACCTCGCCGTCATTCCCGGGAACGTTCCGCATCCGTTGAACCTTCCAAAAGGATGCAAGTTCGCGCCCCGTTGCGAATACGCAACCGCAAAATGTTATCAAGAAGAACCGCCACTAGAAGATGTCACCAAAACCCAATCCATCAGATGTTTCTATCCTGTGAAAGGGGTGCGTAGCAGTGGCAAACAAAAATGAAGAACGCAAAGTCGCCGTTGAACTTGTTGATTTGAAGAAATACTTCCCCGTCAAATCGCAAACGCTATTTGGGGAAGCCGAATCGGTCAAAGCGAACGACGGTGTCTCTTTCAAGATTTATGAAGGTGAAACGTTTGGGCTCGTTGGCGAATCGGGTTGTGGAAAGACCCCTCTCGGCCGTACGATTTTACGCCTTGAGGAACCCACAGACGGTCACATTTACTTTGAAGGCCGCGACATCACGCGCATCCCACAGCGAAGAATGCGTCCACTGCGGACTCAAATGCAAATCATCTTCCAAGACCCATATTCCAGCCTCGACCCCAAACAAACGGTCGGCCAGATTATCGGCGAGGCGCTGCTTGCCCACAAGATGTACAAAAAGCGCGGCGACGAACTTGAAAACTACATCCTCGACGTTATGGAAAAATGCGGTCTTGACGATTACATGATTCACCGTTATCCGCATCAGTTCTCAGGCGGTCAGCGCCAGCGCATCGGCATCGCCCGTTCGCTCGCGCTCAACCCGAAATTCGTCGTGTGCGACGAAGCGGTCAGCGCCTTGGACGTGTCGATCCAATCGCAGATTTTAAACCTTCTTCGCAAACTCAAACGCGAAGAAAACCTCACATACCTCTTTATTTCGCACGACCTAAGCGTCGTCAAACACCTTAGCGACCGCATCGGCGTCATGTATCTCGGCGAAATGGTTGAATTGGGCGGCGCCGAAGAGGTTCATAAAAAATCGCTTCACCCCTATACGAAAGCTCTGCTCTCCGCAGTGCCGACCACCGAAGCCGGAAGCGGCAAGGACAAAATCATTCTTAAAGGCGACATCCCCAGCAACGTTCGTCCGCCAAGCGGCTGCCGTTTCCATACCCGCTGCCCGCTGGCGACGGAAAAATGCCGCCAAGAAATCCCCAAGTGGGAAGAAGTGGAAGAAGGCCATTTCGTAGCCTGCCACCATCATGAGCAAACTAAAACGCTGGGTAAAAAGACTTAAGGACGAGGACAAAGATTTGGTGGAAGCTGCGGAGAAGGAGAATTTTGATAAGAAGGACATACCGGCGTTGATACTCGCCGCGTTGATTACGCTTTTTCCCGTGGTGCTCGCCGTTTTGGCGCTGCTCGTGCTGATTATTTGGTTCATTTTCGATTTCCTGCTCGGCATGGCGGCGCACGTTCCAATCGTCCTCTTGATTGTGAACTTGGCATAAATGAAATGGCACGTGAAAGCGTGCCATTTTGTTTGTGTTTCCACTTTTGAAACGTGCAACAAAATGCTATAATATTTTTGGATTGCCGCTTGGGAGGTTGCAAGTTATGAGTATGAAAGAGAAGTTTCTAAGATTTTTCCGAGGCAAGGATACGACCTATTTCCGGGACCATGAAGAAGGCGAAATTGTCAACATTCTCATCGCCATTTTTGTCGTGGTGTCGCTGCTTTTGTTTCCGTTGCCTCTATATGGCATTGTGGCGGTTTTTGCATGGTTGTTCGTGCTTGGGGTATCCATCTATCGAAAATACACCGGGCGCTCGATTTTGGTAATCTGCATCGTCATCGCCGCCATCACCGGATATCAAGCGCACCAGATTCCCGGATATTTGGAAGAACGGCGTCTTTACGACAACCTTGTCGAAGTAACGCCGGCCCATAATTATGAACACGCACCCTCTCATGAGTTGACGGTTGAAATTACCAACGACAACGTCAAAACCGTGCATTACATGTTTTCCCGCACCAAAAACTGGGCGGCTTTCGACCGTGGCGAATTTTCGACGTTGGAGTTTGACGAAGACGGTTATGCGACCGCGGTGTTGGAAGATTTGCCAAACGGAAGCTATTACATGTTGTTGGCGATTGAACTTCATGAAGGGGGCACACGGTTCATTCAAGACGATATGCCGGGGCCTTACAGACTTAGAAGCGATTAACTTAAAATAAGGTGAGAGTATGATTTCCTTGACGTTCACGTATTTTCTCTTGGCCGCACTGACCGTTTTCGCCACCATCCGCGCCAGTTTTTACATCAATGAACTCGACAAGAAGACAAAGCTGAGCGGTGCTTTGCTTGGTGGCGTTTTGCTTGCCGGTGTGACAAGCTTGCCCGAGTTCATCACTTCGCTCACTTCGACGATGCGACTGGACAATCCGGGGATGGCTTTGGGGAACGTGTTCGGCAGCAACATCTTCAATTTGTTGATTTTGGCCACGGTGGATTTGTTGTTCATCAAACACCTTTTTTTCAACAACATTCGTTCCGGCTACGCCTCGGCGAAGCTGATTGTTTTTATGTACTTGATCTTTTTCCTGCCTTTTTTGATGGTGCGCCTTGGCCTTTTGGAACTTGACGCTTTCGGCATCACCGCGGGCATCAGTTTCAGCGCCGTATCGCTGATCATCGTCGGCGTATACGCGCTCAACATCAAAAAGACGCATGAAGAAATCACGCCTCGTCCCGGGGAACGATCGGAATACAGTTTGAAAGCCATAGTTCTGCGGTTTTCGGTGTTTGCCTTTTTGATGGTTGTCTCCAGCTTCTTTTTGACCATTGTGGCGGAAAACCTCTCGGGTGAACTCGGCCTTTCGGCTTCCTTTGCAGGCGCCATTCTTTTGGGGGTTGCGACATCGCTTCCCGAGTTCACCGCTTTGTTTGCCTTGATCAAACTGCAAAGCTACGACATCGCCATCGGCAACATTCTCGGGTCGAACATCTTCAACATGCTCATCATCAGCGCCGTTGACATCCTCAACGTCGACATGGATGTTTTTGCGGCGGTAAGCAGCGCTAGCGAACTCTTTAAAAATGTCTTCTTACTCTTGATTTTAGGGCTTATAAACTCTATAATGGTAGTGGTTGCCCTAAGAAGGAAACCGGTCCGCAACAAGTGGCTTTACGCCATCCCAAGCGCGTTTATTATCACCACGTATTTGCTTTATATCGTATTATCCATATAGGAGGTTTACCATGGGATTCATAGACGTATTATTGTTGATTGTAGCGGTCTTCTTGATTACGCTTGTAGTCATTCAATCGTCGAAAGACAACGCCGCAAACGCATTTAGCGGTGAAAAGAGCGAACTCTTCAGCAACCAAAAAGAACGCGGCATCGAACTCTTCTTGAGCCGTGCGACCCTGACGATGTCGATTCTCTTTATCGCCCTTGCGATCGTAGCGATGATTTAAGGACACTGCGAGGTGTTCTTTTTTTACAACCGGAGGTCAAATTATGCGACACAAAATTCTCAGTTTTCTGCGCAAACAACAAGGCAAGAAGTATTCAATCCGGGGGCTTTCAAAAGCCCTTGATTTGACGAGCGCCGAAATGTATAAGGAGTTGGCGAAGACCGTCAACACCCTTGAAGAGGAAGCGCTCATCATGCCCAACCGCAAAAACGAATACACTTTGATCGAATACACTTCTTACGCAAGCGGCGTCTTAGACGTCAAAGACAAGGGCTTCGCGTTTTTGATGCTTGAACAAGGCGACGAAGAAGACGTCTACATACCCGGCAAAAACTTGAACAACGCCATGCACGGCGATCGTGTCCTTGTCCATGTCGTCAAAAGCCCCAAAGGGTTCAAGCAAGAAGGCCGCGTCGTAAGGATTTTGACCCGCAATTACACGCACATCGTCGGCACCGTCATCGCCCGCGACGACTGGCATTATTTAATCGCCGACGACAAGAGTATAAAAACCGACATCCGCATCCCGAAAACGCATTTGAACGGCGCGAAGCCGCATGACAAGGTCAAGGCCGAAATCATCAACTACGCCTTTGAAGACCAAGACATGGTGTGCAAAGTCACCAGCGTCATCGGCAACATGAACGACAAGGGCGTCGACGTCTACAGCAAAATCCTCAAACACGACATCGAACCCGAGTTCCCAAAGAAGGTTTTAAAAGAGGCTTCACGCTTTCAAACGTTAGACGAAGAAGAAGCTAGGCGTCGCCATGATTTGCGCGATCGGACGCTTTTTACCATCGACGGCGCGGACGCGAAGGACTTTGACGACGCCGTCGAGGCCGAAGAACTCGAAAACGGCGATTTCTTCCTCGGTGTGCACATCGCCGACGTTTCCTATTACGTCAGCGAAAACAGCCCTCTTGACAAAGAGGCCTTCAAACGCGGCACAAGCGTTTATCTTGTCGACCGCGTCATCCCGATGCTTCCGGAGAATCTCTCGAACAACCTTTGCAGTCTGATGCCAAACGTCGAACGTTTCGCCATCACCTGCGAGATGGTTATCGACAAGCACGGCAACGTCAAAAAGCACGACATCTTCGAAAGCCTGATCGAATCCAAAGCCCGCCTCACCTACGACGAAGTGAACGAAATGATGAAAGGCGAGGTCAAAGAAGTGCACAAGGGCTTGTTGCCGACGATTGAAACCATGAAGCGCCTTGCGGGCATTCTCCGCAAAAAGCGCCACGAACAAGGCAGCTTGAATTTTGAAACCGACGAGCCCGAAATCTCCTTGGACGAAAACGGCAAGGCCGTCGACGTCAAAGTCAAAGAACGCGGAGAAAGCGAAAAATTCATCGAGGAATTCATGCTGATCGCGAACCAGACCGTCGCGAAGCACGTTTATTGGATGGACCTCCCCTTTATCTATCGCGTCCACGAAGCGCCGAAAGAAGAAAAACTCGAAAAGCTTCTCACCATGGCCAACGCCCTTGGGTTTAACGTCAAGGCGCGCAAAACCATCACCCATAAAGAAATGCAGAAGCTTTTGCAAAAAGTCGAGAACACCGCGAGCGAAAAAGGCATGAACATGATGATGCTTCGTTCGATGCAAAAGGCGGTTTATCAAAAAGAAAGCATCGGCCATTTCGGCCTCGCTTTCGAACACTACACCCATTTTACCTCGCCCATACGGCGCTATCCCGATTTGATCGTCCATAGGCTTCTGCGCAACTATTTTTTCAAAGGCAACCAAACCGACAAGACTTTGCGCCATTACGACGACGTCATGGACACCATCGCCGAGGCTTCGAGCGAGAAAGAACGCCGCGCCATCGGCCTTGAACGCGACGTTTTGGACATGAAAAAAGCCGAGTACATGCAAAACCACATCGACGAAACCTTCACCGGCCACATCAGCGGCGTGACCGGGTTTGGGCTTTACGTGTCGTTAGACAACACCATCGAAGGGTTGATCCACATCAGCGAACTCGACGACGATTACTACGTCTTCGACGAGGATCACCTCACTTTGATCGGCCGCCATAAAAAGCGCGTCTTCCGCATGGGCGACGAGATCAAAATCAAAGTCCGGGGCGTCAACGTCTTCGACGGCGAAATCGACTTCGCCTTCTTAGGAGGTGTTTAGATGCGCACCATCGCCAGAAACAAAAAAGCGAGCCATCTATATTTTCTTGAGGACCGCTTTGAAGCGGGCATCGTTTTGCGCGGTACGGAAATCAAGTCCGTCCGCGCCGGAAAAGTGAGCATCAAAGACTCCTACGTCCGCGTCAAAAACGGCGAGGCCTTCATCATCAACATGCACATCGCCAAATACAAACAAGGCAACATGCACAACCACGATGAAACCCGCGAGCGGAAGCTCCTCCTCCACAAAAGCGAACTCAACAAGCTTTACGGCAAGACGCACAAGGATTCCTACACCATCGTCCCGACCGAAGTTTACATCAAAGAGGGGCTCTGCAAACTTGAAATCGCCCTTGCCAAAGGCAAGAAAAAGCACGACAAACGCCGCGTCCTCAAAGAAAAAGACATGAAACGCCGCATGGACAAGGCGATGAAGGAAAGCTACTAATCCCTTGTTCAAGGGAAATAAGGGACGTCATCACAACGTAAAACACTTGCAATTTGGAAAGATTATGATATACTAACAATAGATGGGGTTGTTATTGGATTCGACAGGGTAGTGAGCGCTTGATGAGCATGCCTTGGTCGCGCAAGTAAAAACGCCTCGGTTAATAATAACCGGAAACGAACAACCAGCTTTCGCGGCTTAGGAAATAAGCCGTGCTGCGCTTCGGATAGCCTACGGTCCGAATCCCGCAGACAGCTAGTAGGCTCTTTGGAAGCTGCGCTGTTCTAGCGGCTTTCAAGAACCCAATAGGACTCGCCCGCGCTTCGCTTGTTTGTTGGCGGAGACCGGGTTAAACCAAACAACAAACTAAGCATGTAGAACATGAAGTGGCAGCTGCTCTGGACAGGGGTTCAAATCCCCTCAACTCCACCAATTATATCCGCGTCCCGGAAATTCAGATGGCTTAGATTAGCCGTATATGGATTTCCG
>PWFC01000019.1 GCA_003554025.1 Mollicutes bacterium
GTATAAAATCCCCGCCTATGATGGCGATGGTGACGGGTTCAACATGGCGGTTGCGATTTCCGTTTCCTACGATATGGATTGGCATGCATTCGGCGTGCGCGATCAATACCGTTTTGACGGAGAAGAGGCCGGCATGGGTGAAACAAGCGTGTTGGCCCCCGATGAAGAAACCATCTATGAATTCACTTATGACAGCGAAACCAACAAGACGACGTATGAAAAACTTGAATCCGGTGAGATTCGCACCTTTGAGAATCCTCGTATTTATGGCAGTTTCAACGATTGGCAGTTTGAAGGCGATAGCGTGATTGAACTGAAGGACCCCTATGGTGCCGGCGTTTATGAAGGTTCAGACTTGCTTCCGAAGTATGAAGACGACAACGAGGGGCACGCTTTGTTGGTTGCACTTTCCGTCAAACTTTATGACGACGAATGGGGCATCCGCTGGGGTGTTGAAGAACAATACCTCTTTGACGGCACTCCCGCCGGCATGGGCGAAAGCAGTTACTTGGCTCCGGAGGAAGAGACTTTTTACACTTTCTTGTTTGATTCAAACGACAAGACGACCGAAGTTCTAACCCCTGAACACGGCGACGAACGAGCCATTCAAGGACCGAGCGTCTATGGGGATTTCAACGACTGGGACTACTTTGGCGACGAATCGGTGTTCTTATACGATGAAAATGACGACGGCGTCTATCATGGCACATTGGAACTTCCGGCCTATGAAGGCGACGACGATGGCCACTCTGTCGTTGTGGCTATCACCCATGAATATTTCGACGATGAATGGGGTCAAAGATGGGCCGTCGGCACCCAGTATAAACTTGACGGAACCGAAGCCGCAATGGGCGCCGTAAGCCATCTTGCGCCCGAGGAAGACACTTTCTACCACCTGAGCTACAACTCTGAAACCAACGAAACAGAGGTTTTGACCATGAGCGATGGCGACGTGTTGGACTTTGCAACACCCAGACTTTATGGCTGCTTCAACGATTGGCAGCTTTCCGGCCCGGAAGCTATGGCTCTTGAAGAAACCGAAGAAGAAGATATCTACGAAGGTGTATTCTATTTCGACGCTTACGAAGGCGACGAGGACGGATACATGGCGGCCATTGTGCTTTCCCAAAAATTCTACGACGATGAGTGGGGACGCCGTTTCGGTGCGGAAGAACAATACGACTTTGACGGCAACGATGCCGGCATGGGCGGCACCGATTATTTCGCGCCTGATGAAAGCGGATATTATCGATTCACATTCGACGCAAACACTAACGAAACAGAGATTGAAGCGATTGAGTAACAAATGTGCCGGGGCATTGCGCCCCGGCCATCCTGACAAAAGAGGCGAATACTATGTATAAAAACCCTAAGAGAACTCCCGATTTCCAAAACCTAGAAGCGGTATTGAACAAACAAGTTCCCAAACGCCCCGTGCTGTTTGAGTTCATATTGGGCGACGATATAAAAAAACACTTGACCGACGGACTATACCGAAGTGACACCGATTACAACGAAGCATATTGGACCATGCGCGCGTTTTATTCGGCTGGGTACGATTTCTCACCCATCGTCCTGCGCGGAATGGAGTTTCCCCGTGGGGAATTGGACGAACAGCATGAAACCAAATCGATCAACGACGGCGGTTTGATTTCCGATTGGCCTTCGTATCGACGATATTCATGGCCGGACGCCAAAAACGCGAATTACGCCATGCTCGATCAAATGGCCGAGGCGTTGCCAGAAGGCATGCGTTTGATTCCCTTCAGTCACGACGGGATTTTGGAAAACACCATCGGCTTGGTTGGATATGAGAGGCTTTGTTTGATGCTTTACGACAACCCCGAACTGCTTGAGAAGATTTTTGCGTCTGTGGGCCGTCGCATCCGTGATTACTTCGTTCGTTGCTTGGCGCATGAAGTGGTCGGCGCCGTGCTTTTAAACGACGATTGGGGATTCAAATCGCAGACGATGCTTCCGCCTGATGCGTTAAGAAAACATGTTTTCCCCTGGTACGCAGAAATTGCCGAAGAAGCACATAAACGGGGGAAATACGTCATTCTCCATTCTTGCGGCAACTATGAAGCCATTGTCGACGACATCGTCCATACGATGAACATTGACGCCAAGCAATCGTATGAAGACAACATTGTGCCCGTAGAAGAGGCGTATGAGAACCTCCAAGGAAAAATTGCCGTCATCGGCGGCATAGATATGGATTTTCTTTGTCGAGCAACACCAGAAGAGGTTTACAACCGTTCCAAAGCAATGATTGAAAGAACCAAAGAACGTGGGGGATTTGCGCTTGGAAGCGGAAACAGCGTTCCCGATTATGTCCCGATAGAAAACTATCACGCCATGCTTGACGCCGCGTTTGATTACGACGAGGAGGAATGAAAGATGAGTAAAGGTTTGTTGTTTGACGTCTTGTCCCACAAGAAAGTTTCTCGACCCGGGTGGGTGCCGTTCGCCGGTGTGCATGCCGGAAAACTTTGCGGCCATTCGCCTGAGGATATGCTGAAAGATCCTCAAAAACTGATTGAAGCCTTGCGAGAAGTACACAAATTGTATCAGCCCGACGGAATGCCTATTGCATTTGATTTGCAAATTGAAGCAGAAATACTTGGCTGTGAACTGAAATACTCTCCCGATGGCCCGCCGCAAGTTGTCTCACATCCTTTACAAGGAGACAAACGGATACCATGCGATTGCCTCATGCCGGATGAACATAGCGGACGCTTGCCCGTCGTTTTGGAAGCGACACGACAAATGAAAGAGGAAGTTGGCGAGGAAGTCGCATTGTACGGTCTAGTTTGCGGCCCTTTTACGCTTGCTTCCCATTTGCGCGGTACGGAAATCTTTATCGACATGTACGACGACATGGACTATGTCAAGAAGCTTGTGGAATATTGTCAACGTTTCATAGAAACCGTTTCGCAGTTGTATATTGATGCAGGCGCTGATGTCGTTGCGGTCGTCGACCCGCTCGTCTCGCAAATATCAAAGGACCACTTCAAAGAAGTCTTGGACAAGCCTTATCGGGATGTTTTCTCTTTCTTGCGGGAAAAAGACGTCTATTCATCTTTCTTCGTATGTGGAGACGCCACTAGAAACATCGAAGCCATGTGCGAAACCGCGCCGGATTCGATATCCATCGATGAAAACATCGACATGAAACCAGCGAAAAAGATTACCGATTCGTATAATGTAGCGCTTGGTGGCAACATTCCATTGACAACCGTGATGTTGCATGGCAGCCAACAAGACAACATGAAATACGCCATCGATTTAATCGACGAACTGGAAAACAGCGAACAGAACCTGATCATCTCACCAGGGTGCGACATGCCTTATGACACACCGCCGGAAAACACCATCGGCATTGCTCAAGCCGTGCGCGATCCAATGAAGACGCGCGAGTCTTTAAAAAATTATACCGCCGCTTCCGAATCGCCGATGGATGTGGATTTGCCCGATTACAACAACTTGAAAAAACCTTTGGTAGAAGTGTTCACGCTAGACTCGGAAACATGCGCAGCATGTACATACATGATGGGCGCCGCGAACAAAGCGAAAGAACGTTTTGGAGACAAAATAGACATTGTCGAACACAAATTTACACAAAAAGAAACCATTGCCCGCTGCCAAAAAATGGGCGTTACCAATCTTCCTGCCATCTACATCAACGGCGAACTGAAGTTCTCTTCCATCATCCCGAGCCTTGATGAACTTTCCGGAAAAATTCAACAGGTTCTCTAATCGATGGACATACTCTTTGTCACAGGATTTTTGGGCAGCGGCAAAACAACGTTTCTAAAAGAATATTTGAGACGTCACAGTGGTGAGAAAATCGGCGTCATTGTCAACGATTTCAGCAATATCGCCATTGACTCCGAACGGCTCAAAAGCGTATCGAAAGCAGTCGGAGCCGTCAGCGGGGGTTCTTTGTTTTGCACATGCAAGCAAGAGGACTTCCTCAAAAAGCTCAAAGAGTTCTCCCATAAACCCCTGTCCAAAGTACTAGTGGAAACAAGCGGCTTTTCCAACCCGGCGAATTTGTTGGAGCTTATGCGCACCGTCAAAAACACCCACCGTTATCGATATTTAGGTATGATTGCTCTCGCCGCCGCGGATACGGCAGAAAAAGTGCTACACACCAATGTCGCGGCAAAGGAACAAATTCGTCGGGCGGATTTGCTGTTTGTCAGCAAACTCGACGTCGTTGATCAATCTTTTGAAAGCATCCAAGAACTGTTGAAAAAAGAAAATCCACTTGCGCCTATATATCCTGTGCAGCATGGACAATACGAAGACGGATGGATTGAAGCTTTGAAACCGTCTTTGGATAGAGGGAATTCGACCATGGATCTTTCCATGCAATCGATCGAAGCCCGCTTGGATGGCGCATACGATATCTCTGATTTGACCCTTTTGTGTGAGATGATTTGGCCTTATGTGGAGCGCATCAAAGGTTTTTGCACTTTAGATGGAAAATCGTATTTCTTGAATTATACCGAAGAGGGTCTCCAAATTGCCCCTAGCGAAAAAACAACGTCTGACGATATAGTCTTTCTCGGTAGAAGTCCAAAAATGAATCGCCAAAAAATCCAAGAAATGTGCAAACCTTATTCGTTTATCGTTTTGAGGACATAAAAAAAACCGGCGTTTCCGCCGGCTTAATCCTCTTGATGAAGTTTTTGGGCTATCTCCGCCGCCGTCGCCGCATCCGCGGCGTAATAGTCGGCTCCGATTTTTTCGGCGAACTCCGCATTGACCGGAGCTCCGCCGACCATGACGGTGAACTGGTCGCGAACGCCTCGATTTTCCAAGACGTCAATGATTTCTTTCATTTTGTCCATCGTTGTGGTTAGAAGAGCCGATATGCAGATAATTTGAACGTTCTTCTCAATCGCTTCCTCGACAAAACGTTCCGCCGGGACGTCGACGCCCAAATCGGTAATCTCAAGACCTGCGCCTACAAGCATCATTTTGACGAGATTCTTGCCGATGTCGTGCAAATCGCCTTCTACAGTGCCGATGATTGCCTTGCCCTTAGGTTCGATACCGGATTTTGTCAAGATGGGCTTCACTATGTCCAATCCACCGTTTAAGGCTCGTGCCGCAATCAACACTTCCGGTACGAAAATCTCATTGTTTTTGAATTTTTTTCCGATTATGGACATGCCATCCAACAAGGCGTCCAATACATCGTTGACATCGTTGCCTTCATCGATTGCTTGTTGGACATGTTGTTTCACTTCCGGTGCTTGTCCGCCTTGCACCGCTTCCGAAATTTTTTCAAAACTGTTCATCACAATCACTCCTTTTCCCTTTCAATTGTAAAGACTGCACCCATAAAAGTATAGTATAAAACCGTTGAATATTCGCCGACAGAAAGAGGGAAGCTTATGGTTCGTGCATCGATAAACGTTCCCGAACTCACCTTGGAACACCTACGAAGCAAATTGAAAGTGTCTTCAAAAATCTGGCCGCAAATTCAAGACAATGTTGCCGATTTTAAGCGATTCATAGAAACTAATGCATCTCCCACGCTAGATTATGACATGGTTAGTGTTCCCAAGGATGTTTTGCAAGTCAACAACGGTAATGAAGACGACCCCAACAAGGATGTTGTGGTATGCGCATTGACGCTTGGCGCTGAAGCGCACAAATACTTTGAGAGCTTATCTGAAACGTTGGCCATACTTTACGACCAAGTGTTGAATGTGTATTTCTACGAAATTGTGAACAATGCCAAAAAACACCTTGAATCAGAAGTATCTTCGTCTTTGTCCGATGTGCGGGATTTTGCGAGGTCAAAAGCCGCTTTGATATATCAGCGCAACTTTCTTGATCGTATCGATGACGAGGCGATTCGCATGACCGACTCGGGCTATTTGCTACCAAACAAATCCATGGTGTTTTATGTAACCTATGGTGGGAACGGTTCAATCAAGGCTTGTGAATATTGTGACGAAGCCGATTGTTTGCATCGTAGAAACGATTGCGTCGGTTTGTCCGTCGTTCATGAAAAGGGTGTGAACGTACACGCAGTGGAAAAAGGTTCGAACCTTTTGCAAGCGCTCTTCAACAAAGGCTATTATGTCCCATCGGACTGTGGCGGCAAAGGAACATGCGGAACGTGCCAGGTTTCCATCACAAGCTCGAATGTTGAAAAGGTGCGCTCATGCGGTTATACCATCATCGATGACTTGTGTGTCGAAGGTGTTGCTCCTCGTGAAGCAACAAACGTTTCTGTCCAAGGCTCCAACAAATTATTTGACGGCGTACAAAAAGAAACGGTGAACAAAGAAACTTTTTATACCTTTTTCGGGCAAAGGCTATCGAAAACTACGCACGGTCAAGGAAATCAACTTGTGTTTGGTGTTGATTTAGGAACCACCACGGTCAGCGTCCAAATGTGGAAAGCAACCGGTGAACATCTAAGCGGCAAGCGTTTTTTGAACCCTCAATCGTTAGCGGGCGCCGATGTGGTCTCACGCATACAATATGGAAGCGATGAGAAAAACTATGCAAAGCTACGCCGGCTGATTCTTGACGAGCTGCAAAACCAAATGGTCCAAATGGCAAAAGTAGAAGGGTATTCATCAACTTCCGTTTTGTTGACGGTGTTGGCGGGCAATACCCTCATGCAACACATCGTCTTAGGGTGGCCCATTCAAACCATGGGCAAGGCGCCTTATGAAGCATACGCCTTGCACGAGTCATTACAAAGCGCCGAATCGCTTGGGCTTTCCATCGGCGGGAAAGTCTTTGTGTATCCTTCCATTTCCGCTTTTGTCGGTGGTGATGTCGTGGCGGGTCTTAGCAATCTCCTCCCCTTGCCATCCCACACACTGTTCATTGATTTGGGGACAAACGGCGAAATAGCACTCGTGAAAAACGACACCATTTACGCAACCTCGACCGCCGCCGGACCGGCTTTTGAAGGCGGCAACATCGAATGCGGCCTCGGGGGGGTCGATGGCGCGGTCTATGACGTCAAGCGCCAAGACGGAAAGTATGTGATGCGATACTATGGCCAAACTCCCCAAGGCTTTTGTGGGAGCGGGTTGTTGTCGTTGCTTGCAGCCATGCTTGACGATGGGGTTGTTGATGAGAGCGGCAGGTTGCTGAAACACGAACGAGACGATTCAAACAAACGTTTCTACATGGACGACCATCTTTATCTGTCACAAAACGACATCCGTGAAATACAACTGGCCAAAGCCGCCATCAGAGGTGGTGTGCATGCGCTCTTAAACCATGCGGAGATGTCAATGGAGGATATTCAAGACGTTTATGTGACCGGAGCGTTCGGCGCAGGTGTTTCCGTCCATGCCCTCCTTAAAACGGGGGTTTTGGATAAGGCGTTTCAACCTAAGATTCATGTAGTGGATGGAATGCCGATGAAGGGCATCGAACGTTTGCTTACGTCAAAGAACCCTAAAGCGATGCTCGAACAAATAATGAAAAACGCGCAACATATACCTTTGCACCGCAATTCAGTGTTCATGGACAAGTACGTGGATTCCATGGCGTTGAAAATCCAAAGGGGTGAAACCGATGACCATGAGAACCGATGAAAGCGACCACAAAGTTCTTTCCATGACAAAACAAGAAGCTATGGATACGCTGGTATTGGAGGAAAATCTCATACAAGCTCTGCGGGGCAAGCATCTTCGTAGGGCCCGGAAGGTTCTTAACGAACTGCTCGTGGACTTTTTCCGTTTGAGCGGAAACGATGTCGATCTTTTGAAACACCGTAGCGGAGAGTTGATCACGCTCATGTCACGATCAATAGAAGCAGGCGATGTTGAAGAGGTGTTTGTCTTCGGATACGAGGCGTTGCAAAACCTTCAAAGCATCATCAACATGGATGAGTTGTTGCATTGGATGAATTACGTTTTAAAGTGTTTTTTCAGCTTCTTGGGAGATTCTCAGCATGAAGATTTCTTTGTAAAAACCGCCAAAAAATATGTCGAACGAAACGCCCACCGAAAAATTCTTCTTCAAGATGTCGCTTCGCATGTGTATATGAGCCCGGATTATTTTGGGAAGCGCTTCAGGGCGGAAACGGGCATGACCTTTTCCCGATATCTTCAAGAGGTTCGTATTCAACGCACGCTTGAATATTTATGCGCCCATCGGTATTCGCTCAGAGAGATTGCCCAAATGTTCCATTTTAGCGACCAAAGCCACTACACGCGCGTATTCAAAAACATTGTCGGCGTAACGCCGAATCAATACCGAGAAAATAAACGAAACAAAAATACACGACAAACCAGCAAAAGGAGCGTTACACATGGCTGAATTAACGTTGAAGAAACTGAACAAAGTATTTGAAGGCAATGTACAAGCGGTCAACGATTTCTCATTAGAAATCCGTGATAAGGAATTCATTGTTTTTGTCGGCCCGTCGGGCTGTGGAAAATCCACAACTTTACGGATGATTGCAGGATTGGAAGAGATTACCGAAGGCGAACTGTACATCGATGGACGTTATGCCAACGAACTCCCACCTAAAAACCGGGATATAGCCATGGTTTTCCAAAATTACGCACTGTATCCGCACATGAACGTCTACGACAATCTTTCGTTCGGTTTAAAAATTCAAAGGAAGCCGAAAAAAGAAATAGAGCAAAGGGTTCACAAAGCGGCCGAGCTATTGGGTCTAAAAGACTACTTGAATCGCAAGCCCAAAGCGCTTTCGGGCGGACAAAGACAACGGGTGGCCCTTGGTCGAGCCATCGTCCGCAATGCAGGAGTCTTTTTGATGGATGAGCCACTTTCGAATCTTGACGCGAAACTACGTGTGCAAATGCGTTCAGAAATCATCAAATTACATGCAAGAGTTCAAACGACAACCGTGTATGTAACCCATGACCAAGTGGAAGCCATGACCATGGCCGATCGCATCGTTGTCATGAAAGACGGCTGCATCCAACAAATCGGCAAACCCAGTGAAGTCTACAACACGCCCGCCAACATGTTCGTCGCAACGTTCATCGGCACCCCTGCAATGAACATGTTTCACGGAATGTTGAAGGACGGTTATTTTGTTTACCAAGACTTGAAAGTCCGTCTGTCCGAACGCTGTCTAGAAGCTTTGAATAACGCAGGATATCAAGAGGGTTGTTCTATCATAATGGGCATTCGCCCAGAAAACATTCACGATGAAGAAATCCTAAAAAAAACATATCCCGAAGCACAGGTGGATTTCAAGGTCGATGTTTCAGAGTTGTTAGGGTCGGAAACCAACATATCGGCCAAGGTCGGAGAAAACACCGTTATCGCACGTGTGAACCCCCGCACCGATATCAATATTGGCGATACTATTTCCTTGACGTTTGATATGAACAAAGCTCATTTTTTCGACGAAAAGACGAAAGAACGCATCGCAACATAGAGTTCTTGAAAGACATCATGCAAAGTGAGATATCTTCGCAAAAAGAGACCTTGCTGTCTTTTTTTGTTTTCCACTAGCAAAAATCCCTAATGTTGTTGTATAATGGGCGTGAGGTGGAAACATGCAAACAACACAAACCATCCACATACAAAAAGCCGCGCGCTTACAAGAAGTCGACGACCAAAGCGTCCATCTCGTCGTCACCTCGCCGCCTTATCCGATGATTCGCATGTGGGATGAGGCGTTTTCGTCGATGAACCACGAGATTGAAGACGCGTTAGCCGAAGAAAACGCCAAAAAAGCGTTCAACCTCATGCACGCCGAACTTGATGAAACCTGGGAGGCCCTTTGGCGTGTCGTCAAAGATGGCGGCTTCGTCTGCATCAACATCGGCGATGCGACCCGCAAACTCGGCGACGTCTTCGAACTCCACCCCAACGCCGCCCGCATCACATCAAAAATGCGCGCCCTCGGGTTTCACCCTCTGCCCCCGATCATCTGGAAGAAA
>PWFC01000048.1 GCA_003554025.1 Mollicutes bacterium
GAGGGTAATAAGCAAGATAGAAAAAACAGGAAAAAAGGTGTCAAAAGGAACCGTCCCCTTTTGCACCTCAGGACAAAGGAGGGTAAATGATTATGACAAAGTATAGTGTAGCTGTTGTGGGTGCTACCGGTATGGTAGGCCAGAAGATGGCTCAGGTCCTTGAGGAGAGGCAGTTTCCGTATAAAGAGTTAAAGATGCTGGCATCTGCGCGTTCGGCCGGTTCAAAAGTGAAGGTGGGAAACCGGGAATATGTGGTAGAAGAGCTTAAGCCCGAGGCTTTTAAGGGGGTAGACTTTGCTTTTTTCAGCGCCGGCGGGGATATTAGCGAGCAGTATGCCCCCGAAGCGGTAAAGCATGGCGCAGTGGTGGTAGATAATAGCAGTGCTTTTCGCTTAAATGATGATGTGCCGCTGGTGGTCCCTGAAGTTAATCCGGATGCAGCCCGGGAGCACAAGGGTATAATTGCCAACCCCAATTGTTCGACCATTCAGATGGTGGTGGCTTTGAAACCGTTGCATCAAGAAGCGGGCATAGAAAGGGTGGTAGTGTCTACTTACCAGGCGGTTTCCGGATCGGGCAAAGAAGCCATGGATGAATTGGAAACCCAAAGCAGGGCTTACCTGGATGGAAAGGAAATTAAAGCGGAGTATATTCCACATAAAGGGGCAGCCAGGAATTACCAGATAGCTTTTAACCTGGTGCCTCAACTCGATGCGTTCGGGGAAGAAGGCTACAGCAAAGAGGAACTGAAAATGATTAAGGAAACACGGAAGATTATGGGCTTGCCGGATATGCGGATTACGGCTACCACGGTGCGTGCTCCTATATTTAACGGCCATTCCGAATCGGTTAATGTGGAGTTTGCCCGGGATATATCTCCTGAAAGGGCTCGGGAAATTTTGGAGGAATTTCCGGGCATTGTTGTGCAGGATGATCCTGCAAACCTGATTTATCCCATGCCCATTGACGCTGATGGGCGCAACGAAGTTTTTGTAGGAAGGATCAGGCGTGATTTTTCTGTGGAAAGGGGATTAAGCATGTGGGTAGTTTCGGACAACCTCCGCAAGGGGGCGGCAACCAATTCTATCCAAATTGCGGAATTGCTGGTATAGGCGTTTTAGAACAAAAGCAACACAAAAGCAACAGCAATAGGGCAAGTGTTTTTAACTTGTAACGCCGTCGCCCGCCTCTATAGGCGGGCGATGAACTTGTAATGCCAAGTCTCCCGCCTCTATATATAGGCGGGAGATGAAGCACTCACAAAGTGTTTTTGATGCATTTTATAAAACCTTCGCTATGCGGCTTCCATTTATGCAAACAAAATCAAAAATTCTCCTAAATGTTGACATAAAATCAAGGAGCATTACATAAACTATTTATATATAATAGGCTACAAGAACTACAACCACCTAAAAATTTTTTTAGATACGAATTGCATTAAGAAGGAAGCTATAATACCATAATTATACAATAGTTAAAAACTATATCAATTTTAAGAAGAATGCAGCAATAATTAAGGCAACTACCCATACAAATAAATCAACTACTAAATTAACTACCAAATGTTTATCAGAATCTTTTTTTGAAGGTGAAATGTGAAGCTTTTGTGTCTTTTTTATAAGAAAGGAGGATGGTAAAGCTGCTTCAGATAGACATTTTAAGAAAAATAAAGTTTTAGCTCCCGAAGGAAATATGGTTTGCGAATTTTTTAAGTTATGTGGTAAAGAGGTTGATTGGTTTATTAATAAAGTTTTTACATTATAAAGTATAAATTATAAATGAAGGAGGATTATTATGGGTATTTCATTAGGAAAGCAGCAAGGAAGGAAAAAAACGATTTCTCTGGTGTTAGCCGTATGTATGATCTTGGCTATGTTTGGAGGAGTTGTCATTGGTGAAGAAGATGATGATGAGGGTATATCAAGAATGGCAGGAATAAATCGTTTTGATACTGCTGCTAAAGTTGCTTTAGACAATTATGATTCTTCTGATACAGTTATTATTGCCCGAGGTGATGATGCAGGGGATTTTGCTGATGGGCTGGCTTCCAGCGTATTGGCCGGTGCCTTGGATGCGCCCATCTTGTTGACTATGCCCGATAACTTACGTGAAGAAGCTGCGGGTGCGATAGAGGAACTGGGAGCGAGTGAAGCAATAATTCTTGGTGGAGAAATAGCTGTTTCTGCCGAGGTAGAGGAAGATTTGGAAAATATGGAGCTTGAGGTAGAAAGGATTGCCGGAGAGAGCCGATTTGAAACAGCAACTGAAATTGCTGAAGATCTTAGGGTTAAGGAGCAAATTGAGGATTATGCTTTTATCGTAAACGGAACAGCAACTCCTGATGCTTTAGTATCCGGTGCAGCAGCTTTTAAGGATCAGGCACCGATTCTTCAGGTAAGTCAGGATGATGTGCCTGAGGTAACCGAGGAAGCAATTGGCGAACTGGGTATTGAAGAGCTTTATCTGGTCGGAGGCGATGCTGTAATCAGTCATGAAGTAGAACTTAAACTCCAAAATTATACTGATGAGATTAATCGATTGGAAGGAGAAGGAAGATTTGACACCAGTAAAAATTTTGCCGAAGAGATGTTTCCTGAAGAACATGACATTGTAGTAAGCGGCGGATTTGATGAAAACCTTGCGGATGCTATAGGTGCATGTATTTATGAACTGCCTATACTATATGTACGCACTAATGAAATTCCAGAAGAAGTAGAAAATTATATGAGGGATATAATTAATTGTGCCAGTAAAATTAAAATAATGGGCGGCACTGCTGCAGTTAGTGAAGAAGTAGAGGATGCAATAAGACAAATAATAGATGATGCTGCCGGAGGTGCCGTTATAGAACCTGAACATGTAAGTTTTGCTTTAGATGCTCCTGCAGATGTGGAAACTAATATCACCTGGAATTTAGCCAATGAAGTAGAAGATGTAACCGGAGAAGGCATAGAAGAAGCAAATTGGGATGTTGATAATGATACATTTACTATATCTGCTGATTTCCTTGAAGGTTTTGAAGATGGTGATGAATTGGAATTTGTCATCAGCTTCGATAGATGTGATGATGTCATACTGACGGTAGAAATTGTAGAAGAGGATTATGTAGAAAGCATAGAAATAGTGGATGAACCTGATAAGCTTATATATGAAGCCGAAGAAGAATTAGACCTCACCGGAATGGAAGTTCAACTCAATTGGGCAGTCGGGGGCTCGGAGGTGGTAAATTACGATCATGAAGATCTCACTAACGACCCTGCGCATGGA
Organism: Mollicutes bacterium; assembly: GCA_003554025.1. Classification (GTDB taxonomy): domain Bacteria; phylum Bacillota_I; class Bacilli_A; order Izemoplasmatales; family Izemoplasmataceae; genus T1SED10-81. Next base: position 3,268 of record PWFC01000048.1, read on the forward strand.
GATGAACTTGGCCTTGACGATGATGAGATAACGGTAACTCATGATCCCAGCGGGGAGACAGCTATCCAGGAAATTACTGTGGTGGAAGAAGATTATGTAGAAAGCATAGAAATAGTGGAGGAACCTGATAAGCTTATATATGAAGCAGGAGAAGAATTAGACCTCACCGGGATGGAAGTTCAACTCAATTGGGCAGTCGGGGGCTCGGAGGTGGTAAATTACGATCATGAAGATCTCACCAACGACCCTGCGCATGGCGATGAACTTGGCCTTGAAGATGATGAGGTATTGGTAACTCATGACCCCAGCGGGGAGACAGCTATCCAGGAAATTACTGTGGTGGAAGAAGAGTATGTAGAAAGTATTGAGATATATTTAGAACCTGAAAAGACCATTTATGAAGAGGGCTCTGAATTGGATCTTACTGGCATGTATATTCAGCTCAATTGGGCAGCTGCGGGCGAAGAGATAGTAGAATACGATCATGAAGATCTCACCAACGAACCAGCGCATGGTGATGAACTTGGCCTTGAAGATGATGAGGTATTGGTAACTCATGACCCCAGCGGGGAGACAGCTATCCAGGAAATTACTGTGGTGGAAGAGGAGCACGTGGAAAGCATTGAAATAGTGGAAGAACCTGAAACTACGGCATATTTAGAAGAGCAAGATCTGGACCTTACCGGTATGCAAGTTCAGCTTAATTGGGTAGTTGCAGGTGAAGAAGTAGTGGATTATGATCATGAAGATCTTACCAACGAACCTGCTCATGGTGATGAACTAAGCGTTGATGATGAAGTGGTAACGGTAACACATGACCCCAGTGGAGAGACAGCTCTCCAGAGTATCACAGTTGTAGAAGAAGATTATATAGAAAGCATTGAAATAGTGGAAGAACCTGAAACTACAGCATATTTAGAAGGGCAAGATCTGGACCTTACCGGTATGGAAGTTCAGCTTAATTGGGTAGTTGCTGAAGATGAAGTATTGGATTATGACCATGAAGAACTTACCAACGACCCTGCGCATGGTGATGAGCTTGGCCTTGAAGATGATGAGGTATTGGTAACTCATGACCCCAGTGAGGAAGAAACTACTCAGGATATTAGAGTAGTTGATGAAGATTTTGTGGAGGAGATTGAAATAGTAGAAGAGCCTGAAACTACGGCATATTTAGAGGGGCAAGATCTTGATCTTACCGGTATGCAAGTTCAACTTAAGTGGGTAGTTGATGAAGATGAAGTAGTGGATTATGATCATGAAAATCTCACCAACGACCCTGCGCATGGTGATGAACTTGGCCTTGAAGACGATGAGATAATTGTAACTCATGACCCCAGTGGAGAAACAGATATTCAAGAGATTCTTATAGAAGATGAAGATTTTGTATGGAGCATAGAGATAGCGGAACCCCCTGATGAAGTAGCATATATAGAAGGGCAAGATCTTGATCTTTCCGGTATGGAAGTTCAGCTTAATTGGGTAGATGCAGGGGCAGAGTTAGTGGATTATGATCATGAAGATCTTACCAACGAACCTGCACATGGAGATGAACTGCACCGTGATGATACGGAGGTTATTGTAACTTATGATCCGAGAGAGGAAACAACCGAACAGGAAATTATGGTTTTAAAACCTGATCACCTAAATAGCATGGAAATAATAGAAGAGCCTGATGCCACATCATATATAGAAGGATCAGAATTGGATCTCACCGGCATGAAAGTTGAACTTGATTGGGTTAGGCAAGATGATGAAATATTAGATTACGATGATTTCTCACTTACAAACGAACCTGCTCACGGAGAAGAGCTTGACCTTGATGATGAAGAAGTAATTGTTACTCATGATCCCACCGGAGAGACAGCTATTCAGGAGATCACAGTTGTAGAAGAAGATTTAGTAGAAAGCATAGAAATAGTGACTGAACCTGATAAGACTAGATATGAAGTGGGGGAGGAGCTAGATCTTACCGGCATGGAAGTTCAGCTTAATTGGGAAATAGTAGACGAAGAAATAGTGGATTACGATGATGAACGACTTACAAATGAACCTGCCCACGGGGACGAGTTAAGTCTTGATGACGATTGGGTAGAGGTAACTCATGATGACAGCGGAGAAACTGCTTTGCAGGATATAACAGTGGTGGAAGACCTTGATACCTATGAGGTGACCTTTGCAGAGGATGCGGAGCTGGAAGGCGTTTCCATCCAGGTATATGCCGATGCAGACCGTACTGAAGAAGTAGGCGACCCTGTGGAGACCGGTGCAGAAGGAGAAGCTGTCAAGGAGCTGGCAGACGGTGATTACTGGTTTACCGCCAGCCGCTATAATTATGAAGACTATGAAGGCGACTTTGAAGTAGAAGGGGAAGCCGAGACGGTAGAGTTTGAGATGAAGGAACTTGATACTTATGAAGTAACCTTCGAAGAGCAGGAGGGGCTGGAAGACGTTTCCATCCAGGTATATGGCGATGCAGACCGTACTGAAGAAGTAGGCGACCCTGTGGAGACCGGTGCAGAAGGAGAAGCTGTCAAGGAGTTGGCAGATGGCGAATATTGGTTTACCGCCGGCTTAGAGGGTTATGAAGACTATGAAGGCGACTTTGAAGTAGACGGGGAAGCCGAAACGGTAGAGTTTGAAATGGAGGGATATGAAGTAACTTTCAAAGAAACCAATGAACTGGAAGGCGTTGTAATCCAGGTATTTGCCGATGAAGATCTTACTGACCCGGTAGGCGACCCTGTGGAGACAGATGAAGATGGGGAAGCTGTCAAGGAATTGCCAGACGGCGAATACTGGTTTACTGCTGTCTTGGTTGAAGATGAAGAGTATTTAGACTATGAAGGTGATTTTGAAGTAGACGGGGAAGACAAGACGGTAGTATTTGAAATGGAGGAAGAAAACGATCTCGAATAAGTTGCCGGCGATGTGGAAGTGTTTACTATAAATGATTTACTGATACAGATAGATTTAAGAAAAGGAATCTGTGCTTCAAAGTGTAAAATTATTGTAGGGATTTAGCAGGTAAACATTTCAAATCTATAGAAAGAGGAACCTCGCCCACTTTAAATAAAATCCAGGAGGAGAAAAGTGTTTGATTGAGGCTCCTCTTATTAATTATTCGCATTAGTAAAAGAAAAGTCCTGCTTGTGCTTGATTTTTTTTTTTTAATGATTTACTATATTGTACAATAATAAAAAATCGGCTTTATCAGCCGAATAAAAAGTTTTTGAACCTTAAATAAAACAATTGAATATAAGCACAGGCGATGAAGGGGAGAAGTAGCGCCGGTTCTTGATTGCAGAGAGCCGGGGGGAGCTGCGACCCGGTATTAAGACAGCGTGAAATACACCCCCGAGCAGCGGCCCGAAACCTTGCTTGAAGGAAGTAGGCGTCGACGGGATCTTCCGCCGTTAAAAGGAAGGGGGGTATAAAAGAGAATAATTATTTTCTCTGAGTATCCTTAAATGAGAGGGGCCTTGGCCCAATGAGGGTGGTACCGCGGATATATAAACTTCCGTCCCGCAAGGGGATGGAGGTTTTTTTATGTGCTCTTTATTTAAATTTATACTAAATTAATACAAGGAGGTATTGTCAAAATGATTGTAGTTATGAAACCCGAGACTACCGAAAAAGATATTGCGGAAATATCGGAAAGGTTAGAAAAGCAGGGCTATAGTATTCACCGTTCTACCGGTGAAAACAGAACTATTTTGGGAGTGTTGGGGCATCCCCGGGAAGGTGTAGCCGAACATCTGGAAGCTGTTCCCGTTGTTGAAAAGGTGATTCCCATATCAAAACCTTTCAAGCTGGCTTGCCGGGAATTTCACCCCCAGGATTCGATTGTTCCTCTGGGTGACAGCGGACTTACAATTGGCGGGGAAGAAATAGTAATAATGGCCGGACCTTGTGCAGTGGAAGGAAGAGATAACTTGCTGGAAATTGCCCGTATTGTGGGGGAAGAGGGAGCACAAGTATTACGGGGAGGCGCTTTTAAGCCCCGCACTTCTCCCTACAGTTTTCAGGGAATGCAAAAGGAAGGGCTGAAAATTTTGAATGAGGTGCGGGAAGCTACCGGTCTTCTCATCATTACTGAAGTTGTGGATCCCTTTAATGTGGGTGTTTTGGAAGAAAATGTGGATATTTTGCAGGTAGGGACCAGGAATATGCAGAATTTTTACCTGCTACAGGAGTTGGGAAAAATAAATAAGCCGGTGCTGCTTAAAAGGGGAATGTCGGCTACAATTGAGGAGTGGCTGATGGCAGCGGAGTATATAATGAGTAATGGTAACAAGAATGTAATTTTGTGTGAGCGCGGGATCCGGACTTTTGAGACATATACCCGTAATACACTTGATCTCAGTGCCGTTCCGGTTTTAAAAGAGTTGAGCCATCTGCCGGTGGTAGTAGATCCCAGTCATGGGACGGGGCGCCGGCAAACGGTTCCTGCTATGAGTAAGGCCGCTATTGCCGCCGGAGCGGACGGCTTGCTGGTGGAAGTTCACCAGCGTCCGGAAGAGGCCTTTTCCGACGGTCATCAATCACTTACACCGGAAAATTTTTCCGGAATGATGAAAGAGTTGAAAGAGGTGGCTGCCTGTGTGGGAAGAAAATTATAAATTTCAAACATTTAACCGGGTGGCATTGCTGGGGACCGGACTTATGGGCGGTTCTTTGGGGATGGCGCTGCGGGAGCGGGGTGTGGTCGGAGAAGTGGTGGGCTACGATGGGGATAGCCTGGTTGCTCAACTAGCCCGGGAAAAAGGTGCCGTTGATTGGTTTGTGGATAGCCCCGCTGAAGCCGTCGAGGGGGCGGATCTGGTGGTATTGGCTGTGCCGGTTCGCTTTAGCGGCGAAATCTTGAAGGAGTGTGCTCCGTATTTGGCCCCGGGAACAATAGTAACAGATGTGGGGAGCACCAAGCTTTATATTCTTGAGGAGCTTGCGGAGCACCTCCCGGCTGAAGCCATACTTGTGGGCGGACATCCTATGACCGGTTCTGATGAGTCGGGCATTGGGGCGGCGGATCCTACCTTGTGGGAAAATGCGATTTATGTGTTAACGCCGCACAATAATGTGCCCCCTGAGCAGGTGGAAGTTTTGCGGCAGATGGTTTACGGTATTGGGGCACAGCCTTTGATTCTTTCGCCGGAAGAGCACGATCGCCTGGTGGCGCTGGTAAGCCACCTGCCTCACCTGATGGCGGTAGCGCTTGTTAATCTTGCGGCGGGCGATGAAAAAGAGGATCTGGTAAAATTGCTGGCGGCAGGTGGATTTAGAGATACCACGCGGGTGGCCATGGGGAATACTGAAATTTGGCGTGATATATTTATTACCAACCGGCAGGCCATCGATCATTTTCTGGAGCTTTATCTGCAGGAGTTGGAAAATTTCCGTTCAATCATAAAAGAAGGAAAAGAAAATGATCTGGAGCAAAAGCTGGCGGAGGCCAGGGATTTTCGACGTGAGGTTCCTCATAAAAGCAGGGGCATCCTCCCGGAGCTTTTTGATGTGGTGGTGTTAGTAAAAGATACTCCGGGAGCTATTGGGAAGATAGCCACTCTTTTGGGGGAAAAGGACCTTAATATTGCCGAGGTGGAGATACTGCATGTGCGGGAAGAAGAGGGCGGTTCCATCCGGTTTGGCTTTCGCAGCCAAGACCAGCGTGACAGCGCCTTGGAGGTTTTAAAAAATGAGGACTACCGCGCCCACCGACGCTAGCAAGGTACCAAAGGGGACGGTTCCTTTTGGCACCTTTTGGTAATTTTTGGGTGTGTCAGTGGGGACGGGGCAATTTTGTGTGTCAGTGGGGACGGGGCAATTTTGTGTGTCAGTGGGGACGGGGCAATTTTGTCACATCTTGCTTTCATTTTGGGGTAAAGCGGAGAAGCTAGCCAGGTTTTTGGCGCTAAAAGGAACGGTTTTCTTTGGTAAATAGGAGACAGAGTAACTAATTATGCCTCAGTTCAAGTAATTAACGGCAAGAAAAAAGGTGCCAAAAGGAACCGTCCCCTTTGGCACCTCCTTTGGTATCTTTACCGTTGGTTCTGTGTGACAAAATTGCCCCGTCCCCACTGTCACATTTTTTTGATATACTAAGAAGGTAGATAAAATTATAGCGGGGGTTATGGGGTGGTGAAGTGAATGGGAGATGAGATTAATGTGGGTCGTCCCCGCCGGTTTTGCGGTGAGGTTACTGTTCCCGGAGATAAATCAATATCTCACCGGTCGGTGTTAATTGGCTCCCTGGCAAAGGGGAAAACGGAGGTAACCAATTTTCTGCGGGGAGAAGATTGTATTTCCACCATAAGTTGTATGCGTTTACTGGGGGTGGAGATTGAGGATAGCGGAACTGTGGTTAGCATTGAAGGGAAAGGTTTGTATTTTAAGGA
>PWFC01000022.1 GCA_003554025.1 Mollicutes bacterium
ATTAAAGTGGTACGCGAGCTGGGTTCAGAACGTCGTGAGACAGTTCGGTCCCTATCCGTCGTGGGCGTTGGGAATTTGAGGAGAGCTAACCTTAGTACGAGAGGACCGGGTTGGACACACCTCTGGTGCACCAGTTGGGTTGCCAGACCCATGGCTGGGTAGCCATGTGTGGAAAGGATAAGCGCTGAAAGCATCTAAGCGTGAAGCCATCTCCAAGATGAGATTCCCCATCATTATGAGTAAGATCCCTTGTAGACTACGAGGTCGATAGGCCAGAGGTGGAAGCACGGTGACGTGTGAAGCTGACTGGTACTAATAGATCGAGGACTTAACTTTTCTTGAAGTATTATCCAGTTTTGAAAGAATAGCCTGGTGACGATGGCGAAGCGGCCACACCTGTTCCCATTTCGAACACAGAAGTTAAGCGCTTCAGCGCCGATGTTAGTACGTTTGTGCGAGAGTAGGACGTCGCCAGGCTTCTTTCTTTATGTAATCATCAAACCAACAAAACCATAGAACGCCACTTGTCGCCTCAGTAGCTCAGCTGGTTAGAGCACTTGACTGTTAATCAAGGGGTCCTAGGTTCGAATCCTAGCTGGGGCGCCAGTTTTGTGGCCCGTTGGAGAAGCGGTTCAACTCACCAGCCTTTCACGCTGGCATGCACGGGTTCGAATCCCGTACGGGTCACCACTTTTTCTTAGAAAACTTACCACCGGTAAGTTTTTTTCATGCCCAACAAATCTCCCCTCCTTGATAAAAAAGAGCGCTCCTGCGAGCGCTCTTTTTTGCGTGAAAGGTTGAAGCTAAAGCAGACCTACGACGATATAGTATAGGACGGGAATCAACAACGCGGGAAGCATGTTGGCGACCTTGATTTCCTTAATCTCCATGAAATTGATGCCCATGGCGATTAAGATGATGTTTCCGACCATGGAAAAGCCTTCAATCATCGTCGTGGTCAAAAACATTCCCGCAAACATTGCGGCAATATGGATGGCGCCTTGATAAAGCAGGATCGAGATCGCCGCAAAAGCCACGCCGATGCCAAAGACGGCCGAAAGCATCAAGGCGGTGATGAAATCAAGCGCGCTTTTGACCGCAAGGACGCTGATATCGCCGTGCAAAGCGTCTTGTACGGGGCCTAAAATGGCGAGGGCTCCGACGCAAAAAATCAAGGTTCCGCTGATGAAACCTTTGGCAAGAGGGGGCAGTTTGTAGCGGTGTTCGACGCCATAGGCGAAACGCTGCAATTTTCCGTCGATGTCGATTTTTTCGCCAATCAGCGTGCCAACCACTAAGGATATCAGAACAAGAAGTTCGTGTTGCGTGGCGATTTCTCCGTTTTCAACGACGAGGAAATATTGCAAAAACCATCCGAGCGCGAGGGCGGTCAAGGAAAGACCCATGACGAACATGATGGTTTTTTGCAAGCGCTCGGGCAATCCTTTTTTGAAGAACACTCCGATGATGGAGGCGACAATGACGGCGATGGCGTTTAAAATTGTGCCCATGCGTTACGCTCCTATACGGCTAATCTTTTACGGCGATGGCGTCGATTTCGATGACGACGTCCTTAGGCAGTCTTGCCGCTTCAATCGCCGCTCTTGCAGGTTTGTGGTCGTGAAAGAATTCGCCGTATTGTTCATTCATCGTCTTGAATTGCCCCAAATCTTTCATGAAAATGCCGCAACGGACGATGTCATGCTTTTTGAGTCCGGCCGCTTCGACGACGGCAAGAACGTTTTTGAGGCATTGCTCGGTGGCTTCGGCGATGTCGGTTTTGGTTTCGCCGTTTTCCGGGTTGATGGGAAGCTGCCCCGAAACATAAAGAGTGTTCCCTTTGAACACGCCTTGAGAATACGCGCCGATGGCGGCGGGTGCGTTTTTGGTTTCAATGTACATTCTATCGCTCCTTTATTTAATGTCTTATGGTTTTGAGGGTTCCATCGGAGGTCGTTTCAGCGACGGAAGGCGAATCGATCACCATGGTTTCGTCGCCCTTTTTCAGTAGGACGAAGTGACGGAAGAAGATGTAATTGTCGGCTTTGACCGTGTTGAGCGGATCGAAACCGACGATGTGGAAAGGTCCTTGTTTTTTGGTTTCGGCGGTTGCAAGCGCTTCTTGGACAGTTTTTCGGTTGTTTTCCTTGAATTCTTGCAAAAGCCGTTTGATGTCGTCGTTTTTTTGAGGTGAATCGCCGTTCGCTTTTGGCAAAAGCAATGTGTCGAGCATCGACTCTTCTTCGCCGACCACATGCCAAAGCGCTTCGCCTTGGCTTTCCGCGACGACCAAGAGGGCGGCGCCGGAGTTGTTGTTGATGGTGCGGATGGGGAAAAGCGAAGCGGGGTCTTTCAAACTTGCTTGGATTTCTTCGATTCTTTGGTTGTAAAGGTCTCGATCCAGCATTTTTAACGCCGACCATTCGGCGTAAGTGGCCATGCCTTCACAGGTTTCGACGTAGGATTCGTAGGCGATTGCTTGTGGAAAGTGTTTCCTGCGGTAGGCTCTTAACGCCGCTAACCGCAACCAGTCGAGCTGTTTGAAGTCGTCAAGCAAATCGGCGAGCAGCCGGTTCTCTTCGTATTTTGCGGACAGGTTGTCCTCTTCGTATGCGTAATGGATGGCGTCGATTTCGTTGCGGAATCGCTTTTCGCCGTATTCAAGCTGAAAAGCGTGGAACATTTCGTGAACGATGAGTGAGGCGAGGCGCTTCGTGTTCAGCCTCAACGTCGCTTCATCCACGTTCCAAATTGCGAGCATTCGGCCTTCGAACTTGATGGCGGTATTGCCGCGGAAACGGCTGTCCCAAGAAATTTGACGGTCTTTTAACTGCACGGTTTCCTGATCGTAGAGGGCAAACGGATAGGGCCTAAACGTCGGCCATATGCCTTCAAAGTTCAAGTTTCCCAAGTGTTGTTCTATTTTGCGATACAATTCTTTCATTCGGCCACCTCTTTCCATATCACCCATATGTCCATAATACAGCCTTTTTTGTCAAAAGGAAAGCCCGATTTGTCGATTGCCATAAAAAAACCGGATGCAGTGAGCATCCGGTTGATTAGTGGTTATTATCGAGCTTCTTGATAATACGCTTCCACTTGTTTCCAGTTGACGACGTTCCAAAAGGCGTTGATGTAATCGGGACGTCGGTTTTGGTAGTTCAAATAGTAGGCGTGTTCCCAAACATCAAGGTTCAAAACGGGGCAACCTTCGTCAAAAGGCACGTCTTGATTGGGCGTAGAAGTAACCTTCAATTTGCCATCGTTGTCGACAATGAGCCAAGCCCAACCGCTGCCGAAGCGCGTTTTTGCGGCGGTCGCGAAGGTTTCCTGGAACTCTTCAAAAGAGCCGAAATCGCGTTTGATGGCGTCCATCAAATCTCCGTGGGGACGGTCGCTTTCTTTTTCGGGCGCGAGGATGGTCCAAAAGAGCGTGTGGTTAAAATGGCCGCCTCCGTTGTTTTGAACGGCGCTGCGGATGTCTTCGGGGACGCTGTTCAAGTCGTTGAGGACTTCGTCTAAGGGTTTTTCCATCAGTTTCGGGTACTTCTCCACAGCCGCTTTCAATTTGTTGATGTAGGTTTGATGATGTTTGGTGTGGTGAATTTCCATGGTTTTTTGGTCGATGTAGGGTTCTAACGCATTGTAATCGAATGCAAGTTTTGGCAGTTCAAAGTTCATGAATAGGCCTCCTTATTTCTTATTTCAAGTTCATTATGGCACTAAATTAGAGAAATTACAAATAATATGCATGCAAAAAAAAGACAGGGCGAATGCCTGTCTTCAGTTTATTTAACGGATGATTTGGGAGATTCTTTTTTCGGGGCCAAGATGTAGTTTTTCATCTTCAGATAGGTATAAAATCCAAAGATTGCGGTATAGATTGCGGCTCGGACAAAGCGGAGTTCGTCTTCTTGGGCGATGAGATTGATGGAGAGAAGATGCACATAAATCATCAAATAGACGAGATACGCCCATTTGTGGAGTTTGCGCCATTGTAGTGGATGCATCTTTTTGCGGATGCTTGTGAAAGATGTCACAAACAATGGGATCATGACCAAGAACGCGATGGTTCCGGTGGGGTTTAGCGCGCTTAGGGCCGTGATGATCAAAAAGGTCGCATGCGGGATTAGAAAAATGAAGCCTAGAATGGCCATTTCACGGCGGACGCGCATCAAGGCAATTTTCGGCTTGGACTTTTTCTTGAATCCTCCGGCGAACATGACGAGGACGAAAAACGCGAACGTGAGGTGTCCTTGGAAAATCAACTGGTAAAGAACGGGGATGTTTTCAAGAGAAAATCCGAGTGTCCCGATTTGTGCGAGTACCGCCAAAACAGTAGCGACCAAGGCTATGATGGCGCTCACGATATAATAGGTGTGTTCGTTTTTGTGCAGATGCTTGCCCGAGTAATAGACGAACAAGGCGAGCGGAACGATGAACAGCATGCCGGTGAACGATAGAATGTGGTCCATAGTGTGCCTCCTTCAAAAGTTGTTCTTCTTCATTCTATCACATCTTCCTTTCATTGCGTAGGGGGCTTTCCTGCGGGATGGAAAAATGCGTTTAAAACCTTGAGGTTTTCCCATATTTCCCTTGCCAGATAAGGCTTTTTTTGGTATTATTATCAACGGTCGTTTATTCTTGCAAAGGATTTGCGGCTGTGGTATAATTCTTTTACTGTGAAATTCGCGCCCATAGCTCAATTGGATAGAGCGTTTGACTACGGATCAAAAGGTTAGGGGTTCAAGTCCTCTTGGGCGCGCCACTCTCGGGAAGTAGCTTAGCTTGGTAGAGCGCTTGGTTTGGGACCAAGAGGTCGCAGGTTCAAATCCTGTCTTCCCGACCACTAAGGGACCTAGGAAAAACTCTTGCCTCAAGAGTTTTTTTATAGGCGGATTCATTATGCGTTTCATGTTCACAACGCGCCACAAATCGGTTACAATGGAAGTAAACGAGGCAAACGGGAAGTAGCTCAGCTTGGTAGAGCGCTTGGTTCGGGGCTAAGAGGTCGCAGGTTCGAATCCTGTCTTCCCGACCATTCTAACGTCAAACACTTCATTGCGAAGTGTTTTTTTTATTTCCCGCTTTCTACGTCGCATTTTGCATTTTGGTTCGCGCAAAGAAAAGGCCGCTATTGAGCGGCCTTGGCGTCGATTTATTTGAGGTATTTGTTCAGGATGTGAATGATTTCTTCGGTTTTTTCTTCTTGGGTTCCCTCGTGAAAGGAATCCCTGACGCATGTGTCGATATGGTTTTTCAAAATGTCAAGATTCGCTTTTTTCAGCAACGATACCGTCGCCATGATTTGATTGGCGATGTCGACGCAATAACGACCTTCTTCGGTCATTTTGACCGCTGAGTCGACTTGGCCTTTTGCGGTTTTCAACAACGTTAAGGCGTTTTCGTTTTTATGTTTCATATTGAACATCCATGTGCGCGGTCATTTTTTTTCGTCTCAATCGCAAGGAGTTGTAGACGACATTGAGCGAACTTACCGACATTGCCGCGGCGCCGATCATCGGATGGAGAAGGCCGAACATGGCAAACGGTATGGCGACTGCGTTATAAAACCATGCCCAGAAGTAATTTTCCTTGATTTTGCGGAAGATGTTTCGGGAGAGTTCGATGGATGTGAGAATCAGTGAAAGTTCGTCCCGAATCAACGTGACATCGGCCGCTTCGATCGCTACGTCTGTTCCGGTACCGAGCGCTATGCCGACGTTGGCTTGTTTGAGCGCGGGGGCGTCGTTGATGCCATCGCCGATCATTGCCACTAACCCGTGGGCGTCTTGAAGCCGCTTGACTTCATCGACCTTTCCGTCGGGCAAGACGCCGGCGATTACATGCGAGATGCCCGCTTTTTTGGCGATGGCGTTCGCGGTTCGTTCGTTGTCGCCGGTAATCATGGCGGTTTTGATGCCGAGGTTTTCGATGGATTGTATCACGGCTTTTGCGTCCTTTTTCAAGGCGTCTGAGACGGCGACGACCCCGAGAATTTTGTCTCCATCGCTTAAGAACATGGCGGTCTTGGCTTCGTTTTCCAAGCTTTCGATGATGTGTTCAAACGATTGGTAATCGATGTTTTGTTCATCCATGAGACGGCGGTTGCCGATGTAGTAGGTTGTATCGTTGATGGTTCCTTTTACGCCGCGTCCGCTGAGCGCTTCGAAGTTGTGCACGGTTTTCATTGAAAGGCCTTCGTCATTTGCGGCTTTTAGGATGGCTTGGGCGAGAGTGTGTTCCGAGCCTTTCTCTAAAGATCCGGCTATTTGCAGGAATTCGGTTTTGTCGATGGTGTTTGTTTTAAGGTCGGTGACTACGGGTTCGCCTAACGTCAGCGTTCCGGTTTTGTCAAAGGCCACGAGTTTGATGTCTTTCAGTGTTTGCACCGCTTCGCCGTTGCGGATTAAGATGCCTTTGTCGGCGCCGATGCCGCTGCCGACCATCAGCGCTGTGGGTGTTCCAAGGCCTAAGGCGCATGGGCAGGCGATAACCAATACCGCGGTCGCGGTAACGAACGCCAAAATAAGCGGAGATTGGTCGGGGTTCACCCAGGGTAGGAAACTCATGGTTCCCATGATGCCTTGATGGAAGTCGGTAAAAAGCAAAAACGATCCGAAAGTCATAAGCGTGAGCAACATGATGATTGGCACAAAATATCCGGTCACACGGTCGGCGAATTCTTGGATGGGCACTTTGGAACCTTGAGCTTGTTCGACAAGCGTAATCACTTGTGACAAGAACGTATCTTTGCCGACTTTGGTGACTTCGGCTTTGATGGCGCCTTGTTTGTTGATGGTGGCGCCAATCACTTCATCGCCTCTCTCTTTTTTCACCGGCATGGATTCACCGGTCGCAAGCGATTCGTCGATTGTGGTGGAGCCTTCTTTGATGACGCCATCGGTGGGGATTTTTTCTCCCGGTCGTATGACCATCAAGTCGCCTTGAGAAAGTTCTTTGGTGGACACTTCGATTTCTTCGCCGTCGACGACGATGCGCGCGCTTTTCGCGCCAAGTTCGACGAGTTTCTTGATTGCTTGTGACGCTTTTCCTTTGGCGCGTGATTCCAAGAATTTTCCGATTAGATGGAAAGTCATAATGGCCGTTGCCATTTCTATAAAGGTTGTGACCGGGAAGAAGAGGCCCATAAGACCGATCAAATAAGGCGGCATCGAACCAAGGGAGACCAAAACGTCCATGTTTGGGGAAAGGTTTTTGAGGGACTTGAAGCTGCCCTTGTGGACGTGAAATCCGAAATAGAAGACGACCGGTGCGCCTAGTGCGGCAACGATTGGAGTGTAAAACGGAACGGTTGCGATGAACATGTGGACGACCATGAGCGTCATCACAATGGCCGCTATGATTGCTGAGGAGAGCATTTTCTTCTTCGCAATTCTCATTTTTGCGACATCAGGGTCTTCCGAATCGTCAATTTCTTCTTCCAGTGTGATATCATAGCCGATTTCCTGCACGGCTTTTTTCATCTCGGAAACTCTGATTTTTTTGGGATTGTATTTTAGTGTTGCCTTGTTAGAGGCTAGGCTGACTGTGACGTTTTCAGTGCCTTCAAGCTTGCTAAGGGTTTTTTCAACGTTGCCCACACAAGTGGCGCATGTCATCCCTTCGACACGAAGTGAAACGCGTTCAAGGGAATCGTCGAGTAAAAAAGCGCCGTAGCCGGCGCTTTCAATCGCGGCGATGATTCCACTGGTATCTATTGTGTTTTCGTCAAAGGTCACATCGGCGGTATCGTTGACAACGTTTACGGAAACGTCCTCGACACCTTTGGTGTGTTCAAGGACGGAGTTGACGCTGTTGGCGCACGTTGCGCAACTCATGCCGGTGACTTTAAATGTTTTTCTCATTAGTTATCACGGTTCACTTTGTAACCAATCTTCTCAATAGCGTGGACAATCGCCGCTTCCTCGACTTTGTCTTCGTCGTAAGTCAAAGACACATTGTCGTTTTTGCGGTCAACGTTGACATCCTTTACCGTATCCACGTTCGAGAGTGCTTTTTTCACGCTGTTGGCACAGCCGTCGCATGTCATGCCGGTTACTTTGAGCAATAGTTTTTTCATGGATATACCTCCTCTGTATGACCCCCCTATATGGGGGGTGCTCAATTGTAGTGTAACATACTCATCGTGGATGTCAACAACGATACGCTCACAAGGGTTCTGGTTTGGAAGATAAAATCCTTTATAAAAGAGAAGCATCTGTGGTCATGGCAAGCCGGCAAAGACTCTTCGTTTCTTATGTTTTTTACTTTATGAGAGCACAGGTTTTGTGTTATTCTTTAATAGATACTAGTTTGCGAGGTTATGCCTATGGAAAACTTTGCGTTTGCTTTCAACGCGTTGGCGCCGCTTATCTTTTTGGCGCTTTTGGGATATTATTTAAGGCAAAAGCAGGTTCTAAGCGACAACTTCATTTCGCATTTGAACCGCTTCATTTTTGTGGTGGCACTGCCGGTTTTAATCTTTGTGACGCTCGCCAATGTCGAGGGGCTTGAGAAGATTTCTTGGGGCGTTGTTTGGTTTTCCATTGTCATGACCTTCGTTGTTGTTCTGGCGGGTACGTTTGCCGTGTTGTTTTGGCAAGGCAAAAAGGAACACAAACCCGTTGTTTTGCAATCTCTTTTTCGGGGAAACTTCGTTTTGATCGGCATTCCACTGGCCATGAGGCTTGGAGGGAACGATTATTTGAGTGTCGTGTTGATTTTGAACGTGTTTTTGATTCCTTTGGTAAACGCGCTTTCGATTGTGGTTTTCCATTTGTTTCAAAAAACGGAGCGCTTTACGATGCGGATGTTTTTCGGCTTGCTCACCGACACATTTAAGAATCCTTTGATGATTGCTGTGGTGCTTGGCATTTTGGCCATTGTTTTCGAGGCGCCTTGGATTGCGCTAAAAGAAAACGCCGGTGTTTTTGTTGAAACCTTGGATTACATAGCCGTGACGGCGACACCTATGGCTTTGATCGCCGTGGGTGGGCAATTCAAGATCACTAGAAGCCGCGCACTTATGAGTCCTATACTCTTTGGAAGCATCGGTCGTTTGGTTGCAGTGCCAACGGTGGTTTTTGTCTCGGCTGTTCTTTTGCGGCCCTGGATTACGTTTGATCATTCCTGGGCCGCGCTCATATCAATATTTGCCTCGCCCGTGGCCGTTTCGAGTGTTGCGGTGACAAAAGGGCTTGGCGGAGACGACGAACTCGCTTCGCAGCTTGTGCTTTGGACGACGGCGGCGGCGGTATTCACCATTTTCTTCATTGTCGTATTGTTTCGCTACGTAGGGTTTTTGTGAGGATTGGAACTTCTGTTTTCCTAGAAATTATAGGAATTGTTGATAGACAAAAAATGTGCTATAATAAAAAAAAGCATATGAAGGGGTATGTGAAGCGTAATAGTTGACCTCAAGACATGCCACTAGCCCAAGGGGTGGAAGCCATGTATCTAGCAAGACTGTTTTTGCTGACAAACGGCAACGGTGAACGCACCACCATTATAGATACACTCAGCGACCTGTTCCGTCCGATTTTGGAGTTTTTTGAAGCTTACGGCGAAATCGGTCTTTTTATATATTC
>PWFC01000030.1 GCA_003554025.1 Mollicutes bacterium
AAAGCCTTGCAAGAGAAAAAACACAACGTGAAGCGGCTTCTTGAGTTGCTTCGATTATAGGATATCTTATCTCTTCTTCTTTTTTCCTCTTTTTGGTCTCACATCATTTACAACTCTACAGGAAAAGGCAAGTCTATCAAAACTCTCCAAGCAACAATTTCAAAACGTATTTCAGCTATTGTTCTTCGGGATGATATCGCTTACATTCTCTTGAACGTAGAAAAAACCGGCCCATTGGCCGGTTTTAAAGAATGTCGGTGAGTTCGCGGACGTTTGAGATGATTTGGTCCGCGTCGTCCAATTCGCCTTGACGGGCAAAACCGTAGGCGGCGCCGATGGTGTGGATGCCGTTTATCTTTCCCGCTTTGATGTCGTGGGTGCGGTCGCCGACGATGACCATCTCTTCGGAAAAGTCTTCCATGGTTTTTGCGAGCACTTGGTGCTTCTCTTCGACGCCGGGATAGGTTTCTGAACACACCATCCGGTCGAATAGTTTGTCAAGCCCGAACGTTTCGGCGTGGGCGTGCATGTAATAGTTCTTGCAGTTGCTGATGAACACGAGGGCGTAGCCTCTTTCTTTCAATATATGCAGCGTATCGAGAGCGCCTTCAAAAAGTCTCGCTTCGCCCGCTTCGATCAAGCGGCGCATTTCCTCGCTGATGACGGAGGAAGCCTTGTTTTTGGCTTCATCGGAAAGCCCTTTCCCAAAGGCGTTCCACATTTCCGTAGGGGTTTGGCCTAAGAACTGGGAAATTTCGTCGTATGTCCACTCCCTTTTGGGGGCGCCATGGTGCTTTTCGAGGTAGCGATACGCTTTCAAAAAGGCGGGTTTGTAGATGTGCATGCTGTTGTGAAGCGTGCCGTCGTAATCTAGAAACACCGTGCGGATTCTTTTTTTGTCCATTAGCCGATCGACTTGAAAAGATTGGCCATCTCAATGGCGCTCATGGCGGCGTCGTAACCTTTGTTGCCGGCTTTGGTGCCGCTACGTTCGATGGCTTGTTCGATGGTGTCGGTGGTCAAGACTCCGAAGACGACGGGCACTTCGGTATCGAGGGAGACGTTGGCGACGCCTTTGGTGACTTCGTTGGCGACGTAATCGAAATGCGGTGTCGAACCGCGGATGACGGCGCCAAGGGTGATGACGGCGTCGTACTTGCCGCTTTTGGCAACCTTTTTCGCCACGAGCGGGATTTCAAAAGCGCCCGGGACCCAGGTCACTTCGATGTTGTTTTCGTCCATGCCGTGGCGGGTGAGCGCATCGATCGCTCCGTCTAGAAGTTTGCTGCCGACGAACTCGTTGAAACGGCCGACGACGATGTTGACCTTCAAACCTTTCGCATCAAAATTGCCTTCGTACTTTTTCATTTTTCTTCCTCCTTGAATTTGAGCAGGTGGCCCAATTTTTCTTTTTTGGTTTTCAGGTAATGGCGGTTGCGTTCGTTGTGGTTCATTTGGATGGGGACGCGTTCGACGATTTCAAGGCCGTAGCCCGAAAGCCCGGAAAGCTTTTTGGGGTTGTTGGTCATCAGGCGTATCTTCCGGATGCCTAGGTCCCTTAGTATCTGAGCGCCGATGCCATAATCGCGCGCGTCGGCGGGGAAGCCCAAAGCTTCGTTGGCCTCGACGGTGTCCATGCCTTCATCTTGCAGGTGGTAGGCCTTGATTTTGTTGATCAGGCCGATGCCTCTTCCCTCTTGGCGCATGTAGAGCAACACGCCTTTGCCGGATTGTTGGACTTTGACCATGGCCGCGTTTAATTGTTCGCCGCAATCGCAGCGTTGTGAAGAAAACGCATCGCCGGTCAAGCATTCCGAGTGCACGCGGACCAGCACTTCGTCGTCTTCGTGAATCTCGCCTTTGACCAAGGCCACGTGGTGTTCGCCGCTGAGGGTGTTTTCATAGCCGATTAAGTCGAATTCGCCGTGTTCGGTCGGAAGGGTGGTTTCGGCCGCCCTTCGAACGTAGACGTCCTTGCGGCGGCGATACGCAATCAAATCGGCGATCGTAATCATCAGCAACCCGTGCTTTTCGGCGTACACTTCCAAATCGTCGACACGGGCCATGGTGCCGTCGTCGTTCATGATTTCGCAAATGACGCCGGCCGGTTTCAGCCCCGCAAGACGCGCCAAATCGACGGCGGCTTCGGTGTGGCCGGCGCGTTTTAACACGCCGCCATCTTTGGCGATCAACGGGAATACGTGCCCGGGTTTTTTGAAATCGGTCGGCCTTGCCTTCGGGTCAAGCGCTCCTTGAATCGTTTTGGCGCGTTCGTACGCGCTGATGCCGGTTTTGGTGTCGATGTCGTCGATCGATTCGGTGAACGCGGTGTGCAGCGTGTCGGTGTTGTTGTCGACCATCTGGTCGATGCCAAGTTGGTTGAGCCGTGTTTGGGTCATCGGGAGGCAAATTAGGCCGCGGCCGTAGGTCGCCATGAAGTTGACGCTTTCGGGCGTTGCTTTTTCGGCGGCCATGACGAGGTCGCCTTCGTTTTCACGGTCTTCATCGTCGACGACGATGACCATGTCGCCTTTTTTGATCGCTTCGATGGCTTCATCGATGGTATTGAATGGCATAAGGTTCCTCCTTAATATCCGTGGCGCTTCAAAAACGCTTCATCGAGCGAGGAAGAGCCGGTGTGGGGTTGGGTGAGTTTTTCGACGTATTTTCCGATGATGTCGCATTCTAGGTTGACTTTCTCGTGCACGCGCTTATCAAGCAGGGTGGTCACATCTTCCGTGTGGGGAATGATGGACACCCAAAAAGCGTTTTGTTCGGTCTTTGCGACGGTGAGCGAGATGCCGTCGATGGCGATCGAACCCTTTTCGACGATGTAACGCATCAAGGCCGGCGCTGTGCGCACCTTGACCCAGTGTGCGATGTCGTCTTTCTTTTTTTCGGCGATGGTGCCCGTATCGTCGATGTGGCCGCTCACGATATGGCCGCCCAAACGGTCGCTCGCTTTCAAGGCGCGTTCCAAATTCAGTTTTGCGTGCGCACGCAAGGAAGCGAAAGTGGTTCTTTCCATCGTTTCGTGCATGATGTCGACTTCAAACGCGTCGTCGTGCAGTTTCGTGACGGTCAGGCAAACGCCGTCGCAAGCGATGCTGTCGCCGATTTTCGTTTCTTCAAGCACCGTTTTCGCGTGGATGGCGACTTTCGCCGAATGCGCGGTACGCTTGATTGAACGCACGATGCCGGTTTCTTCAATTATGCCGGTAAACATCATATCGCCCCGCTTTCTACATCATAGGTTATGAGCACGTCTTCGTCAAAGGTTTCCATGTTTGTGCGTTTGAGCTTCGCCCCTTCGGCCACGGTGTTCACACCAATCCCGCCGACGGGGGGGAACGCCGCGTCGCCGCCGATGATTTTCGGGGCGATGAACAGATGAAACCGCTGGATGATGCCCGCTTTGAACGCGGAATCGTTGACGAAGCTTCCGCCTTCTAAAAGCACGCTGTCGATGCTTTCTTCGCCAAGGGCTTTCACCAAGGCTTGCAAATCGACGTGTCCGTCCTTGGTGGGCATAACCCATACTTCTGCGCCCTTGCGCTTGAGTGCTTCGATGTTTTCTTCGTTTGCGCCCTTGGTTACGGCAACGATGGTTCGTGTGGATTCTGTGTTTTTGAGCACGTTGCTCTCAAGCGGAGTTTCGGCGCAAGTGTCCAAGACAATCCGAATGGGATGGCGAACTTTTTTGTTCGGGAGTCGGGCCGTAAGGAGCGGATTGTCGGCGATTACCGTTTTAACGCCGACCATGATCGCCTGCACGCGGTGACGAAGTTCGTGCACAAACCTGCGGGATATTTCGTTCGTGATCCATTTGGCGTCGCCGGTCTTAGTGGCGGTTTTTCCATCGGCGCTCATCGCGGTTTTGAGAATCACAAAAGGGCGCCCTTTGACAATGTAATGGAAGAAAATCTCGTTCAGTCGTTTGTTTTCTTCTTCTAAAAGGCCCGATTCGACCTCGATTCCGGCGTCTTGAAGTTCCTTGACGCCTCTGCCGGAAACCAAAGGGTTCGGGTCGTTTGAAGCGATGACGACCCGCTTGATTCCGCTTTTGATGATGGCTTTTGTGCAAGGCGGCGTTTTTCCGTGGTGCGAACAAGGCTCAAGCGTCACATACATCGTTGCGTCTTTTGCCTGTTCGCCTGCGTTAAAAAGCGCGTTAATTTCGGCGTGGTGTTCGCCGTAAAGCGCGTGAAACCCTTCGCCGACAATTTCGCCGTTTTTTACAATGACGGCGCCGACTAGAGGGTTCGGATTGGTGAACCCTTCTCCTTTTTTCGCGAGTTTTAAAGCCCGCCGCATGTATTGTTCGTCCATGAGATCACCTGCCAAGTAAAAATGCCCTGACAAATTCAGGGCATGAAACGTCCAAAAAACGCGCATCTTCTTCCATCCAGACTGTGACTGTCGGTATGGGAATCGCACCCATTCAGCTTTCGCTCGCGGACTTTACCGCCGGTCGGGAGTTTCACCCTGCCCTGAAGATGTCTAAGTGTATTATAGAAAAGCTTGTCGCCAAAGTCAATTCTTTCATGAATTTATTTGAAGCGGCGGGTGGCCTCAACCGCTTTGCGCCAACCTTTGATGTATCGTTCTCTTGTCCGTTTGGCCATTTTTGGCGAAAAGGTGCGGTCTTTTTGCCAAATTTCGCGAATGGCGCTTTGAGAAGGCCAAAAGCCCGTGGCAAGTCCGGCCAAATAGGCGGCGCCCAAAGCCGTGGTTTCTTGTATTTTGGCGCGTTCAACGGAAAGGTTCAAGATGTCGGCTTGAAACTGCATGAGGAAGTTGTTGACGGTGGCGCCGCCGTCAACACGGAAGGATTTGATGGGCATGCCGGCGTCTTCTTCCATCGCGGAGAGCACATCTAAGGATTGATAGCATATCGCTTCTAAAGCCGCGCGGGCGAAATGGTCTTTTTTCGTGCCTCTTGTGAGACCGAAAATGGCGCCGCGCGCGTCGCTGTCCCAATAAGGCGTCCCGAGTCCCACAAAGGCCGGCACGAAATAAACCCCCTCGTTGCTCGCGAGGTTTTTGGCCAAGGGTTCGGTGTCGTCCGCTTTTTCAATCATGCGAAGTTCGTCGCGCAGCCACTGCACGCTAGAACCGCTAATGAAGACGCTCCCCTCAAGCGCATAGGTCGCTTCTCCTTCAAGGCCCCAGGCGATGGTCGTCAACAGTCCGTGTTCGGAATCCACCGGCGTTTTTCCGGTGTTCATCAGCATGAAATTTCCGGTGCCGTAGGTGTTTTTCACCATGCCTTCATCGAAACAGGCTTGTCCGAACAACGCGGCTTGCTGGTCGCCGGCGCTGCCCGCGATGGGCACGTTCTCGCCGAAGAAATGATGGGAAACCGTATGGCCGTAAATTTCGGAGGAATTCTTCACTTCCGGCAGCATCGATTTCGGGATGTTGAGCGCATTCAACAACTCTTCGTCCCATTTCTTTTCGTGGATGTTGTAGATTAATGTCCGAGAAGCGTTGGTATAATCGGTCAAATGCTTCTTTCCGCCGGTCAGTTTGTAAATCAGCCAGCTGTCGACCGTGCCGAAGGCCAGTTCCCCCGCTTCCGCTTTATCTCTTGCCCCTTTTACGTTGTCCAATATCCATTGAATTTTCGTCCCCGAAAAATACGGGTCCAAAAGCAACCCCGTCTTCTTTTTGAACAAGGGTTCGTACCCTTTTTTACGGAGGTCGTCGCATATGGGCTGGCTTTGGCGCGACTGCCAAACCAATGCGTTGTGGATCGGCTTTCCGGTTTCTTTGTCCCAAACGATGGTCGTTTCGCGTTGGTTGGTGATGCCAATCGCTTCGATCTGCGACGCTTTGATGTCGGCGTCTACAAGCGCTTGGGCAATGACCGCCAGCGTTGAAAGCCAAATTTCGTTCGGGCTGTGTTCGACCCACCCCGGTTTCGGGTAGTGCTGTTTGATTTCTTTGCTGGCGGAAGAAACCGCTTGGCTTTTTTCGTCAAAAACGATTGCGCGTGTGCTTGTTGTGCCCTGATCGATGGCCATGACGTATCGGTTCATGTTTTACCTCCTAGGGTTTTCTCGCAATCATTATAGCATAGCCGACCGGTTTTTCCCAAGTTTCTTCCGTTCTTGTAGGTCTTGAAGAAGGGGAGAAAGGATTTTTTGATAAGGGGGTTGACAGAAAAAAAGAAATTTTGTATAGTTTTATTAGCAAACGAACATTTCGAGTGCTAAAATTCATAAATTTGACAAGGAGGTATGAGTGTTCATGTTGAAACCGCTCAACGACAACGTTGTGCTGGAGAAGGGTGAACCCGAAAAAAAGACCCAAAGCGGCATCATTCTTTCCAGCAAAGACCAAGAATCGCCGAAAACCGCGAAAGTGGTTGCCGTCGGTCCCGGCACAAAGGAACACAAAATGACCGTCGGTGTCGGGGACACCGTGGTCTTCAAGTCCTACGCCACCACCGACATTGAGTTGGACGGCAAAGAATACTTGGTCGTCAAAGAATCCGATATCTTAGCCATCGTGGAGGGTGAGGAATCATGAGCAAAGAAATTCTTTACGCAAAAGAAGCACGCGATAAGATGTTGAAAGGGGTCGACAAGCTGGCCTCTACCGTCAACGTGACCTTGGGCCCAAAAGGCCGCAACGTCATTTTGGAAAAGGATTACGGTTCTCCGCTAATCACCAACGACGGCGTGACCATCGCCAAAGAAATTTCGCTAAAAGACAAGTTTGAGAACATGGGCGCCCAACTCGTCCAAGAAGTCGCGTCCAAAACCAACGACACCGCCGGCGATGGCACAACCACGGCGACCTTGCTCGCGCAGTCGATGATCCATCAAGGCATCCACGCCCTAAACAAAAGCGCCAATCCCGTATTCCTGCGCGAAGGCATTGAAAAAGCCGCCAAAGCCGTCAGCGAGAAGATTTTGGAAAAATCCCGCACCATCGAAACCAATCAGGATGTCGCAAGCGTCGCCACCGTCTCAAGCGGCAGCGAAGAAGTCGGCGACATCATCGCGAAGGCGATGGAAAAGGTTGGCAAAAGCGGCGTCATCCAAGTGGACGAATCCAAAGGTTTCGACACCGAACTAGAAGTTGTCGAAGGTTTGCAATACGACAAAGGCTACATCTCTCCCTACATGGTTTCCGACCGAGAAAAGATGGAAGTCGTCTTAGAAGACGCGCACGTTTTGATTACCGATCAAAAGATTTCCACCATCAAAGACGTTCTCCCCGTATTAGAACAAGTGGTTGAAAACAACAAGCCGCTTTTCATCATCGCCGACGACATCGAAAACGAAGTCGTCAGCACGCTTGTCGTCAACAAGCTGCGCGGCACCTTCAACGTCGTTGCGACCAAAGCGCCCGGCTTCGGCGACAACCAAAAAGAACAACTCACCGACATCGCCTATTTAACCGGAGCCACTTTCTATTCGAAGGATTTGGACATGGACTTGAAAGAGGCGTCCATTGAAAACCTCGGCCTCGCGAAAAAAGTCATCGTCACCAAAGACAGCACCACCATCCTAGAAGGTTCCGGAAACAAAGAAATGCTTCAAGAACGGATCGACGAAATCAAGCGCCAGATTGAAAACACCGACAACGAACACCAAGAAGAAAAACTGCGCGAACGTCTAGGCAAACTCACCGACGGTGTGGCCATCGTCAAAGTCGGCGCCACGACGGAAACCGAACTCAAAGAAAAGAAACACCGCATTGAAGACGCTTTGAACGCCACGAAGGCCGCTGTCGAAGAAGGCATCGTCATCGGCGGAGGCGCCGTCTTGGTCGATGTGTACAACGAGCTCCGGCAAACCCTCAAAGACGACGAAGTCGATGTCCAAAAAGGCGTCAACATCGTCTTGAACGCACTGCTTAAGCCGATCCATCAAATTGCCGAAAACGCGGGCTTTGACGGCGATGAGATCACCGAACGCCAAATGGAAGCCCAAAAGGACCACGGCTTTGACGCGCGTCGCGGACAATGGGTGAACATGCTTGAAAAAGGCATCGTCGACCCGACCAAAGTCCCCCGCAACGCGGTGAGAAACGCCGCGAGCATCGCCGCGATGTTCATCACTTCCGAAGTCGCCGTCGGCGAAATCGAGGAAAACGACGACGAAGACAAAGGAAACGCCATGCCCCAAGGCATGTATTAAAAAAAGAAGCTCGGCGAAGGCCGGGCTTCTATTTTTTTTGCGTGTTTTGCGTTTTCTTGAACGCTTTTTCTCGCGCTTCGTAGAGGGATTTCGTGAATTCTTTCTCTTCGTCTTTGCGGATGAGGAGAATCCGTGTTTTGCGGAGCTTGTCCTGCGAATCGCGGAACTTGAAGATGACCTTCAAATATCCGAACCATCCGTAAAAAAGGGGAGAAAGACGCACGTCGCGCAAGTCGCGCAGAAAATACTCGTTGTCCTCTTTGTCAACGTATTCCATTCGGTACTTATCGCCTTCAAGGACGAACGTCATGTTGTGATACATCCGGTATTCCCTGTAAAACCAAACGACGCTCAGCACAAACCCTCCCAAGGCCAAAAGGCCGTAATTCAGCCATTCCGTTTCAAACAAGCGCCATTCCTGCTGGCGGTATAACGCCTCTAGGACAAGGTACAATAGGAAAGAACCGATGAGGGTGCCGACGGCGATGAGGATAGAGAGTTGCCTAACGCTTAGTGTGCCGCTTTTGAATGTGTCTTTCATGGTTTCACCCGCTTATTTGTTGTTTTTGACTTTGATGTAGGCGACTTTGTTCTCGATTTTCACGGAAAAAGCCTTGTGGTGCTTGAAAAACGTCAAAGGTTTTACGTTTGAGCCGTAGTTGCGCGGATGGAATCCCGGGAACTTCTTTTGCAGAAGATTCGCCACGATGCTCCAATACGCCCAACCATCGTCTTCTTGGTTCGACACAATGATGTTTTTCAATTCTTTTTCGATGGTTTCAAGCGGCGTTATGCTGCTTTCGGCTTTTTTCTTGCGGCCGTTCTTGGCTTTTTCTTCTTTCTTGTTCTCTTCCTTGGCAAGCATCTTGTCAAGATAAGAAAACGTCTCGCAAGAGTTGACCAGGGAGATGGGGGTCTTGCTTTCTCCCATGCCGAAGACAAACATGTTGTCTTCGCGGAGACGGGTGACAAGTTTTGTGAAATCGCTGTCGCTTGTGACGAGGCAGAAACTGTCGACTTTTCGGGAATACAAAATGTCCATCGCGTCGATGATCAAGGTAAAGTCGCTGACGTTTTTGCCCGCCGTGTAGACGTTTTGCTGGACGGGAGTCAAGCCGTATTCGTTGATTTTGCTTTTCCATGCGCTCAACTGGTCGGTGGTCCAGTCTCCATAGACTCTGCGATAGTTGATTTTTCCGTGTTTGTTGGCTTCATCGATGATGATTTCTATGTATTTCGGAGAAATGTTTTCCGCATCGATGAGCAATGCGATGTTTCGGTTTTCAATGGGCATCACACACCTCTTTTCTTTGATAGGATTCACCGGATTTCATCCGGCGTGGGCAAAGTTTCTAAAAACTTCGCCAGTTCTTTGTTGAAGCCTCGGGCGTTGTCGAGACACGCCACGTGTCCCGCGTTTTCAATGACGGCGTACACGCTTTTCTCGGTGTTTTCATGCCACCGCTTGCCGACCTTTTTTACGGTTTTGTTGTCGTTTTCGCCGTGAACAATCAAAAGCGGTTTGTCCGCTTGCGCGGGGATGCCTTTGCGGGCGAGCTTGACCATCACTCGTGCGGTGTCTAACACTTCGCGCTTGCCGGTTTGTTCGGCAAGGCGCTTCATGATGAAATTTTTGCTTATTTCCGTTTTTCCCCGGTCTTTTCCGGCGATCATTTTAATAAGGATGTTGACGGGAAGGAAATAACTGATCAGCAATATGGCGTACAAACGATAATAGGTGAGCCTCCGCAAGGGAATGTGAAGCGGCGTGCTGCCGATGTCGACAAGCGCTTCGATGCGCTTGGGGTGGTGAAAGGCGATGTGCTGGGTGATGTGGCCCCCAAGGGAGAGACCGATCAAAACGGCTCGGCGAATCTCGAGTTCGTCCAAAAGACCGATCAAACATGCCCCGACCGCGTGGTAATCGAAACGGCCTTCAAAATGAAAAGATTGGCCGTGATTGGGTAGGTCAAAGACAATGACGCGGTACGTTTTCTTAAAGCGCACGACCTGCTTGATGAAGCATTTCGAATCCGCTCCGAGTCCGTGCACGAACACCAACGTTTTGGCGTCTTTCGGCCCGTAGTCGTCGTAATGTATTTTTCCGTATGGACTCTGATAAACCATTCAAACACCTTCAGTTTAAGAATCTGTGCGACCGTTTGACGACCGGGTCGTATTCTATGTTTTCTAAGGGAATGTCGTAGTAATAATGGAGATAATACAAGTCGACAAGATGCGTGTGCACCCTGGCCTCCTTATGGAGCGTGCCGTCGGGGTGAAAGGTGAATTCGATATGCGCGGCCTTGTTTAAGACATAATCCTCGGTTTGCAAAACGACCGTGGTGTTCTTATCCTTTGCCATTTTTTGCAGCAATGCGATTTTGTCGGCGCCCAAGGCGTAAAAATCGATGCCGACTTGCAGGGTCTTGTAGGTGTCGTGCTTGAACGTTTCGGGGAACATCTCTTTCAGCGTCATCACGTCGAAGACCTCGATGTCTTTTTCTTGGAGTTCGCGTTGAAAAAGGTCGCGGGTGCTGCGGTCGGTGAAGGAAAGCAGCGTCAGATAGGGCGTGAACACCTCGATGTCATAAAGCAGGGTGATGTTGTAAAACTCTTCTTCGCTCAGTTCGTAAAACGAGGTCTCATCCATGTTTAGGGCAACGCGCACAACACTTAGTATCTCTTCGTAATCGGGGTTTGTCGAACGTTGCATCAAGTCGTAATCTTGCAGGGTGAGGCCGTATTTGTCGCGGGCGTTGAAATCGATGTGGTGCGAAAGGTCTAACGTGAAACGCGCGTCGCGGAAGAGAAGCTGATGCGATGGCGGATAGCCCGCGGCGGTTTTGCGTTTTGTTTTTGCGCCCTTTTCAATCAGCGTTTCGACATACTCCGGCTTGGCGGCGAAACGGAGCGCCATGTGGTATAGGGAAAGACCGAATCCGTTTTCCATGTTCACATTCCAACCCCGTTTTAAAAGAAAGTCGAGAACGGTTTCAAAGGCCACCTCTTCTTCGAAAGACAGAATGTTTTGGAAAAGGTCGGTGTCGATTAGGTACTCCAAATTTTTGATGTCCCGAATCAGATGAATCAATCGGGGATGGTAAGACAAAATGTCGTAGACGACGCCCTCTTCTTTGAGCATGGGACGCATCTCGTCTAGTTCGATCAAATAAAGAAAGATTTCGTAATTGTTCAGTGAAAAACGCAACAAATCCAACCGATAAGCCCGTCCGATGGGATATTTCGAATAAAACTGCTTGAAGTATTCCTCGTCGTTATGGTCGATCATATAGGCGTACATTTCAAGCAAATGCTCGTTTGAAAACGAGAATGTATCTAGCGCGGTGAGCAAAAAGTGCTCGCGTTCAAACACCAGCAAAATGACAAGCAACGAAAAATCCACGGCGTTTTTGAAATCCGTGTAATCAAACGTCGTAATCAAGTATTCGTAAATGTCTTCGGCGTCGTAGGCAATGGCGAGTTCGACGGGGTCGAACATGTTGTCGTCTTGTCTGAAAGGCTCATAAAGACGGACAAACGCTTCCAAATCCTGGTTTCGGATGGCGTTCGCCCATTCGACCACTTCAAAAATATCGCTGGAATATAGAAAGTTTTTGTATGTCGAATACATGCTTCCGTCCCATTCATTCATCATAAACCACGATCTCTCTTGTTTTTAAACGTGTAATAAATTGTATAAACCAACACCGCCGCAAAGACGATGAACAAAAATAACCACATACTCACACCTCGTGTGAAACTCTTGTGTCCATTGTATCATAGACCGCGTTGCAACACCAAGAAATAACGGCTTCATAAAGCGAACACTCAAGAATCTTCTTCGGCGTCCTCGATGTCTTCGATAGTCTCGCTGTGCATTTCTTTCAACATGGACTCGAAGGTGTTCCCGATGGCTTGTGTGCTTCCGATGTCCTTAAGCGCTCCGGAGAGTTGAAATTCGTTTTTCGGGACATCGTCAAAAAGCATGATCGGGCTTTCTTCTTTCGAGTATCGGTCGGAGAAATCGACGACTTTGACCAGCGCGCGCATCAAATGCTTGCCCATCGCCTTGAACATCATGCTCAGGTAATAAACAAGAATGAACGGCGCGAACACGAAAAAGACGATGACGCCGCCAAGCGTATAAAGACGTCGTATGCCTTGCGGAGCGAGCGTTCTCTTTTTGTAAAAAAACGCTTGGATGCGGATGAAATGCCGGAAAAAGTGGGCGAAGAAACGTTCCACCATGTATAACGCAAGAACCGCCACGAACATCACGGTGTTCAAAACGTACAAAATCGGCAACAACAGCACTTTCAATACGATTTCCAGCCTAGTGTATTCGTGCATGTCGGCCAAATAACGATAGCTTTTCAAGCCTTGAATCAGTGCGGTTTTCACATCATCACCTCGTTGTAGAAATCATAAACATTGTACCATACGCGCGGAAAAAAAACTACCACGCCTTTTCCGACGTGCTTTCCGCCGTTCCAAAAAGACGCGAAACGTTGCGTTTCCCGCCAACCAATCCGTTTTTGTCTGAACTTCGAGTTTTTTAAAGCATGTTTGTTGTTTTTACAAGAAAGGTCTTGCTATAATGAGAGTAGTCTTTTGAAAGGATGGAAGATATGGATATCAAGCAAGGCGACAATTCTTTTTACATCGAACAAAACGGTGAAACCGTCGCAAAAATCACTTATCAATACGAAAACGACACAATCATCATCGCCAATTCCACCTACGTAGACCCTTCTTTACGGGGCCAAGGAATCGCAAGAAAATTACTGGACCATCTCGTTGAACACGCCCGCGCCAACAAATTGAAAATCCGCCCCCTTTGTTCGTATGTCGTAGCCGCTTTTGATAAAAACGGACGCTACGACGATGTCAAAGTCTAGAGCATACCTTCTTCCTTCGCCTCCTCCCTCGTCGGTATGGAGGCACAAAAAACACGTCCTTCGCGGACGTGTTTTTTATACCGCCGCCAGTAATGCGACGATGAAAAACGCCGAGGCGATGCAAGTGGTGAAAAGAGCGATGTTGAAACTGAGTTTGTGCGCCTTTTGGTTGCGGGTGTCAAGGTTCTCTTTCGTGCACGTCCATGTGAGAAACAAGGCCACGCCGCCTAGGGGAATGCCGTAGTTGCGCAGCGGCAAAAGCAACGCGGCGCTTTCGGATACCATCCCGTTTACAATGATGGCGAAGGCGACAACGGCCGCCATTGACGAGACGACGAGCGAGACCAAGATGTCACGGTTCAAACCAATCTTTTTCATGTTGCGACCTCCTTAGGCCATTTCTCGTCCATTATACCATAGTCTGTCGCGGTTGTGCAGTAAAAAAAAGAAGCCGGATTCCGGCTTCTTTTGCAATCTTATTGGGCGGCAAGCGCATCGACGACAACGTCGTAGTTGAGAATGCCGCGCAAACGTCCTTTGCCGTCTACAACGGGGAGGTCGTATTCCGCTTCACTCAGTTTCGACCAAGCTTCACGCAAATACGCGTTGCGGTAAATGACGGTATCGTCTTCGTTGATCAAACGGTCGATGGTCTTGCCTTTGGAGCGTTGCAGCTGTTCAAGGCGGACGTAGCCGAGGAACTTGCGTTTCTCGTCGGTGACGTAACAGAAACCCATGTCGTTTTCCTTGACCTTTTGCAAGGTCTCTTTGACGCCATCGCCTTTTTTGGCCACGTACGTCGGTTTTTCCATGATGCTGCGCACTTTGAGAATGCGGGTTTTGTCGACGTCGGCGATGAAGTTTTTCACGTAATCGTTGGCGGGTTTGTCAAAGAACTCATCGGGTGTCCCGATTTGCACGATTTCCGCATCCTTCATCAAGGCGATGCGATCGCCTAGGCGGAACGCTTCGTTCATGTCGTGGGTAATGAACAGGATGGTGCGGTCCATTTCGTCTTCGAGTTTCAAAAGCTGGTCCTGCATGTCGCGGCGAATCAAGGGGTCGAGCGCGCTATAAGGTTCGTCCATAAGCAGCAACTCGGGGTCGTTTGTCAAAGCGCGCGCGAGACCGACACGTTGTTTCATCCCGCCGGAAAGCTGGAAGGTCATGTGTTCTTCCCAGCCGTCAAGACCGACAAGTTTGATCGCTTCCATCGCCGTTTCGCGGCGTTTCTTTTCACCAACACCTTGTACTTCTAAGGGGTATTCCACGTTGCCGATGACGCTTCTGTGCGTAAGCAGGGCGAAATTTTGAAAGACCATGGAAACGTCGTTTTGACGATATTGTCGCAATTTTTTTGCGTCAAAGGCCGTCAATTCTTCGTCTCCGACGAAGATTTGGCCTCTGATGGGTTTGTTCAAAAGGTTCAACGTCCGGATAAAGGAGCTCTTTCCGCTGCCGGAGAGTCCGACAATGACGAAGAGTTCTCCTTCTTTGATGCTAAAATCCAAGTTCCTAACCGCAACGGTTGCGCCGGTTTTTTCCCGGATTTCAGCGGCGGTGAGGTCCGAATCCAAAAGTTCTTTTGCGGCTTGTTTTTGCTTAGAAGTGCCGAACACAACGCTGATGTTCTTAATATCTACCGCTTTGGCCATGTTATTCGCCTCCTTTGTCGAAACGCTCGGTGAAGCCTTGAATTAGGCGGTCGAGGATGATGGCCATGAAGACAAGCACAAATCCTGCGACAACCGCTTCGGCGGCGCGTTGGCCGACGACAGCCCGGTATAGAATCAAAGCGACGCCTTGTCGGCCGGCACCTTCGGCGCCGATCATGGCGGCAAGGACAATCATCGAAACCGCCATCATGGTGGTCTGGTTGATGCCCGCCGCGATGGATTTCAACGCTTGCGGCAACTCGATTTTAAAAAGCATTTGCATCGGAGACGAGCCGAAAGACAGCCCGGCTTCGATCATTTCATCGGAAATGTTTGTGATGCCGAGATACGTGAGTCGGATCAAAGGCGGAAGGGCGAAAATGATGACCGCTACCAAACCGGCCGCACGGCCGAATCCGAAAAACATCAAAGCGGGAATCAAATACGCATACGCCGGCAATGTCTGCATCGTATCGAGAACGACGCGCATCACGGCTTCAAGTTTTTCCGACTTGGACATGATGATTCCAAGGGGCAAGCCGAGAATGACCGAAATGATGACGCCGGCCAAGATGATGGTCAAAGACAAAAGCATGTTGTCCCAATAGCCGAACATCCCGATGGCAAAGGTCAATACGGCAAGCAATAGCCCCATCTTCCAACTCGTCAGGCGCCATCCGGCGATAAACAACACCACGACGAACACCGACCACGGCACGAAATCCAAAAAGGCGTGGGTTATGTCGGCGAATCTGAGCAGGAATTGACGAATGGCTCCCCATAAGAACGCAAACGTGTCACCCGCCCAATCGATGAACCGCGCGATTCTCGCTTCAGGGTCGTAGATTAAACGTTCGGGGAATTCCACAAAGAAATTTTTCAAAATGGTCAAGGTAAATCATCCTTTCATGTGTATACGTTTCGAGTCTTCGATTCATTGTTTGAATGTTACAACTCTTTCTCCTTTTCACCACGGATATGAGGTTGTGGTGAAAAGGAGAAAAAGTGCAGGCGGTGTATGCACTTTAAAACCGCCTGCAGCTTTTGAGATATCGTAAAACTTACTCTTCCAACGCTTCGTCAAGTGCGTCTAATACGTCTGAAGCAACGTCATCGGGAACCCATTGTGTCCAAAGGTCCTCGTATTCGACGAGCCAATCAAGGGCGGCCGCGTCAGAATCGCCATCGTGTTCGCCCATGTAGATGAGGCCTTGACCGGTAATGTCGGCATCGGTTTCATAGTTGCTTAGGAATTCGACGATTTCCGGCTGTGCGGTCATCATATCGTCCGTTGCGATGACGGTTACGTCGTTCGGAGGCAGGTTGCCCGTACCTTCGTCGTAGTCGTATTCGCCTTCATCTTCAAGCAGAACCATGTCGAGTTCCGCCATGATGGCCGTTGGTGTCCAGTGATAGCCTACCCAAGGTTCTTCGTTTTCATAGGCTTCATACAAAGTGGCGTTCAATACCGAAGTTGAGACAGGGCTCCAAACAAAGCTTTCGGCAATTTCGCTGTATTCGGGGTTCTCGAATTTGTTTTCATAGAACTGCGTTGCCGCAAATTCCACAGAACCTAAATACATATGGCCGGGATCTTCCTCGGGGTCCCAGTTTGCCTCATCAGGGTTTTCGAAAAGATGTGCATAATCAGGCAAGTCGTGAACGCTCACGAGACCTGGGTGTTCTTCTTGAAGGTATTCAGGAATCCAGAGGCCTTGATAGTTGTCGTCGAAGTTGACGGAAAGCTCGTGGTAATAGCCTGCGTCAAGGTCCTCTTGGTACGATGCGATGTTGTCGCTCCACATCTCCATGTTCACATGCATGTCTCCGTCTCTAAGCGCTTGAACGACGGCGGGGGTGCTTCCGTATGCTTTCAATACATCGACACCGTAGCCGTTTTCGATGATGAATTCAACAACCGAGTTGTGCAATTCATGGCTTTGCCAGTCGCTCTCGGCTAAAATAATGGTGTCAACTTCCGGTTCTTCATCGGGGTCTTCTTGTTCGCAAGCAGCGATGGTGAGTGTCAACAAAGCTGCGATGGCCAAGAAGCTGAAACGCTTCAAAAAAGTTTTCATGATAAATTTCCTCCTTTTAAATTTTGCAACCTCAATATTATCATAGGGTTGTCAGTTTGTAAAGTCTAAGCGCATTGCTTTTATAAAGTGCCATAAACGCCTTAAATAGGCGGTTTATGTTCTTTTAATCAAGCTTTTTCTTCGTTTCGGAACAATGAAAGTGTTTTCTTTTTCACGTCATCGTCGCCGAGGATGTAAAGACTCATGCCAGATTCCAAAGGCATTGAAGGGTTTGGGGCTTGATAGAGCTCTCCATCGGCTTCAATGGCGAGAACGAGCCCGCTGGTTTCGTTCCAGAACTTGATGTCCTTTAAGCTCTTGTTCAAATTTTTGTCGCCCTCTTTAAGCTTAACGGTGAAGAAATCAAAGGGAAACACATCGTTTTTGGATGTTTCAAGCAAGCGTTTGATGCGCTTTTGCAACAGTTTTTGGATGCGTTCCGATTCTTCAAGCAGTTCTTGTGTATCGGAAAACAGTCGATACGCTTCGTTTTGCTTGCGGTATTGTTCGACATACATCTGCGCCGCGTTGCGGGAGATGACGTATATGCCGCTGCGCTGACGGACCTCGACAACGCCGATGTTGGAGAGGAGCCGCATCGCTTTGCGTATGGTTTCGCTCGACACCTCGAATTCGCTGGCAAGCAGGGAACGTCCGCGCAATTTTTCGCCCTCTTCTATGCTTTCCGCGCTTATGCGTTTCGCAATTTCATACGCGATCGACTGATAACGCGCTTCTTTGTTGGTCATAAGATCACCTCGCAGGGGTTCGTCTTAATACAACCCGTATATTACCATAGGGTTGTCAGTTTGTCAAGCTTTTGCACCTCATAAAAAAAGCCCTCGGTCGAGGGCTTTTCAAAGAGCGGCGTCCAAAATGTTTTCAAAGGAGAACTTTTGCGCATCGATGAACAAAAACGCATTAATCGGATCGACACCTGTAACAACGCCTTGATGTTTCAAACGTCTACCGTTTTCAAAATACACGATGCGCAAGGGCTTCTTGTGAAGATAAGCCTCTTCTACGGCGTATTGAATCTCGGCGCACTGGTCTTCGCTCAACATTGGTTTTTCTTCTCTCTCGTGCGAATCATAGAGCTCCCGCAAAATATCCCCTTGGGTTTCAAGCGCCTCAAAAGGCAGCCATTTCAACATTTTGCGATCCCGATACGCTTCACTCACGGTGACCACCTATCAATCCGGAGCGTTCTTTGGCGGTGCCGGCGTCCAAATGCGAACTGAGCCGCATGACGCTTCTTTTTCCATAACGGCGGCGCAAGGCGTCTAGGGCTTCGCCGAGTTTTTGTCGGCGTCGTTTTTTGGCGTGGCTTTCAAACAAAGAAATCTGCTCAAACGCCCGTTTAGGGATGAGATTGGTCGCCCGCACGCTGATGCGGCGAATCGGAAGATTCTCGTGATGGCGCCGGAAAAGGCGCCAAGTCGCTTCAAAGATTTCTTCTTCGCTGTCGGTGGGGCAGGGAAAGGAAATCTGCCGGGAAAATCCTCCGCCGTAGGCTTTGCTGTAGCCGATGGAAAGATGGAGCGTTTTGGCCTCATGGCGCAAAAAGCGAAGTTTTTCGGCAACCTCGTCGACCATTTCCAGCGTCACGGTGTGGATTTCCGTGGCGTCATAATCGCGGAAGAGCGTTTGCCCCAAACCGACGCTTTTTGGAGTCGCTCCGCGATTGACCCCCTCGCTGATAATGGATTGGTCGATGCCGTGGGCGTGGTAATAAAGTTCTTCGCCGATGATTCCGAAGCGTTTTCGCAGTTTCCCCGCGTCGTAACGCGCAAGGTCGCCCACCGTCCAAATGTTCAAAGCGTTCAGACGTTTCTCCATGCGTTTGCCGATGCCCCACATTTGGCTGAGCGGCGTCACGGGCCAAAGGTCGCGTTCAACATCCTCATAGCGGATTGCGGCAATGCCGCTTGGGGCTTTTTTGCTTTTGAGGTCCAAAGCGAGCTTGCTCAAAAGCATATTGTCGCCGATTCCGCATGCGGCGGGAATCGACGTTTCTTTCAAGATCGCATCGAGAATTTCCCGCGCGAGCGCGCGGGCGTCCTTATTATAATAGTTCAAATAAGGCGTCACGTCCAAAAACGCTTCATCGATGCTGTAAATATGCAAATCCTCGGGCGCCACGTAAGAAAGGTACACGCCCACGATGTCGCGGGAGACTTCTAGGTATGTGCGCATGCGCGGACGCGCGACGATGAGCCCCTCGATGTCGGGGACTTCGTGCAAGCGGCAACGGCTCGGCATCCCCTTGGCTTTTAGAAAAGGGGAAACGGCCAATACGATGCTGCCTTGCCCGCGGGATTTGTCGGCGACAATCAACGGAGTCTTGAAAGGATCAAGACCGCGCTCGGCGCATTCTACGGAGGCGTAGAAGCTTTTGAGGTCGACGCATAAAATCTCGCGATGAATCCTGTATTCGTCCAACGTTTTCCCCTCCTTTTTTTGGTGCTTTCATTATACGAGGAGATTTTTGGAAAAATAAGAGTTGACATTTTGTGAAATTTTTGAAAGAAAAGAGCCGTCTTTCACGACGGCTCTTTACAATTTTTCTAGTGCTTTTTATCGTCTAGTGACCGGAGTTTTTCCCGGAAAAACTTTGGCAAACGGCTTTCAAACGTTAGTTCTTTTTCCGTGATCGGATGCTTGAAGGAGAGCTTATGGGCGTGCAGGTATTGTCCGTGGGTGGTGTCGGTCTTTTTGTATCCGTAGGTGGCGTCGCCGACAACGGGGTGCTTGATGTAGCGCATGTGCACACGGATTTGGTGGGTGCGTCCCGTTTCTAGTTCGCATTCGACTAAGGAATGGTTCTCAAAGCGGCGAAGAACATGGAAACGAGTGAGGCTGTGTTTGCCTTTTGAAGAGACGCCCATCTTGTGGCGGGCTTTTTCGTTTCGTCCGATGGGGGCGTCGATTTTTCCGCGGTTGTGGGCGAGGACGCCTTCAAGCAAGACCTTGTAGTGCCGTTTGATTTTTCGGTCTTTGAGATCTTTTTGAAGGGTTTTTAAGACGGCGGGACTCTTGGCGATAAGGAGCAAGCCGCTCGTTTCTTTGTCGAGGCGATGGACGATGCCGAACCGCGACGAATCCTCAAAAGCGCTTTTGTCTTTAAAGACCGGCAGCAACGCATGCACAAGCGTCGTTTCGTCGCTGGTTTGGGAAGGATGAACGATGAGCCCGCTAGGCTTGTTCACAACAAGCAATGCGTCGTCTTCATAGACGATTTCCAAAGGGAGCGCGCGGTATTCAATCGCGCGGTCCTTTTCTTCGTAAGAGATTTTGATCACTTCTCCGCCGCGCGCGGTTTCGCTTGGTTTGCGAGGGGTTCCGTCGACTAGGATTTGTTTTTCTTCCATCAGTTTCTTGATTTGATTGCGAGAGAGGGTCGCTTCCATCATGGCGATGCATTTGTCGAAGCGTTCCCCTTCGAAACGGCGCGGGATGGTGCGCTCGTATTCAGGCATTTTCGCCACTTCTTTTCTTTTCGAAAAAGAGTATGTCGACGACAAAAAGCGTCATGCCGATGGTGAGGCATATGTCGGCGACGTTAAAAATCGGAAAATCGTAGCGCACGATGGGAATGACAAAATCGATGAAATCGAGCACCGCGGCAAAGACCAAACGGTCGATGAAGTTGCCTAGGGTGCCGGCGATGAGCAAGGTGACGCCGATGGAATAAAGTGGTTTTTTTTGAAAATCGGCGTCCCAAAACAAATACCCAAACACCCCCAAGGCGACGAGGGTAATCGCGATGAAAAAGCCGATCGCGCCCGGAAGCATGCCCCATGCGGCGCCTTCGTTCCAGTGGTGGTTGATTTGCAGGAAGGAAGGAATCAATACGATGGCGCCCTCGTCGCCCTCGTCGACAAACATGCGAATCAGCGCTTTGGTGATTTGGTCGAGGGCGATCAGCGACGCGGCGATAAGGATTCCTAGGTGCAACGTTTTTCTTTTCATAAAGTATTCTCCTTAGAGTGCGGGAAGTAAGCGAATGGCAAGAATGGTTCCGGCGATGAGTATAATCAAGGCAAGCGTCAAACCGTCTTGCCACATCATTTTTTGAATAGGCGCCCTGGCGTTTTTGTTGTAGAGGGCGAGCGTTTTGTAAAAAAACACGATGACCAAAAACGCCCACAGCGACAAAAAGAAAACGAACAATACGGCAAACACTCTCAACAGATGGACAAACAAAAACCCGAGATTGAAAACGAGAAGGAAAAACGGCAGAACGATCAACGTCGCAAAAAGCAGCCCCGAAACTAGGGCTTTCGCTGTCATTTTCCAAGTGAAATCCTCTTTGAACATTCGGCGTTCTTCTTTATTCATCGTTTTCGCCCCCTTGGAGGCTCAATAAATAATTGACGGCTTCGCTCAGGGTTTCTACCCCGACAATGTCCAAAGTGTAGCCGAATTTTTCTTTCGTGGCGACGGCGGTGTCGTAGTTTTGCGTGTTTGTTTCGCGGTAGGGCACGAAAAACACATCGACGTTTCGCCGGTTCGCGGTGATGACTTTTTCGCGGACGCCGCCGACATTGCCGACGTTGCCGTCTTTATCGATGGTTCCCGTCCCGGCGATGGTGTATCCGGCGCTCAAATCCACTTCGGTGACGGCGTTGTAGACATAAAGGGCTTGCATCAAGCCGCCGCTTGGTCCGCCAATCAAAGTTTCTTTCACTGTATAGGGGATTTCGATGTCGATGATGATTTCTTCGCTGCGAAAGATGAAACCGAATGTGCACTCTCCGTCACGTTCGGCTTTATAAGCGGAATGGGTGCGCCTTTCTTCGCCGCGCAGGATTTCAAATTCGTGGTGTTCGCCGCACGCGGCGTCTTTAGCGGCCGCAACGACGTTCTCATCGCCGTTTACACGCACGATATGATCGCCGATTTGGAGTCCGTCGTGGACGGCGTAGTCGTAGATAAGGTATAAGACGGTGCGTTCCTCGTAGTCGACCTCGTAGCCTTCGCGTTCTAAAGACGCGATCAAAGAAGCGGAGAGCGAAGCGCGGCGCGCGACTTGTCCGGATTCAAAATTGGCGCGGTCGCTGATGTGCTCTCGCGAAGGCGGCAGTTCGCTCACGCTCAAACTCGGAAAAACGCTCCCTAAGGCGTATTGAAACATTGTCGGCCGGTCGATGCTCATCACGTAAACCGAATAGAAGGGATTTTCCTGCGGATAAGTTTGCGCTTCTTCGAGTTCAAAAAATTCGGCGATCGGCGAGAGGTCGCCGGGGGTGCTTACGCGGTAGTCGATACGAACCGCCATGGAAAGCACTACGAAAAGGTAGGGAAGCGCAAGTATCAAAAGCGCCTTCCTG
The DNA here is from genome assembly GCA_003554025.1 of Mollicutes bacterium. GTDB lineage: Bacteria > Bacillota_I > Bacilli_A > Izemoplasmatales > Izemoplasmataceae > T1SED10-81. The sequence continues at coordinate 22,121 of PWFC01000030.1, forward strand.
TAGCGCTTCAACAATTCAAGCACGATGAAGCCCCACGGAAACACTCGGCATCTGCCTAAGGCGCACGCCGGCGTCTTCTAACATGCGCATGCTGGCTTTGACGCTCATTTCTTCTTGGTATTTGTTTTCGACGAAGACGATTTCCCGAATGCCGCTTTGGATGATGAGTTTCGCGCATTCGTGGCACGGAAAGAGCGTCACATAAAGCGTGGCGTGGTCTAAGGCGACGGTGCTGTTTAAAATCGCATTGGGTTCGGCGTGAACGACGTAGGGGTATTTCGTGTTCAAAAACTCCCCTTCGCTTTCCCAAGGATAGGTTTCGTCGTCGATGCCCATGGGGAACCCGTTGTAGCCGATGCCGACGATGCGGTTTTTTTGGTTGACGATGCACGCGCCGACTTGCGTGTTCGGGTCTTTGCTGCGCATGGCGCTAAGTTGCGCGACGCCCATGAAATACTCGTCCCAAGAGATGTAGTCTTTGCGCTTCATGGTCTCACTCCTTCACGTTCTTGACGCTTGCGAGGTTCACATGGCAATAACCCGAGGGATTCTTTTCGAGATAATCCTGATGATAGGCCTCGGCTTCGTAGAAAGGCAGACCGCTTTTGAGCTCGATTTGAAGCGGCTTGTCGTATTCTTCTCGCTTGTCTTTGAGAAAGCGGTCGATGACGTGGCGGTCTTTTTGGGTGTAATTGTAAATGCCGCTTCGGTATTGCACGCCGACATCGGGGCCTTGGGCGTTGATCCGGGTCGGGTCGATGATGTTGAAAAGATGCTCGAGCAACGTCCCAAGCGACAAGGCGTCCTCATCGTAAGCGATTTCAACGGCTTCAGCGTGGCCGCTTCCTTCGCACACCTCTTCATAAGTGGGGTTTTCACCGTGGCCGGCGATGTAGCCGACACGGGTGTCCTTTACGCCTTCGATCTGCTTGAAATAGGCTTCTACGCCCCAAAAACAGCCTCCGGCAAAAACGATGGTTTTCATTTTCATCACTCCTCAATGAGCGTTTTGACGATATGTGCGGCCGCGCGAATGCCCGCGGCCGGGGGAACGAACGCGCTTGAATAAGGCGGTCCGCTGCCTTTCTTCAAAGGTTTCTCGGTGGAAAAGACGACGGGAAGGGCGTCTATGCTTTCTTTGCGAAGCGCTTTGCGAAGTTTCCTCGCAAGCGGGTCGCCGTCCGTTTCAAACAAGTCGGTGAGCACAATCTTGTCAGGGTTTAAGCGGTTGCCCATTCCGCAGGAAGTCAATACGGGAATACCCTTTTTAAGGGCGTGGACGATCAAATCCACTTTGTCCGCAAACGAATCGATCGCGTCGAAAACGAAATCGACGCCTTCCGCAAGCAACTCGTCTCGGTTTTCTTCGTCGTAATCGAAAGGGTGGCTACGGATGTCGCAGTCGGGGTTGATGTCCAAAATCCGCGCTTTCATGACGTCCGCCTTCTTGGCGTCGATGGTCGAGTGGAGCGCGACGATTTGACGGTTCATGTTCGAGGGGCGCACAATGTCGCCATCGACGAGGTCGATGCGGCCGACCCCGCTTCTTGATAGCGCTTCTGCGCAAGCGCCGCCGACGCCGCCAAGTCCGACGACAACGACGCGGGCTTTTTGCAGGCGCTTGTAGCCAACATCACCGATGAGTGGCACCAACCGGGAGAAAAGCTCATTTTTCATCGTCGGTTTTGCCTCGTTTTAAGCCCAGTTCGTCTAATTGCGCATCGTCGACGGCGCTTGGCGCGTCGGTAAGCAGACAATGCGCGCTTGCGGTTTTGGGGAAGGCGATGACGTCGCGAATGTTGTCGGTTCCGCCCAGTATCATGACAATGCGGTCGAGGCCGAAGGCGATGCCGCCGTGCGGCGGCGTGCCGTAGGCAAGGGCGTCAAGAAGGAAACCGAAACGTTCGCGCTGTTTTTTCGCATCGATGCCGAGTACGTCAAAGACGGCTTCTTGCATGCTGCCTTCGTGGATACGCATCGAACCGCCGCCGAGTTCTTGCCCTTTGACAACAAGGTCGTAACCGTAGGCGAGAACCTCGCAGGGGGCTTCACGGATGCGGGACTTGTCTTCGTCGCGCGTCCTGGTGAAGGGATGGTGGAGCGAATAATAGCGTCCGTCTTCTTCGTCGTATTCAAACATCGGCCAGTTGACGACCCAGGTGAAATCGTAAGCGTCCTGGTCGTAGAGATTTCGTTCCTTGCCGAGCAAATTGCGCAGGTGCGCAAGCGCGGCGCGGACAACGCTTGGTTTGTCGGCGACCACTAGCAGCAAGTCGCCGTCTTGCGCGTTGGTTTTGTCAAGCAGGCCTTGCGCTTCTTCTTCGCTTAGGAATTTGGCGATTGGGCTTTTTAGGGCGCCCTCTTCGATTTTGAAATGCGCAAGGCCTTTGGCGCCATATTTTTTGGCTTCTTGTTCGAAGCGGTCCAACTCTTTGCGGGAATACTCGTCGGCCGCTTTTTTAACGTTGATCGCCTGGATGCTTCCGCCGTTTTCCAAGGCGTTTTGGAAAACTTTGAAGCCGGTCTTTTCAAAGACTCCGCCCACATCTTTTAGCTTGAGGCCGAAACGGGTGTCGGGCTTGTCGGTGCCGTAATCGCGCAGCGCTTCGTGATAGTCGAGGCGCGGGAAGGGCGTTTTGATTTCGACGCCTTTGACGGTTTTGAGGATGTGGGCCATCAGGCGTTCGCTGATGTCTAAGACGGCTTCTTGGTCGATGAAGCCCATCTCGATGTCGATTTGGGTGAATTCGGGCTGTCGGTCGCTGCGCAAATCCTCGTCTCGAAAGCAACGGGCGATTTGGTAGTAGCGCTCAAATCCCGAGACCATAAGCAGCTGTTTGAAAAGCTGCGGCGATTGAGGGAGCGCGTAAAAGGATTGCTTGTGGATGCGCGAGGGGACGATGTAGTCGCGCGCGCCCTCGGGGGTGGACTTGGTGAGAATCGGGGTTTCGAACTCCAAAAAGTTTTCTTTGTTTAAGAACTCGCGGGTCGCGGCGGTGATGTCGTGGCGAAGCTTCATCATTTTTTTGAGGTAGGGGCGCCTTAAATCTAGATAGCGATACTTGAGGCGCGTATCTTCTAAGGCGTCGGTGTCGTCTTGGATGAGCATCGGCGTCTGTTTGGCCGTGTTTAGGACGCGGAGGCTTGTGACGTCGACTTCGATGTCGCCGGTTTCAAGGTCGGGGTTTTTGCTGGAGCGTTCGCGCACGACGCCTTCGGCTTCGAGGACGTATTCGTTTTTGATGCCGGTGGTGATCGAGCGCAGGTCGTTGTCTTTGTAGAAGGCGAGCTGGGTGATGCCTTCTTGGTCGCGGAGGTCGATGAAGACGAGGTTGCCTAGGTCGCGTTTTTTGGCGACGAAGCCTTTGAGTTTGACGGTTTTGCCGATGTCTTCGGCGCGCAGGGCGTTGTTGTGGTGTGTGTACATACTCATTCTCCTTTTTTGTGCTCGCAGTCGTTGCAGTCGTCTTGCTTGCCGGTGAGTTTTTCGTAGATGGCATTGTAAAGGTCTTGGACGGCAAGCGTTTCTTCGCTGCGCTCTTTTTGATCCTTGAGGTTGACGGTTTGGTTTTGCACTTCTTCTTCGCCGATGATGGCGACGAAACGGGCGTTATGATGCGTCGATTGCTTGAATTGCGCTTTCATGCTGCGGTTTAGGAAATCCGTCTCGCAGGAAATGCCGCCGAGGCGAAGCATGTTGGCGATTTTGAGCGCTTCGATTCTCGCTTCTTCGCCCAACGTTAGAAGATAGACGTGCACGGAAGGTTCGGGCACGGGGAAATCTCCGGCTTGAAGCGCTATAATCAGCCGTTCGATGCCGATACCAAAGCCGACGGCGGGGGTTGAGGGGCCGCCCAAACTTTCGACCAAATGGTCGTAGCGCCCGCCGCCGCAAAGCACGTCTTGCGCGCCCAAGGCGGCGCTTGTGTCCTTGATTTCGAAAACGGTGTCGGTATAATAGTCGAGGCCGCGCACAAGCGAATGGTCGATTTTGTAATCGATGCCCATCGCGGTAAGAGCGGCTTTTACGGTGTCGAAATGCTTGCGGTCCTCGTCGGTCAAATGGTCGATGGATTTCGGCGCCTTTTTGAAGGGTTTCGTGTCGGCGTCGATTTTGCAGTCCAAAATGCGCAGCGGATTGGTTTCATAGCGCCGGTTGCAGTCCTCGCAAAGTTTGTCGAGATGGGGCTTGAAGTGTTCTTTCAAGGCTTTGCGGTAACGGCTCATGCTGTCTTTTCCCCCCAGCGAGTTGAGGTGCACGATGAAATTTTTGAGCTTTAGCGCACGGAAAAGGGTCACGGCGTAGGCGATCACTTCGGCGTCAAGTTCGCCGCTTTTGGCGCCGAAGGCTTCGACGCCGAACTGGCGGAATTCGCGGAAGCGGCCCTTTTGCGGGCGCTCATAACGGAACGAAGATCCGTAATAATAATATTTTTGCGGCACGCGTTTTTCTGCGTAGAGCTTGTTTTCGATGTAGGCTCTCACGACGCCCGCCGTGCCTTCGGGGCGCAAAGTGAGGGAACGGCCGCCCCGGTCTTTGAAGTCGTAGGTTTCTTTGCCGACGATGTCGGTATCTTCACCGACGCCGCGGTGAAAAAGCTCGCTCGCTTCGAAATGCGGTGTGCGAATTTCTTGGTAGTTGAACAGTCTGCTCACGGATTGGATGGCTTTTTCCACGGCGTGGAAGTATTGGATTTCCGTGGTGATGTCGTAGGTGCCTTTCATTTTTTGGTACATGTCGTGTCCTCCTTATAATAAAAAATCACCCTTAAAAACGCTAAGGGCGAATCGTCCGCGGTACCACCTTAGTTCCGGCGCATGCCGGCACTCTGAGGGCTTTAACGCAGCCAGACGTCCCTTCCTACTCGATTCGGAAGCGCCCTCGGAACTGTCTGTGTTTCGCCGCCGTACGGTGCTTCCAGCCTAGACACCGCTCTCTATGACGCGTTTGCGAAACACGCGTGTTCTTCACAGGTTTCAGTCGTTTTCATTATAGTGCGATTTTCTTGGCTTGTCAACGAATTGCGCCCTTAAAAATCAAAGCTGATGCGCTTTTTGAAACTATGGAAATCGCCGGCGTCGCGCTTGTAGTCTTCTAGGGTGTAGGATGCGACGGCTTCGTCGAGTATGGCCCCGTCAAAACGTTTGTAGTTGTTTCTGGCGATCCCTTCAAAGGTAAAGCCGAGTTTTTCCCGAAGCCGTTTGGAAGGGTAATTTTCGGGGAAGTGGGCATAACCCAAACGTTTGAGCCCCAAATACTCAAACCCATAAACCATCACCGCTTTGGCGGCTTCTAACATGAGACCCTGTCCCCAGTAGTCGGGGTGAAGCACCATGCCGAGGTCGCCTTTGAAATCGGCGACATACGAATGGATTTCGATGGTGCCTACGACTTTTTCGTCAAATCGGTGGACGACGGCGAAGACGCCGGGATGCCCCCGTTCCCGTTTCAAGAGCAAACTCTCCACAAATTTGCGGGTGACGCTTATATCTTCGTGCGGCGCCCAGCCGGCGTTTGGGCCGACTTCTTTGCGCTTGGCGTAATCAAAGATGTCTTCGGCGTCGGATGGGGATACCGGCCTTAGATAAAGGCGCGGCGTTGTGATGTTTGGCAGGGGAATCACGATTCGTTCACCAGCATCGACCAGCGGTCGATGTCGACGAAGCCGAGCTGGCGATACAGCTTTTCGGCGCGCGGGTCGTCGTAATAAAGGCAGAGTGTCTTGCCTTTTTTGTTGACGTAGAGGTCCATCAAATAATGGAGAACTTTTTTGCCGTAGCCTTGTTTGCGGTAGTCCTTGTGCGTCGCCACGGCCACAATCATCGCCGATTTTTTGGTCTCGAAGACGGCGCTCGCGCTTGCGGCGACACGGTCGTCTTTTTTGATGAAGACGGTGGTGCCGTTGTCGCCGGAGTTGTCGAAGAGGTATTGCACGAACTCTTCTTTGGGTTTTTTATAGACGGTATAAAGTTCTTCGACGGTTGAAAGCATGTCGTAGACCTCGGAGGCTTCTTCTTTTGTCTTTAGAATTTGTATTTCGGAATAGTCGATGGAATCGTCGGCTTTGAAGGTGGTGGATTTCATGTAGTCCATCTTGTCTTCTTTCATTTTGGGGTAATAGGGCTTGATGCTTTGAATCAATTGTTCTTTGGCGCTCAAAAACAAAAAGCCTATGTTGTTGAAGACGTCGATCCATTCGGGGTTGAAATCCTCGCTTGCGGCGTAATAGGTGATTTGCGACCGGTTGCGGCCGGCGACGGCGAAGATGTTGCCGTCGCGGAACTCGGCGTAGAGTTCGTGTTCTTCTTCGTCGAAACCGAAGTTTTGGATGTCGCCGATCAAATAGAGATTCATTTCCGGTTCTCGGTATAAAAACTCCAAAACTTCCTCGCGGTCTTTTTCTTCGAGCTTGCGTATCATCATCCCTCATCCCTTTCGAGCAATATGGTCACCGGACCTTCGTTTATGAGTTTTATGTCCATGCGCGCCTGAAAGGCTCCTTCGTAGACGAAAATGCCTTCATCCTCAAGCGCTTCTGTGAACATGTGATAATAGGTTTCCGCTTTCGTCGGGTCAAGCGCCTCGGTGAAAGAAGGCCGGTTGCCTTTGCGGGTTTTCGCTTCGAGTGTGAACTGCGAGATGGAAAGGATGCGGTAATTCATCTCCTTGATGGAATGGTTCATTTTGCCGTCTTCGTCCTCGAAAATGCGCAAATTGGCGACCTTTTTCGCCATTTTCGGGATGATTGCGGCGTCGTCGTCTTGATGGAAGGAGACGAAGAGGACATAGCCTTTGCCGATGGCGGCGAGTTCTTTGCCTTCGACGATGCAGGCGGCTTCTTTGACGCGTTGTACGAGTACTTTCACTATTTCATCAACCTTTCGATGCTCAGAACTCCGTGGATTTTTTTGAGATTGAGGATGATGTTGTTGAGTTCTTCGGTGTTTTTGATGCCGACTTTGAGTTTGATGACGCCTTCGCCGCGTTTGTTGGTAGAGGCGGTGACTTGGTCGACCTTTCCGTCGCTTGAGGTGATGGTGTTGATGATCTCGGCGAGAATGTTGTCTCGGTTGTTGACGAGGATTTTGACGTTGACGCCGTAGGTAATGTCTTCGTCGTCCGCCCAGTATACGTCGATAAAGCGCTCGTCGTCCAAGTTTTGCAAGTTTTTGCATTCGCTTCGGTGAACGGCGATGCCCGAGCCTTTGGAGATGTATCCTTTGATGTCGTCGCCGGGAATCGGCGTGCAACAGTTGGAAAGTTTGACGCTAGGGTTTTCAAGGCCTTCGACGACGATGTTCGAATCGCTTTTTTGAGCGGTTTTGCTTTGTCGGTTGATCGATTCGATCAATTGGTCGTCGCGGACGGCTTCTTCTTTGAACAAGACGTTCAAGGCGCCTTTGGCGCTCATGGTGTTTTTGCCGATTTCAACATAGAGGTCTTCGGCGTTTTTGACGCCTTTGTGCTGGAAGTGCTTGTGGGCGGTTTTGTCGTCTAAGGTGTATTGTAGGCCGCGGCGTTCGACTTCTTTTTCAAACTCGTCTTTTCCGGTTTTGAAAAGCAGATCGCGGCGTTGTTTGTTCAAGTAGTTTTTGATTTTGGAGCGGGCGCCGGAGGTTTTGACAATCTTCAGCCAGTTTTCGTTGGGCCCGAAACTGTTTTTGCTGGTTTTGATTTCGACGACGTCGCCGGTTTTGAGTTCGTATTCAAGCGGGACGATGCGTCCGTTGACATGGGCGCCGACGGTTTTGATGCCGACTTCGGTGTGGATGCGGAAGGCGAAGTCGATGGGGGTTGCGCCCTTGGGCAAGTCGATGATGTCGCCATCGGGGGTGAAGACGTAGACGTTCGATTGGAAGATGTCGTCGCGGAGAAGGTCTAAGACGTCTTCGTCGCTTTCGCGTTCTTCGGTGAACTTTATCAGTTCTCCGTACCATTTCAGTTTTTTGCTGACGATTTCGGTCATGGGCGCCTGTGAGCCGTGTTCTTTGTAGGCCCAGTGGGCGGCGATTCCGTATTCGGCGATTTGGTCCATTTTCTTCGTGCGGATTTGGATTTCGTAGATTTTCCCGTCGCTGATGACGGAAGTGTGCAGCGATTGGTAAAGGTTCGGCTTGGGCATGGCGATGTAGTCTTTGAAACGGTTGGGAATCGGCGTGAAGCGGCTGTGGATGACGCCGATCGCGCTGTAACAGGCTTCGACGCTTTCAACGATGATGCGAAGCGCGAGCAAATCGTAGATGTCCTCAAAATCCTTGTTGCGGGTCTCCATTTTCTTATGGACCGAATAGATGTTTTTGATGCGCCCTTGGACGTTGTAGTCGAAATGGTGCTCGCCAAGCAAGGATTCCAATTTTTCCTTCATGCTGTTTAGGTCTTGTTCCCGGTTTTGTTTGGTGTCGGAAATCATCTGCGAGATCATGCGGTATTGGCCGGGGTTTAAGTACTTGAAGCTCGTGTCTTCGAGTTCGGCCTTGACGAGATACATACCGAGCCTATGGGCAAGGGGGGCGTAGATGTCGAGCGTCTCTTTGGCGATTCGTTTTTGTTTTTCGGGGTCAAGGTTGCTGAGGGTGCGCATGTTGTGAAGGCGGTCGGCGAGTTTGACGACGATGACGCGGATGTCTTTGGCCATCGCCAAAAGCATTTTTTGATAGTTTTTCGCCTGGGCGATGTTTTTCTCTTCTTCTGCGCCTTCGACGCCTTTGAACTTGTATTGGCCGAGCTTGGTGACGCCTTCGGTCAAAAGCGCAACCTCTTCACCGAATTCTTGTTCGATCTCTTCAAAAGTTGCGGAGGTGTCTTCGATGCAATCATGCAAAAGGCCCGCCACTAGCGTGGTGGGATCGGTTTTGTAGGTGGCGAGGATGTATGTGACGCTCAAAGGATGAGAAATATAGTCTTCCCCGCTTTTTCGCGATTGGCCTTGGTGATGGTTCAAAGCGTATTCATAGGCCTTTTTGATCCGGTCGAGGTCTTCTTCTTTGGTGACATAAGACCGGATGTTTTTCATCAAGGTTTCAAAATCCGCACTTTGCATGCGCTTCACCTCCTTTAACAAAATAGACGCCTTAAGCGTCTATCAATACACAAGCAGACTGTGGATGGGGTAATGTTTGATTTTATGCCGCCCCTTGAGCGAGGCGAGTTCAATCAAAAAGGCGATGCCCACGACATTGCCGCCCGCTTTTTCCACGAGTTTGATGGTCGCTTCAATGGTTCCGCCTGTGGCAAGCAAGTCGTCGATGATGACGACACGCTGGCCGGTTTTGATGTCCTCTTTGTGGATCGCAAGAGAATTTTCGCCGTATTCGAGGCTGTAGGTTTCCGTATAGGTTTCCCTAGGCAACTTCCCCGGTTTGCGCACAGGCACGAATCCCAGCCCCAAAAGCGTCGCGACGGGCGTGCCCATGATGAATCCGCGCGCGTCGGGTCCGACGATGACGTCGGCGTCGCGTTCGAGCGCGTAATCGGCAAGCTGCTTCGTAGCGTAGCGGAACGCGGCCCCATCGGCGATGAGCGGGGTGATGTCTTTGAACATGATGCCTTTTTTGGGAAAATCCGGTACCGTTTGAACGTAATCTTTCAATCTCATTTCATCATCCCTCTTCTATGGCAGAGTAGGCTCTCTTTATTATAACACGATTCTCGGGGGTGTGAAAACATTCCCTTACATTTTCTCCGGCGCATCGACGCCAATCAGACGCAAAGCGTCTTTTAAAACGATGCGCACGGCTTCTAAGAGACTGAGGCGTTCGTTGCGCGCGCGCTTCTTGTCGACGAGAAAGGGGAACGCGCTATAAAGCGTGTGAAGTTTTTGCGCAAGGTCGTGGATGTAATTGGTCACTTTGTGAAAATTGCGGGTTTTTGCGGCGTCTTCAATCAAGGCAGGGTATTCGGACAATGCGTCTAAAAGGTCGTAGACTTTTTCGTGGTCCAAATGGGTGAACTCGTCGTTGACGAATTCGATATCGTATTGTTCTTCTTGCGCTTTACGGAACACGCTCATGATTCTCGCGTGCGCGTATTGCGCGTAGTAAACGGGGTTGTCGTTGCTTTGTTTGATCGCCAAATCCAAATCTAGGTCCATATGGGTGTTCAAACTGTGTTTGGCGAAAAAGTAGCGCACGGCGTCGCTGCCTACGGCGTCGATCAAATCGCGCAACGTGATGGCTTTTCCGCTGCGCTTGCTCATTTTGATTTCTTTACCGTCTTGCAAGACTTTCACCATTTGCAAAATGTCGACTTCTAATGTGTCGTCCTCGCCGCCCACCATGCGGATGCCGGCTTTCAAACGGGGAATGTAGCCGTGGTGGTCGCCGCCTAAGATGTCGATCAGCAAATCGAACCCGCGGCTCAATTTGTTTTTGTGGTAGGCGATATCCGGCAGCAAATACGTGTAATGGCCGTCGCTTTTGACAACGACGCGGTCCTTTTCGTCGCCAAAGGCGGTGGTTTTCAAAAAGAGTGCGCCTTCGTGCTTGTAGGTGTGACCTTCGTTTTGCAAAAATTCGAGCGTCTTTTCGACTTCGCCTTCTTCGTAGAGGCTTTTCTCGCTGAAAAAGACGTCAAATTCGACGCCGAAGGCAAAGAGGTCTTCCTTCAACCCTTCAAGCAGGCGTTTTACACCTTCTTCGCGAAATGTGTCCAAGCCGTCTTCTTTTAGGAAGCGATCGCCATGCGCTTCTTTCATCGCTTGCGCGATGGCGCGAATTTCTCTACCGTGATAACCGTCTTCAGGGATGGCGGCGTCGATGCCAAAAAGTTGTTTATAGCGCGCTTCAACGCTTTTGGCGAGGTTTTCAATCTGTTTGCCGCCGTCGTTGACGTAAAATTCCTTGGTCACTTCAAAACCGGCTTTTTTCATGATGCGGGCCATCGTATCGCCGGCGGCGGCGCCGCGGGCGTGGCCGACGTGCAAGCTGCCGGTGGGGTTGGCGCTGACAAATTCGATGTTCACACGACGATCTTCGCCGATGGTTCCGTCGCCGAATTTCTCTTTTTGGGAGAGAATTTCGGAAATCACGGTGAAAAACACGGACTTGTCGACGAAGAAATTGATGAATCCGGGCCTAGCGAGTTCGACGTTTTCAACGATTGGATTTTCTTCGAGAGAGGCGATGATTTCTTCGCCGATGGCCATCGGATTTTTCCGCAAGGTTTTCGCTAGCGTCATGGCGATGTTCGTGGCGTAATCGCCGTGGGACTTCTCGCTAGGCTTTTCAAGATGGATGTCGTTTGTTTCTAACGAGA
>PWFC01000039.1 GCA_003554025.1 Mollicutes bacterium
AACTTGGCCAAATCGCCGTCGGATGGGTCTTGACCCCGTTGATTTCTTTGGTGATTGCCATCGTGGCCTTGAATGTTTTGCAAAATGTATTCCTGCAGCCCGTCGTCGGGTAAATCTTGTATGGTTTTCAAGGGTAAGACTTCATAGGGCTTGAAAACAGTCATCTTGCAATCAAACCATCAAAACCATAAAGTTCTGCATGAAATACGCGTTGACCGTGACAAATAAACAAAGAACAACTTCTATCAGGGAGTTGTTCTTTTCTATTTTGACACTTTACTGAAAATTTTCGTTTGCGAAAGGCCAGTTAGTGTCAAATCTTGTTGGAAAAACCATGATATAGTAAAAGGGTAAGAAACTCATTTTGAAAAAGGTTACGTGGAAGTTGCCGACGAAGTCGTCGCTCAATCATTCTTCATTCAATATGTCGATCCAACAAGCGCCGGGGGAACGCTTTATGAAGATGGGGAAAATTGTTTATACGTCTATCTTTCCGGCGATGAAGATTCCGCAACCGTCTACACCGTTGGCGCAAGCAAGGACGATTATGAAGGCTATATGGAAGGCGATTTGGACGAGGGACAAATCGATGAAGACGACAATGGCGATAAGAACGATGAAGACCTCGTCCCCGATGAGGCCACCGCTACGGGGGATGAACCGCCTGAACTAGCGCGTGATCCTGAGGCCGTTATGGTTGAACACGTTGAGTTCGTCCAAGAAGAAGCAACGGAATATTCAATCGAATATCTGGTCGAAGCCGATTGGGAAGACGCGTTTGCCCATTATCAGGACGAACTTGAGGCGAACCGGGATGTTGACGATTGGCAGAAAGCGACCTCCGGCGAGGATGTCGGCGCATGTTCATCGCTTATTATGGAGATGAATACGGTTTGACCATGCACATTTCGTTAGAGGATGCGCAAGAGGATGTCGTCTTGATTCAGATCTGCGCTTCAAAATACCATGATTGAAAAAAGGGGTAACGATCAGAAGATATTTTAGTCGGAAACCAAGAAGAACAATACGAAAAGCGATTGTTATTGCAGTGGTTTTGATTGCGACGCTCATTTACTGGCTTTTTTTGTGTAACGAAAAATGCATGCCCGCCATTTTCTGAAATTTGTCAAAGGATGCCTCGGGAAAGAAGCATCCTTTTTTGATATGCGCTTTGTTTGAAACTGTTTCGCTATTTAGGGTTCACAAGCCACGAGGTTTGGCAGAGTGGTCGCGTTGATGTCGGTATAGACATGCCAAATTTCCGAAGGGGCGTCGTGACCCGGGAGAAGAATGTTTGCATAAACTGAAAAGCCATTGTTTAGAATTCGAATTTCGTATGCGTAAACGTCACCCGGGATGTGTTGTTCTCCAATGTCGTTAAGATGCGCTTCTTTTAGGGTAAAGCCGTAAATGGTTCGTTCGAACCATTCATCTTGCATCGTTGGAACGTACAAATAGTTTCGAATTTGCTCCATCATGTTCAAGAGATGAAGATATTGGTGGTCGCCGATGATTGTTTTTTCGGTGTAACACTCATTCATTGGATCCATGTCGTATTGGAACTTGCTTGGTGGTTCGTTTAGAAAATACCATGTTAAGCGTTCATCGGGAGAGTAATAATTGGGCGGGAAGTGATCAAAAAATACGCCTTGGGGCAACAATTTGTAGTTTGCTTCTACGAATTGGCCGTCGGATTCGACGCCGTAGTTGTGGCAACTAAACGAAGTTGCCGTAAGCATCTCGTAGTAGATGTGGTGGTAGTCCAGTTCCAAATACCACGCCACCGGAACTTCTGAGGGATTCCAATGCGCATGCCAGGTTGATGGTTGTTCAGAGTGCATACTGAAAATTTCAAGCAAAGGCGTATCGAAGACGACCTCTTCATCCATTCCAACGACGCTGCTTGGAATATGCAAGGTTTTTAGCGACGACATGCCGGCAAAAGCGCCCCGGCCGATGTTTCGAATCCCCTCGGCGATATACATGGACTCGATCTCTTCGTTTTCAAAAAACACAAACGCTTCAATGGAGTCTACCGGATATCCCGCAATGGAAGAGGGAACATGGACTTCTCTACCTTCTCCCGTATACGAGGTAATCGCAAGCGTTTCGTCTGCGAGGTCAAACGTGAACGGAAAAATCTCCGCCGGCTCGTAGGAAAGAGTGCCCTCTATCAGTTCTTGCAGCCATTCGAGCTCGCCCTTAGTGTATCCGGGGTGATGATGCACATACGTTTCATACGCGCTTAAGCCGTCGATTCCCTTTTTGCCTTCAAGACCCTGTTCACCGGCAGGACCGCTAAGATCGCTAAGCAAGATCAAGCTTTGCCATTCGCTTTCGCCTTCGTATTTCCATTCTATGTGGGTTTCGGACACTTGAAACAAAACCTCTCTTCCGTCTTCACCGCGAATGCTTTCGACCCATTCTTCATAGGTGCCCTCAAACGCTTCCGCTTCGATTGCCAATTGATATATCGAGTATAAACGCGAATCTTTATCCTCTTTAGGGTCTTCGGAGAACAAACCGCAAGCGCTCAATATTATAAGCCCGAAAATCGTATACGCCGTGATGCAAATTTTGCTTTTCACAAAGCACCTCCTAATAAAAAATCGCGCCAAAAAATGCGTTTTGACGCGTATGAACCGCCTTTTTTGTCGCGTATTTCAAGAACAGCCATAAAATCCCCTCCATGACCCTTGGAGACTTACGCTTTCTCTTGGATGTCACTTTCATTATACATGCGCTTGTTGGAAACTACAATAAATATCGGTACGCTTTCAAAGGGCCGATTACTATCCTTAGGGCGCGAAAAATTGCCCATACCGTTTGCAAAACCTTGAAAAATTTAGTACACTACTTTCAAGTGCTTTGAACATCAAACTATTAGGTGATGCTTTGAAAACCTTTCTTTTTGTGGCCGCGGGCTTCTTGATGATGTTGTTTATGGGTACGGTGTATGCATGGAGCGTGTTCCGGGTGGAAGTGGAAACCGTCTATGGGGCCAATACGCTTCAAAGCGGACTGCCTTATATGACGTCTCTCTTTTTTTATGCAGTCTCGATGATGCTTACGGGGCGGTTTCTTACTCTTAAGAACACAAAGATTTTTGCGCTTTTTGGTGCGGGAATGATCGCCGCGGGCTGGCTCTTGTCCTCACAAGCCGGAAGTTTGACTACGTTGACGCTAAGTTACGGCCTTTTTATCGGCGTCGGCGTCGGCATGGTTTATGGCGTTCCGGTTTGCATCATGAATCAATCCTCGGCGCGTAGCGGCCTTTACACGGGGATCATCCTTTCGGGTTTCGGCGCTTCGCCGCTTGTGAGCGCGCCTCTTGTCCATAACTTGATTGAAACGGTGGGCCTTTCGGACGCATTTTTTGCGATGGGGGTTTTAAGCGCGATTGTTTTGACGCCGCTTTCGCTTGTGATGAAGGGCGAAAAAAGACTGGATTGTGCGCACAATTCGCCTGAAGCGCCGTTTTCGAAAAGCGCCTTCGCGTTGCTTTATGGCATGTTTCTGCTGGCCACGACCATCGGGCTTATGATGATCGGGCTTACACACCGAATCGGTGTGTTGAACTATGGCTTCAACGTCCGCCGCGTCGTGGTTTTGCTTTCGGTTTTCGCGGTGTTGAACGGTCTCGCCCGACCAATGTTTGGGCATCTTGTCGACAAAAAGGGGTTTTTGCTTGCGAGTTTTTTAAGCGTGGGGCTTTTGTTGCTTGCTTCGCTGCTTGCGATGGTCAATCAGGGGGACGCCTTGTGGCTTTTTGCCGCGAGCATGGGGCTTTTTTGGTTCAACCTGGGCGCATGGCTTTCTATGATGCCGGCTTGCGTCAAAGAGTATTTTGGCACTTCTCGTTACGCGGAACTATACGGGCTGTTGTTCACAGCCTATGGGTTCGGCGCAATTTTTGGAACGATTTTAAGCGGTATAATACTGGATGTTTTTCTTGCGACGACGTATTTGTATGCGGCGATTTTTCTTGTGGTTGTTTTGGTTGTGGCTTTGGGCGTTGTTTTGAAAAACCTTCGTCTAAACGCAAGTTCATAACGGTTTCGTATTTGAAATTGATAAGTTTATGGTTAAAGAAAGCGGAAGTTCCGCTTTTTTATGGAAACATCCAATGAAACAATGTAAAGTGTTCACATGAAATATACCCCTTTAATCATAAACGCTTATCGCGGCGCGCGAGTAAGGAGAGAACCAAGTCATTACTAAGAAAAAGATAGATAGGGTATAGTTTTCGTCTCGTAAAAGGTGTATTCTCTCTTGATGCCTTATACTGAGCAATGTTGTAGACACTTAAATAAGAGCCCCCTCTTGACGCAAGCGTTTTCCACAAGTACAATAAGACTAGATACAAGGTAAAAAAAGAATAGTATAGGAGGCTTTTGCATGAAAAAGGTACTTACCATTTTATCAGCGTTTGCTTTGGCCTTTGCGGTTGCGGCTTGTGAAGAAGAAGTCGAAGAGCGCGAAGGCATCGCGATGATTACCGATTACGGTGACATTGACGATGAGTCGTTCAACCAGGGTACTTGGGAAGGCATTGTCGAGTATGCCGAAGAGAACGACATCCCTCATGAATACTATCGTCCTAGCGAAGTGTCCGACGCGGAGTACATCAACTCCATCGACATGGCCGTGAACGACGGCTTTGAAATTATCGTCACACCGGGTTTCTTGTTTGAAAGAGCGATTCATGAATCGCAGTACAACCATCCTGATGTGAAATTCATCATTCTTGATGGCGAACCCCGTGACGAGGATGGCGAAACCGACATCGCCGACAACACCAACGCCATTTATTACGACGAACACGAGTCCGGCTTTTTGGCCGGTTATGGAGCCGTAAAAGAAGGCCTTCATGACCTCGGCTACATGGGCGGCATGGCTGTGCCCGCTGTTGTGCGTTTTGGTGTAGGGTTCATAGCCGGCGCTTATTATGCGGCCGATGAACTCGATGTCGAAATCGATTTTGCAGACAACCGCTACACATACCTCGATTCGTTCGATCCGAGCGATGAGTTTGAAGCGCAAGCAGCTGGTTGGTACGAAGATGGCATTGATGTGATTTTCGCCGCTGCCGGTGGCGCAGGAACCTCTGTTATGAGCGCGGCGGGCGATCATGACGCATGGATAATCGGCGTCGACGTCGACCAATCCGCCGAAAGCGAAACCGTGTTGACAAGTGCGAAAAAGGCGTTGGCTGAATCCGTTCAGTTCGTGCTTGACCAACATTATGAAGACGACGAGTTCCCCGGCGGCGAAATCAATTACTTGAGCGCGACCGAAGACGGTGTTGCGTTGCCGACCGACGAGGAAGCTTGGAGATTTGAAGAGTTCACCATGGAAGAGTACAACGACGTCTTCGATCAACTTGCCGATGGCACCATTGATGTTCCAAGCACTTATAGCGAACTAGAAGGTTTCCTTTCAGACTTAGGCATTGAAGAAATCGACATTGAGGAAGAAACGGTTGAACCTTAATCTAGCATAACCCGATCTAACCTTTTGGGAGGGGAAGGGCAACACCCTTTCCTCTCCCGTTTTTATTACGAAACGAGGTGTTTGCATGATGCATGCCATAGAAATGTTGAACATCACCAAAGAATTTCCCGGCATCAAAGCCAACGATGATGTGACTCTCAAGGTGCGCAAAGGGGAAATTCACGCATTGCTCGGTGAAAACGGCGCCGGGAAAACAACGCTGATGAGCGTATTGTTCGGGCTTTATCAGGCCGATGAAGGAGAGATACGTGTCAAAGGCGATAAAGCGCACATCCGCAATCCAAACGACGCCAACGACCTTGGCATCGGCATGGTGCACCAGCACTTCAAGCTGGTGAATCGTTTTACCGTTGCGGAAAACATCATTCTTGGGGCGGAAGACACAAGGCGCGGATTCCTTCGTTACGACGACGCCATCGCGCGTATTGAGAAACTCTCCAATCAATACAACCTAAACGTCGATCCCCACGCACGGGTTTGGGATATATCCGTCGGCCATCAACAGCGTGTGGAGATTCTCAAGATTTTGTATCGGGACGCGGAAATTCTTATTTTTGACGAACCGACGGCCGCGTTGACGCCCCAAGAAATCGACGAACTGATGGAAATCTTGAAAATGTTGGCCAAAGAGGGGAAATCCATCGTGTTCATTACCCATAAACTGGAAGAGATTCGCCGAGTGGCCGACAGGGTCACCGTTCTTCGCGACGGGAAACGCGTGGATACGTTAGAGGTTTCAAAAACCACCAACAAGGACCTTGCCGAAAGAATGGTGGGTCGTGAAGTAGTGTTTGAAATTGACAAGGCGCCCGCAAAACCAAAAGACGCTGTTTTAGAAGTTGACAATTTGCACGTGTACAGTCCGTTTCGCAAACAAGATGTCGTGAGGAACATGAATTTCGAGGTTCGCAAAGGAGAAATTCTCTGCATCGCAGGCATTGAAGGAAACGGCCAGACCGAATTGGTTTACGGACTTACCGGACTCAACCCCATCACTTCGGGAACTATGAAGTTAAACGGTGAGGACGTTACCGGTTTAGACATTCGGGAAAGAAGCTTGCGGGGAATTTCGCATATTCCCGAAGACCGACAACGCCACGGTTTGATTTTGGATTTCAGTCTGAGCTACAACATGATTTTGCAGAACTATTTTCAGCCGCCGTTTCAAAACCGGGGTTTTCTTCAAGACTCAGCGATTGTCAACCATGCGAACCGATTGATTGAGACTTATGACATCCGCACAAGCAGCGGCGCCGCCACGCTTGCGCGGTCTATGAGCGGCGGCAACCAACAAAAGGCCATTTTAGGCCGCGAAATAGATAGGGGCAACGACCTCTTAATCGCCGTGCAACCTACCCGAGGATTGGATGTGGGCGCAATCGAAAGCATCCACAAGCAATTGATCGCCGCACGAGACGCCGGCAAAGCCGTGCTGATTGTTTCATACGATTTAAACGAAGTGTTCATGCTTTCCGACCGCATTCTCGTGATGTATGAAGGGGAAAATGTCGGCGTTTTCGATCCACAAGACACTACGGAAAGCGAACTTGGTCTTTATATGTCCGGTTCAAAACGGAGTGAGAGCGCATGAAAAACATACTCGACACACTTTTCAAACCTTTTCGAGCCCTTGGCTCCCTTTTCGGAAAAATTCCGTGGAAGACGCTGGCTAATTGGGTTTTGGTTCCATTCGTCCTAACTGGTCGCTTGTTGGTCAAGCTGAAAAGAAAAATCGGCGCCACCGCCTTCGGTCAGCGTTTGGACAAACGCTGGATGAAGATTCTCACCTGGAGCGGAGAGAAGCCCGAATCGATCAACGTGGCCTCAAGCCTTATCGCCGTCTTTTTAGGATTGTTGTTCGGCTTCGTCGTCATGCTTGTCGTGGACCCTTCCAACGCCGTTTCGGGTTTCTTCACGATTCTATTTGGCCCTTTCCAGCAAGGAATGCGTAGCGTTGGCGACACCATATTTTACGCCGTGCCCATCATCTTGACGGGGCTGAGCGTGGCGTTTGCCTTTCGCACGGGCCTTTTTAACATCGGCGCGTCGGGACAATTGTACGTCGGCGCATTTGTGGCTGTCTACATAGGGGTCCAATGGGATTTCTTAGGTCCAACGCATTGGATTGTCGCCTGCATCGGCGCGATTTTGGCGGGCGCCGCGTGGGGCGCTATTCCGGGGTTGCTTAAGGCGTTTCGCAACGTCCACGAGGTAGTCGTTTCCATCATGCTCAATTATGTGTCGATCTATCTTGTGAACTTGCTGGTGCGCTCGTTCATTTTCAACCCCACTTTGAACAGGGCTTTGGGCCCTGAATCGAGCGCTCATATCCCGACGTTGTTTTTGGATAATCTCTTCCCTCGTTCAAGCATCAACATCGGCATTTTCATAACATTGGCGGCGGTGTTTTTGTTTCATGTTTTGCTCAACCGCACCGTATTCGGTTATGAACTAAAAAGCGTTGGCTTGAATCGTGAAGCCGCTAGGTATGCGGGCATGAAAGAGAAGAGGAACATCACGTTATCGATGACCATCGCCGGCGGCATCGCCGGTTTGGCCGGAGCGATGATGTTTTTGGTGCCGGGCACATACATTCGCATTGTCGATGTGCCGCTTGAACAAGGGTTCACCGGCATCGCCATTGCGTTGTTAGGATTGTCTGCGCCATTTGGCGTGCTGATTGCCGGATTGTTTTACGGCGGCATCAACCGTGGCGGTTATTTCGCCCAGAGCCTTTATCGTGAAGAGATTGTCAACGTGATCATTGCGGTCATTATCTATTTTAGTGCGTTGAGCCTGTTCACGAAACAAGTGATCGCCAAATACATACGCAAACGTACAAAAAAAGACGTCCAATTGCAAGAATCGAAGGGGGATGTCGGATGATTGTCGAAGTGTTCAATGAAATTGTTTCAATGCTCTCTTATGTAATCCCCGTTATGATTGCGCTGATGATTGTCGCTTTGGGCGGTCTCTTCAGCGAACGAAGCGGCACCATCAACATCGCTCTTGAGGGAATCATGGTCATGGGCGGTTTCATCGGCGCGATGATTCTTTATGTATTGCTCAACCACACGGAACTGCATATTCAGCTTTCCGTGTTCATTGCGTTAATCGTCGGCGCCCTATCGGGCATGGCGTTCAGCTTTTTCCATGCGTTCGCTTCCGTCCGGATGAAATCGAACCAAATCATCAGCGCCACCGCGCTCAACCTCTTCGCCGCCTCGGTCGGCGTCTTTGTCGCCCGTACGGTGTTTGGGTATCGGCGCATCAACGTTGATGAAAGCTATCGCATCGACGTTCCCATTTTATCGGAAATCCCCATTTTGGGCGATTTGTTGTTTAAGAACGCGTTTCTTTCGACCTATCTTGGCATTATCATTTTAATCGCCGTCATCATTATTTTATACCGTACCCGTTTTGGTCTTCGGCTGAGAAGCTGCGGGGAAAACCCGCACGCTGCAGACTCACTGGGCATCGATGTCGGTCGCATGCGCTATGCGGGCGTGCTCATTTCCGGTTTGCTTGCCGGCTTGGGCGGCGCCGTGTTTGTCATAGCCTTCCAAAATCGTTTTGAAAGCGATGTCCGGGGTTTCGGGTTCCTTGCGCTCGCGTTGCTTATTTCGGGGCAATGGCGTCCACAACGGATTTTTGTCATTTCCATACTTTTTGCCTTGATGCGCGTCATTGCCGCAAGGTCCGATTCCATCATGGGCATCCAAGCCATCGACATTCCCACAGAAGTGTTCCGGATGCTTCCTTATCTTTTAACCATAGCGGTGTTAGCCTTCACTTCGAAGACTTCGAAAGCTCCGGAAGCGCTTGGCGAGCCCTACGACACCGGAAAACGATGAAAACACGCAAAAGAACGGTCCTCGGGCCGTTCTTTTTTCGCTTGCCCTTTGAACCCTAAATGGGTTACGCTTAAAGACTCGGGCGATTGTGTCTTAAGTGTTGTTGTGGTAAAATTGATAGAAAGCGAATTTGTCTTTTAAAGAATTGTATGCTTAGAAACAGGGGGTGAAGCAATGAAACGGATCATAGGGTTTTCGGCGATGTTGATCGCCCTTCCGATTTTCATGATTGCCGGCGTCTTGTTTGCGCATTGGTTTGACGAAAACATCGGCATGATTCTTTCCTTTATGGCGTTTGTCGTGTGGGTCGTTGTCGGCATTTTGGTGGTTGTTGAGATGAACGAAGAACGGCTTTGAAAATGATTTTGGACGGTTGTACGTTTTCGTCTTGAATGTTAAACACGCCATCTTCGATAGATTATTGGCTTCATCCAAACATCGCATTTTTTGACATTGACATGGCCCTTTGGGAGTGTCGCCGCCGTGATTTCTTCGTTGAGGAGGAATTATGAAAATGTTCGAAAACAAAAAGCCCGCCCCTTGGCTGTTTCTAATCGGCACCCTTCTTTGGACGTGGGGATTTTTGTTTCTGACCATTCTTACGCCCCAGCATTATTTACAATTCCCTACCGTTTTGTTGACGTTGTTGGGAGGTCTCGGGCCCTTGATTGTTTCTTTGTGTTTGATTCGCAAGGGGTATTGGGACGCAACCCTTGACAAAACGTCTTCTCAATTTCTTTTAAGAGTGTTCAATCCGAAAACTTTGAAATTTAGATGGTATCTTCACATTTTTGTTTTGGCCCTGTTTCTTTCAGTCTTTCCCGCGGTGATAGAATCGATACGAACCGGCGATTTTAAACTCCTCGATGTTGGCGTCCTAACGTTCATGGTGATTGGGGTCGTCATTGGGGGACTAGAAGAGATCGGTTGGCGAGCGTATGCCCTTGAAGGGCTGCAAAGGAAGGTTCCCGTAATCTTCGCCAGCCTGATTGTGGGTGCGTTTTGGGCGATTTGGCATTTTCCGCTCTTTTTTATCGACGGCACGTATCAATCGCAACTGGGCGTTGGAACTTTGGCTTTTTGGTCTTTTCATGCGGCCATTTTGATAGGGTCGCCGATTTATGCTTGGTTGTACAACCAAAGTGGCCGGATTGCTTTTGCGGTGGTTTTTTACCATGCTCTTGGCAATCTGATGGGCGAACTGATTGCGGATGCGCATCCTGTCAATTTGTTTGTGGAAGCGGTTGTCGCCTTTGGCCTCGTTGTTTTGTTCCGGCAATGGATGATGCGCAGGCGGACCTAATGTATACTCGCTAAACAATCGCTAAATCTTAAGAACTATGAAGGAAAGTTGCCCGCTTTCCGTTAAACGATACACAAAAAGAGCCGGATTCCGGCTCTTTTTATAGGGCGTGGAGTTTTGCGCACAATCCGCAACTACGGTTTACATGCGTTCTTCCATGTGGGTTTTCACAGGGGGATGCTTTTCGGGTTTCAAAATCACATTCAGCAAGACTCCGACAACCGCGGCCAAAGCCATGCCGCTGATGGAGATCTCTTCGGTGAAGCTAATCTCGGCGTTGCCTAACCCAATGACCAGCATCGCGCCGACAATGACTAGGTTTTTCATGTCGGATAGATTGACGCGCTCTTCAATCAGCACTTTGACGCCATTTCCGGCAATGAGGCCGTAAAGGATGATGGCGATGCCGCCTAAGACGGGGTCTGGGATGCTCAAAATAAACGCTTGGATGTATCCGAGAAACCCTAAGCCGACGGCGATGATGGCGGCTAGTCCCGTCACCCATACGCTCGCGACCCTCGTCATGGCGACCACTCCGGTGTTTTCTCCATAGGTCGTGTTGGCGGGGCCTCCGAGAGCGGAACTGACAAAGGTGGCGATGCCGTCGCCCATTAATGTGTTGTCGATGCCGGGGTCTTCGATCAAATCGCGATCGATGACTTCGCCGAGAACCGTATGGTTGCCGATGTGTTCGGCGATGGTGACGAAAGCGATGGGCACGAAGACCAGAACAGCGGAGAAGTTCGCCGGATAGGTTCCGACGAAACGGAAATCGGGAACCGTGAGCATCGAGGTGCCGGCGAACACTTCGCCAAGACTGACGACGTTGAATCCGATAGAGACCACGTAGCCGACGAGAATGGCCACCAAAAAGGGGACGATTTTCAAAAGCCCTTTGGCGTAGATGCTTACGATGATGACTGTTGAAAAGGTGATCAGCGCGATGATGGGCGCCACCAAATTGTCACTGCCCATAAGTCCCGCGTTTTCAATGGCGTTTGGGGCCAAGACCAAGCCGATAATCATAATCATCGGCCCGACAACGACGGGAGGAAGAAGATTTTTCAGCCAATCCTTTCCGACGTATTTGATGATAAAGCCCACGGCAATATAAACCAATCCGACCGCGAAAAGGCCGAAATACGCGGCACTGAAATCTTTGGTTCCATCCGGCAATGTGACGGTGGCGTTTTGGATGGCGATGATGAAGGCGAAGCTGCTGCCTAAGAACACAGGCGATTTGCCCTTGGTCATCACAATGTAGATCAGCGTTCCGATTCCGCAGGCGACAAGCGTCGCGCTAACGGGAAGACCGGTCAATATAGGAACGAGGACAGTTGCGCCGAACATGGCAAAGACATGCTGAAGGCTCATGAAAAGCCATGAGCCGATGGATTTGGGACGTTCACGGACGTCTAACACTAGTTGTTTGTTCATAGGAACCTCCTTATAATTATGCACAATCTTGTTTATTATAGTACAAAAAGAAAAAATTGAAAAGTCGCCGATGGGCACTGGCGCGATGCCAAAAGTGTAGACCGCATATTATGAAGGTGTTCGAACGGATGTTTTTGTTGCAAACCGTCCATGATTTCGTTAAGATAAAAGGGCGTTATGACGTATGAGGGAGTGCCAAAATGGATCGAACAATGATTGGCGATATAATGACAGTGCTGTTCTTCGCCGGAGCGCTTACAATGTGGCTCATCGTTTTTTATTTCTTTCGACGCACCAGGCTAAAGTACTTGCGGGAATGGTTGTTTTCGTGGACTTTTTTGCTTGCGTCTTATGTGATGTTGTTGTTAACACTTTGGCGTGAGATCGCTGTTTTCGGGTATTTATTTTCCATCGGCATCATCATAGCGGGCTTTTATTTTTTAAAAGGAATGTATGCCTACCGTCAAATTCGCTTTGCGCGTTTGTGGTACGTAATTTTGGGGCTATATATAATGACCGTGCTTTTTCATCCGGTGGTGCTTTATCCGCTTTTGCTGTTTCAACAATTGGTGTATCTTTTTTCCGCGTTTTTCTATATGGTTGCGGGTCTTATTATTTTACGCAGGGAATACAAAGAGGAAAAAATTTATGGCGTAATCTCCATCTTGTTTGCTTTTCAGCTTGCGTTTTACCCCATCATCATTGCAACGGAAGCGTTTTATCCTTTTGGACTCCTCGTTTCAGCGCTTCTTGGCGGGCTTTTGTCCATCGGGATGATTTTTCTGCATTATTTCGACACCGTTTTTGTGGCGGAAAAAGAAAGGAAACGTCTTTATTACATTGGCTTTCACGACCGTTTGACAAAACTTCGCAACCGGGCGTATTTTGAAGACTATGTGATGCCCACGTATAAAGACACAGGCATTCCGGTTTCGATTTTCTTTGTGGATTTGAACAATCTGAAACACATCAACGACACTCGTGGCCATTCGTACGGCGACAAATTATTGGTGAAAACGGCAAGGTTGTTAAAGTCCATCGCTTTAGAAGACGATGTCGTCATTCGCTATGGCGGCGACGAATTCCTTGTGGTGAGGCCGCACGCCTCCAAAGAAAAGAACAAGGCGTTTCTCGACGCCCTGGCCAAAAAATCCTCTATAGGCAAATACGGCAACTTGTCCATCGCCGCCGGAGTCGCGGAACGCACCGGTAGCCATTCCGTCGACGAACTCCTCGAAGAAGCGGAACGCAAAATGTACAAACGCAAAGACAAAATGTCCTCACAAGAAAGCGATTGACGAAAAATCCGAGGCATTGTGCATACGAAAACTCCCTCCGGCGGTTGGCCGGCGGGAGTTTTTTACACGCGCTTCTTTATTTTTGCTTTTGGATGCGGTTG
Organism: Mollicutes bacterium; assembly: GCA_003554025.1. Lineage (GTDB taxonomy): Bacteria > Bacillota_I > Bacilli_A > Izemoplasmatales > Izemoplasmataceae > T1SED10-81. The sequence goes on from PWFC01000039.1 coordinate 13,508, forward strand.
TAATAGCGTTCGATGAAAAAGCCGATGCCAATCAGCAACACCCCGCCAATGACGAAGAAAAGGGCGCGGGGCAGAAAATCGAAGAGTTCATCGAAATAAAACCGAAGAATCAAAGCGCCGATGGTTACAAGCGGCACGATGCGCTTATGGGTGAGAAGATAAAACAAGTAGGCCGCAAACAGTATGGTGAAAAGGACCGCGTAGACGTTTCCCGATTCAATGAAGAAGGCGGTTTCCCAAACGCCGGCGAACGACAAAGCGAATCCGGATACACCCACAGTCCATAGTCCCATAGTTTTGAAAGCTTCTTGGTGAAAGGACTGCTTGAAATAATACATCGCGTTTCCTATCGCCATGAATGCCCAAACAGCCGCCAAACCGTTCAGCTCATAATAGATGGGGAAGTATAGCAAGACTAAAAGCAAATAGGCAATGAGGAAATATACGGCTTTTTTGGGGTATCCGAGCCAATAATTGGCCGCTATCATAAGGGCGGTCATGAAGAGAAGTTGCCAAACAATCCATTGTTCGATACCGTTGATAACCCCGATTGTGGCGACGACATGCGCAAACACCAACAACACAATGTCTTTTTTGACCGCGCCCAAAAGAAGGGCGCCGAATGTCCAAAGGAAAAGCGAAGTGATTGTGAGCACGTTTAAATCAAAAGCGTCGACGATCAAAAAGATGCCCGACCCGTAAATCAGAACCGCTAGATAACGGAGTCCGCGCGAGGTGTAGCGGTGCACTCTTTCTGTAAAGATAGAAGCGGAAAGCGCAGCGCCGGCGGATAGGACGATGATGGTCACTTTCCAAACGTCATGGAGCGCCTCCCATTGGTTTGCGACCACCAACAAAAAGCCCAACCCGACAAGCACGGCCCCGACCGTCGCTACGGTCCAAACCACATTGGGGCCCTTGCCTTCTTCATAACGGTCCATCAACGATAGGTACTGCGCCTTTGAGATGATGTTTTCGTCTTTTGCGTCTTCAAGTTCTTTTTGAAGAAAGCGATACAAAAAGCGGTTAATTGGTTTTCTCACAGCACGCCTCCTAGCCTTGGCGTATTCTACATTCGTCCATGAAGTTTCTATGGACATTATATCATGCGTAGGTTTCTATACGCTTCTGAAATGTTTTTGTTTTTCCTTTGTTTTCATGGTAGAATTTTGTATGCGACGCTGTCTGGCTTTTACACAGTAACATGTGTTGCATGGATATATAGCTATATATGAAACCCATTTAAAAGAGGTGTTTTATGCCAAGCGTATACGTTTTAGGGAGCGTCAACATGGATTTGGCGTTTTCGTTGTCGCGTCTGCCAAGACGAGGCGAAACCATCCAAAGCGATAAGTTTCTCATGTCTCCGGGCGGAAAAGGCGCGAACCAGGCCGCCGCCTGCGCGAAACAAGGGGTAAAAACTTATATGCTCGGAAGCGTCGGCGACGATCCGCTTTCGCAAGCGTTAAAAAGCGCTTTGCTTTCAAGCGGTATCGATTGTGGACACCTCAAAGAGCTAAAAGGTGAAGTTTGCGGGGTTGCCGGAATTCTTTTGGAAGGCGGGGACAACCGCATCATAATCGAAGGCGGCGCCAACAAGCATCACGATATGGACGCTTTGCGAAAAACCTTCAACGAATACGCCGCGAAAGGCGATTATCTTGTCTGCCAATTGGAAATTCCGACGGATGTTGTCGAAAAAGCCTTCAAAAGCGCCAAAGAACTTGGGCTCACAACCGTTTTGAACACCGCCCCCGCCAAAGAACTTCCCGATACGCTTTTCCCATTGGTGGATTTGTTGGTCTTAAACGAAATCGAGACGGAAACGCTAATCGGTGTCCGTCCCGATTCAAAAGCCAACCGACAAAACGCCGCGAAAGCGCTCATGGACAAGGGCGCAGGCGCCGTTTTGTTCACTTTGGGAAAACAAGGCAGCGTTTATTACGACGCCCAAGGACACCTATACAGCGGCGCTTATGCCGTACAAGCTCTTGACACAACCGCTGCGGGCGATGCGTATATCGGCGTTTTGATTGCGTCTCTTGCCAACGGGCAAACCATGCAAGAGGCGATGCGTGTTGCTAGTGCGGCCGCGGCGATCACCGTGCAAACTTTTGGCGCATTGGAAGCCATTCCTTTCAAACAGGATATTGACGATTTTTTAAAACGCTATGCCAAGCAAAAAAAGGAGAACGGCGAATGAAAAAACGAAAATTGATTTTGGATTGCGACCCCGGCCACGACGACGCCATAGCGATTATGCTTGCGGGCAACCATCCCGATTTGGAGTTGCTCGGGCTTACGATTGAAGCCGGGAATCAAACGCTTGAAAAAACGGGAAGAAACGCCTTGAACGTATGCCAGTATCTCGGCATAGACGTACCGGTTGCGTTGGGGGCTTCCCGGCCGCTTGTGCGAGATTTGCAAATTGCCGAGGACATCCACGGAGAAAGCGGGCTTGACGGCTTTGATTTCCCTGAACCCCAAAAGACGTTTGAAGCTCGTCATGCGGTTAATTTCATCATCGATACGCTGCTAAAAAGCGAGGAAAGGGTCACGCTGGTGACCACCGGCCCGATGACAAACGTGGCGCTTGCCATGAGACTAGAACCAAGGATTTTGGAAAAAATCGAAGAAGTGGTTCTGATGGGCGGGTCTTACGGCTACGGAAATGTTTCACCCGCCGCGGAATTCAACATCCTCGTCGACCCTGAAGCCGCCCACATCGTGTTTACTTCCGGTCTAAAAGTCAGCATGATGGGTTTAGATGTCACAAGAAAGGTCCTCGCTCTTCCCAAGGTCGTCGAGCGGATGGAAAAAATCGACAACAAAGCCTCCCGTTTGTTTGCCGATTTGATGAGGGCGTTCAACGAAAACCAGCGCAAGGTTTTCGGGTTGCAAGGCGGGCCTTTGCACGACCCCGTCACCATCGCCTACCTGCTTGAACCCGACCTTCTTACCATGCAACACGTCCATTGTGAAATCGACCTTTCCCACGGCATCAGCCATGGACGGACCAATTGCGACGTTTTCGACTACTTGAAACGAAAGCGGAACGCTTACGTCGCTGTCGACATTGACGCTGCAAGATTTTGGGATTTCATTGAACGCGGCTTGAGAAGATACAACGGCTGACAATGAAATCATGAAAAAGCGTCTTTGACAGACGCCTTTTTTGACGAGAAGGCCACACCGGTGTAAAGGATAAAACTCATCAAAAAATTCACTCGCCAAACATGTTCGTTGGACACATCACAAAAGCTTGAAATCGGAACGCTTGCAATATGGAGGGCAAACCTATACTATTTAAATATAGAGAGGTGTCAATACGGCTCCACTCTCGGGTCGGGGGGCGGTTTTATGCGAAAGCTGTTGAACCATTTGTTTGTTCGTTGGAACCGGTATAAACGTTTTGCAACGATTTTGCTATTGGTTTTGTTGACGCTGAACACTTTCCTTGTGTACATAACCGGGGGCATCCCGAGCGCGTTCGCCCACACCATGTACATACCGGTGTTGATCGCTTCGCTTTACTATGGGTACAAAGGCGGCATTCTTGTCGGCATCATCAGCGGATTGCTGGTCGGTCCTTTCATGGCGATTGGCGCATTCGATGTCGGCACCGAACCGTTTTCGAACTCTTTTTTACCGCTTGTTGTATTTTGCGGGGATTGGCGGCGTGGTCGGTGTCCTTTTTACCTATCTTCAAAACCGTATGGATGAATTGCACACACAAACCGAAGAACTCAGCAAGACGCTTATGTCCATTGGCGATGGCGTCGTCATCACCGACAATCGCGGCGTCATTGAAAGGATCAACCAACCGGCGGCGGACATGCTTGGCATTCGCGCAAAAGACGCCGAAAAAAAAGCGTTCGGCGACGTTTTTCATTTGATTCAAGCGGAAAGCCGAAACCGGATAAACGATCCGGTTCTTACGGCGATCAAAACGGGAAAAAACGCGGAAATCGATCGGCAGACCTTGCTCATCGACGCTTCGGGAAACGAACGCTACATCGAAGACATCGCCAGTCCGATAATGGACAAAGAAGAGAATCTCATCGGCGTGGTGTTGGTTTTCCGAGACGTCACCAAAAGAACGATGCAGGAAAAGGAAATCCGGCATTTAAGCAATCACGACCATTTGACAAACATTCCGAACCACCGCCATTTTCATCAAAAACTTGATTCGCTCGATCAAAAAGACTTCTATCCTCTTGGCATCGTATATTTCGATTTGGACGGCTTGAAATTGATCAACGACGCTTACGGCCATGCTTCTGGCGATCAAGCCCTCAAACAAGTGGCGAAAATCCTCAAAGCATCGGAAAGAGATAACGACTTTGCCGCCCGCATCGGCGGCGATGAGTTCGCCATGATTTGTCCGAACGCCGACGAAGAGACCATGGAGGCGCTAAGAGCGACGATTGATAAAAAAATCAAGCGCCAAAAAGTACAGGGAGTCCGTTATTCGTTGGCCACAGGCTACGCTTTAAAAAAAGACGCTCGTCAAACCATTCGTTCCGTTTTAAGCAAAGCCGAGAACCGTATGTACAAAAACAAGGTCCTCAGTGGCAAAAGCACTAGAAATCAAGCGATCAAAAGCATTTTGGAGACGCTCACCAACAAATACGAAGAAGAACGCGTACATTCGAAACGTGTCGGAGAGTTTTGCCGGGAAATCGGCGCTTCCTTAGGGTTGAGACAAGACGAGGTAAAAGAACTCGAACTCGCAGGACAGCTGCACGACATTGGAAAAATTACCATACCCGACGCCATTTTGGGAAAACCCGGCAAACTCAACGAAAAAGAATGGGCCACCATGAAAGAACACACGGTGGCCGGCTATCAAATTTTGCGCGCCTCCGACGAATACTCCAAGTTGGCCGATTACGCCATGAGTCACCACGAACGCGTCGACGGCACCGGCTATCCCAACGAATCCAATCAAGAACAAATCCCCTTTTTCTCCAAAATCATCAGCGTCGCCGACGCTTATGAAGCCATGACTTCGGATCGGCCCTACCGGAAAGCTTTGCCGGTATCACGCGCCAAAGAGGAACTCCGGCAAAACCGCGGAACGCAGTTTGACGCGGAAATCGTCGACGTTTTCTTAGAAGACGTGTTGCCCAACATCGCCAACAATCGCTGATGCATACAAAAACAGGCGGTTTCAAACGCCTGTTTGTGGATGTGTGGAGAATGGATTCGTCGCTACTCGCCAATGACTTGCACGAAAAGCTTTCTAGTCCTCGGACCGTCGAATTCGCAAAAATACAGTCCTTGCCAGGTTCCAAGCTTCAACGAGCCGTCTTCGACGATGACGGTCTCCGACGCGCCGATGGTGGAAGATTTGATATGGGCGTCGGAATTGCCTTCCATGTGGCGGAACTCTTTACGGTCGGGGAAACTCTTCTTGAGACTGAAAAGCAAATCGGTGACCACGTCGGGGTCGGCGTTTTCGTTGATGGTCACCGCCGCTGTGGTGTGCGGCACAAACAAGGTGACTTGTCCGTTTTGCACGTTGCTTTTTTGCACGAACTTCCGAATCGACGCCGTAACGTCCTTGAACGTTTCCCGAGACTCTGTCTTCACGCTGAGCGTCGTGGTTTTGACAATCATAATGCGCCTCCTAACATATCTTTCTACACCCATTATAAACGAATTTTCCCTCACGAGCCAAACATTCCCGCGATTTTTCCAAAGACGAATAAACGATGATGCATGCCAAGGAGATGGTGTCATGAAAAAAATCAAAGTCGCATACGTCTGCATCCACAACAGTTGCCGCTCGCAAATGGCCGAAGCCATTACGAACGTCGTGGCGGGCGATTTCTTTGAAGCATACAGCGCCGGTACCAACCCCAAACCTTCGATCAATCAAGACGCGGTTTTGACGGTAAAAGAATTGTACGACATCGACATGGAAGAAACACAAACCCCCAAGGCTCTCCATCGTCTGCCCGACAATTTGGACCTTTTGATTACGATGGGATGCTTTGAAGAATGTCCGCACATTCCCGCAAAGCACCGCGAGGATTGGGGATTGAGCGACCCGACGGGAAAACCGAACACAGAGTTTCAAAACACGGCCAAAAAGATTGAATCACGGATTCGTTCCTTGCGAAAACGTATTGAAGAAGGCGAGATTGACGTATAAACGGAAGGGGGTTTTTGGATGCTTACCTACCGAATGTTGACCGAAGAGAACTGGGAAGATTTTCATACGCTTTTTTCCAAGCACAAAGGCGTGCGCGGCGGGTGTTGGTGCAGCTTCTATTTAGCGTATGCCGGGGAATACTCGAAAATGGACAGGGCGGCCCGCTATCGCCATCATAAGAGCACACTCGAAAAAGCCGGTCCGACGGGAATCTTGTTGTATGAAGAAGACGCCCCCGTCGCTTGGGTGCAAGTCGGCAAAGGCGATGTGTTGAAGCGTTTGAACCGCAACCGCAAATACAAGCGGCTCGACCGTCCCACACCGGAAACGCTATGGCGCATAGCTTGCGTCTTCGTCGACAAAGGCCGCCGAAAAGAGGGGCTTGCGAAAAAGGCGATTCTCATGGCGCTTGATCACATAAAGAAACATGGCGGCGGGTTGATTGAGGTTGCCCCTTTTGATTTTGAGAAAGGCGATCCGCGACGTTTCCATCATAACGGGTCAAAAGCGTTTTACGAAGAACTCGGGTTTATGGAAGTAGCGCGCATCGGCAAAAACGAAGTGTTGATGGAAAAGCGCATATCCGCCGCATAAAGTGACGTCTCACCGTTTGCGTTAAAAATCAAAGCGCGCATTTTTGCATGGCGCTTTGGTTTTTTTAACGATTTGAAAAATGGTTAAAATCCCGCGACGATGCCGTCGGCACGTTTGTCGCTGCCGCCTTCAAGGCGGTTTTTTTCACGGTTTTTCCAAACGATTTGGCCTCTTCCGAAATGCTCGACGGTTTTTGTGTAATGGATGTCGTGGCCCTTGGCTTTTAAGCGGTTTACCAACTCTTCGTCCATATGTTCTTCCACCAGCACTCTTTTGCCATTTTGCCACATCCATCTCGGAGCGTCCAACGCCGCTTGCGGATTCATGCCCGAATCGATGGTGTTTAGGAGAACTTGAAGGTGCCCTTGCGGCTGCATGAAACCGCCCATTACCCCAAAAGGCCCGACGGCTTTTTGGTTTTTACTGAGAAAGCCCGGGATGATGGTGTGGAAGGAACGTTTCCCGGGGGCTAGGGCGTTGGCGTGGTCTTTATCAAGCGAGAAGTTGTGGCCGCGATTTTGCATGGCGATGCCCGTATCCGGAATCACGATGCCGGAACCAAACCCCATGTAATTGCTTTGGATGAAGGACACCATGTTTCCCTCGCTATCGGCGCTGGCGAGATAGATGGTCCCTCCTTGTCTTGGCGACCCGGGCTTTGGTTCATGCGCTTCATCGGTGATGGCGCGGCTTCTTATTTTGGCGTAGGCATCCGAAAGCAAATCGGCCGAGGCAACTTTCATGTGGTCGTTGTCGGCGATGTACTCTAAACCGTCCGCAAACGCCGCTTTCATGGCTTCAATCTGTTTGTGGAATCTGTCGAAGGGGTTTTTTGGGTCCATGGGGAGATGTTTGAAAATGTTGAGCGCTTCTAAGGCAATAAGGCCTTGTGTGTTGGGCGGCATTTCCCATACGTCGTATCCTTTGTAATGCGCTTTTAAGGGTTTTACCCAATGTGCTTTGTGATCGCGCAAATCCTCTTTCGTCAAAAAACCGTCGTGTTTTTGAACGTAGTTTGCGATTTTTTCGGCCAGCTCGCCATTGTAAAAGGATTCGCCGCGAGTTTTTGCGATGGAAGACAACGTTTTTGCCATCTCCGGGGCCGACCAGGTTTCGCCGCTGTTCGGCGTTTTTTTCCCGCGGGCAAATAGGTCAAACCAAGGGGTGAACGCTTCGCCCTGCCAGGCGTTTTTATAGGTTTCGTACGCTTTTTTCCACGAAGCCGCGATGCCGGGGGTTAGCGTAAATCCGTGTTTCGCAAGGTCGATGGCCGGCTGCATCACGGTTTCAAAGGGAAGGTTTCCGAAGCGTTTGGACAGCTCGACCCACGCCGAAGGCGCTCCCGGGACGGTGATGGGGAGAACGCCGTATTTGGGCATGCTTTCATACCCTCGTTTTTTCACTTCTTCGATGGTGAGGTTTTTTGGCGCTTTTCCGCTGCCGTTTAAGGCGTGTATTTGGTCGTCTTTGGTCCAAACGATGGCGTAGGCGTCTCCGCCGATGCCCGTAGTTGTGGGTTCGACCACGCACAAAGAAGCCGCCGTAGCGATGGCGGCGTCGATGGCGTTGCCCCCTTGTTTCATGATGTCGACGCCGATTTGTGCGGCCAGTGGTTGGGATGTGGCGACCATGGCGTTTTTTGCGTAGGTTGCGGACGCTTGTTTTTCGTTGTTCATATCATACCCTCCATATTTCTATCATAGCACAAACCTATCATACATGATGGAAAATTTCGCTTCGAGATGGTTTGCATGCGTTTTAAACCTTGGGCAAGGCGAAAACGAAATAATTTCTATGCTTTTTGACGAAAACAGTGGTAAAATTATGGTAAGAGAGATCACAGGCGCTAAAGGCTATGGAAGGGCCCTGTGAAATGTGGAGGTGTGAGGCGATTGAAAAAGTATTTTGCCTTGTTTTTGGTAGTGTTTGGTGTGTTGTTTCTATGCGCTTGCGGAACAGGGGCCGAGGACAGAGCCGATGTTCAAAAGGCCCGCGATGCGTTGCTTCTGACCACGACGGAAGTGACGGGAGATTTTTGGGTGCCCGCCGAGGGCAGACATTCGACAATCATCACATGGGTCTCGGACAATCCGGATCATATCGCCGTGACCGATGAAATTTCCGATGGGCAAACCCGTCTTTCGGTGACGCGTCCGGATTTTGACGGGGAAGACGTTTGGGTGACGTTGACTGCGACGATAACGAAAAACAAAGAGTCCATGACCCGGCCTTTTGACGTCAAAGTTTTGCGTGAACCCGGTGAGGACATGATGGTGGAAAACATCGCGGCCGTGTACGGTGTCGCCCATCGTGAGCCTGTTGGTGTTGTGGGCATTGTATCGAACATTGTCAGCCACCGTTCGCTTTTCATCGAAGACGATTCGGGGGGAATCGCCGTATACGATTTTGATGCGGTCTTGATTGGAACCGCTCAAATAGGCGACCGCATTCGAGTAATTGGCGAACGAGATACGTTCAGCGGTTTGGTGCAAATCGGATACATCAGTTCGACCGCCATCCTTGAAAGCGGCGTAACGCTTCCGGTAATGGCGGATCTAAACGCCGTCGACATTGAGAGTTCTGAGGCGATGCTACCTTATCAGGGAAGAAGAGTCGAACTTTCCGACATGACGGTCGTTACCCTGCCGGAATTGACGAGTTCGACATCCTCTTACAACATCGGCCTTCGCCGCGCCGACGAGAAGGAGATCATCTTCCGTTATGACGGCCGTCTTGCCGATCACGACGATTTGTTTGCGGCGCTTTCCGCGCTTGAAGAAGGCGACGTCATCAACGTTACGGGCATGACCGTGGGATGGTACAACGGGCCGCAACTTGTCATCGGACACGAAGACCAATTCGAACTCGTAGAATAGATACGCATCAAGGCGCTCGCAAGAGCGTCTTTTTATGAGGCGTTGCGTTCTTGCGGCACACCCACTATAATGGACTTGAACGTAAGTAGATGAAAGGATGAGACGATGTACGAGTTCAAAACCTTAAACCGCAAAAACACCGCTTCGGCGAAATGGGAAAGGCCCAAGGATCAAGTCGGACGCGAAGACTATCTCGTGTTTTCGGTGGCCGATTCCGATTATGAGACCGCCCCCGAAATCAAAGAGGCGCTTCAAAGACGCGTTAAGCACGGTGCGTTCGGCTACACCTACGCCGACGACGAATACTTCGACGCCGTAAAAAGCTGGATGGATAGGCGGCATGGCCTGTCGGTGGAAAAGCACTGGATACTTCCCGCTCCGAAAGTGTTGACGTCGATGAGCATGATGATTCAGGCGTTCACTACACAAAAAGACAAAATCGCCATTCAAACACCGGTTTACAACGTGTTTTTCGACGTCGTCAACCAAAGCGGTCGGGAACTGGTGGAAAACCCTCTACTTGACGAAGGGGGATACACAATGGACTTTGCGCATCTTGAGAAGTGTTTCCAAGATGGCGTGAAGATGCTTTTCCTTTGCAGTCCCCACAACCCCGTCGGAAGAGTTTGGAAAGAAGAGGAACTAAGAAAGCTCGTAGAGCTTTGCAAGCGTTACGACGTATACTTGGTCAGCGACGAGATTCATGCCGATTTGATCATGCCCGGCCACACGTTCGTTTCGACGGGCGCGTTTTTCGAGGAGTATGAGAAAATCCTTGTCGTCAACGCCCCGAGCAAAACGTTCAACATTGCGGGGTTGCACACCGCAAATGTCTTCGTCTTTGACCCGAAACTGCGGCGCGCCTTGAAAAAGACCATGCGCAAAAACTTTCTTGGCACCCCGAACGTTTTGGCGCTTTTGGCTTGCAAAAGCGCGTATGAAAAGTGCGACGACTGGGTCGATGCACAAAATGCGCACATTCAGTCGAACTACGAACTCGTCAAATCGTTCATGGCCGAAAACATTCCCGAAGCGCGCGTCACGACTTTAGAGGGGACCTACCTTCTTTGGATCGATTTGCGGGCGTTCGGCGTTTCCGGCGAACAGATATACCAGGGTTTGATGGCGCAAGGCGTTGTCGTGGGCGAGGGCAAGAAGTACAAACCGCAATGCGACGGGTTCATCCGCTTGAACGTCGCTTGTTCAAAAGAGCAACTTCTTGAGGGACTTCGCCGAATGGACACGTATTTTGAAGCGTTGCGCGCATAAAAAAAGAGGTTTTCCGGGTTGGAAAACCTCTTTTAAACGGCTTATTCGCTGAATACGTCGCGGAGCATGTCAAGCGCCATGTCTATTTCTTCTTTTTTGATGACAAGCGGCGGCGCGAGGCGGATGGTGTAATCGTGCGTTTCTTTGGCGAGCAGGCCTTTTTCTTTCAACGCTTCGGTGTATTTGCGCGCTTTTCCGGCGCTTTTTTTGAGCTCGATGGCGATGAAGAGGCCTTTTCCGCGCACTTCTTTAAAATGCTTGGAGTCGATTTCCTTGATTTTCTTCAGGAAATATTCGCCGAGTTCCGCGGAGCGTTCGGCCAGGTTTTCTTCGATGTGCACGTCCAAGGAAGCTTCCGCGATGGCGCAGCCAAGAGGGTTGCCTCCGAATGTGCTGCCGTGCGAACCTGGGGTGATGACGTCCATGATGTCTTTGCGGGTCACCGCGGCCGATACGGGGAAGACGCCTCCACCGAGGGCTTTTCCTAGCAAAAGGATGTCGGGTTTGATGTTGTCGTGTTCGAAGCAAAACATCTTCCCGGTCCGGCAGAATCCGGTTTGGATTTCGTCGGTGATCAGCAAGACGTTGTGTTTCGAACAGATTTCCCGAACCTTTTTCAGATAGCCTTCGCTTGGGATGATGACGCCGGCTTCGCCTTGGATGGGTTCGACCAAAAACGCGACGGTGTTTTTTGTAATGGCTTCTTCAAGGGCCTTCGTATCGTCGAAGGGAATGTGTTTGAACCCCGGGGTGAAAGCGCCGTAGTCGGCGCGGGCGTTTTCGTCGGTGGAAAAGCCGGTGATGGTGGTGGTGCGGCCGTGGAAGTTGTTGTGGGCGGTGATGATTTCGGCTTTGTCCTGCTCCACTTTTTTGACACGGTATCCCCAGCGTCTGGCGATTTTGATGCCGGTTTCGACGGCTTCGGCGCCGGTGTTCATCGGAAGTGCGACTTCAAAGCCGGTGACTTCGCAGAGCTTTTTCAAATACCGCCCCAAGCGGTCGTTGTAAAAGGCGCGCGAGGTCAGCGTCAGTTTTTTGCTTTGCTGTTTCATGGCTTTGATGATTTTCGGATGCAAATGCCCTTGGTTGACCGCGGAATACGCCGCTAGGCAGTCCATGTACTTTTTGCCTTCGGGGTCCCATACCCAAATGCCTTTTGCCTTGGAGATGACAACGGGAATCGGTGCATAGTTTCTGGCTCCGTATTGAGCCTCTAAATCCATGTGCTTTTTCGAAGTTTCCATGTTTTCGTTCAAGATGCCACCATACTCAGTAAGCATAGTGAATCTTTACTCCTTTCTCTTCAAATTTGTGCCCCCAAAAACGAGGGAATGTTTTGCAAGCGTTTTCTTTCACACAGTATTTAATATAACATGTAATGGCGGTATCGACAAGAGAATCCACGTGAAAAGGTCGGGCGATAAGCGGTGTGAAATAAAGCCTAAAAGTAGGCAACCGAAGACAAATATGCTATTATTATAATAGAATACAAAAAAGAGGGAGTGGGGACTTTGAAAAGAATTGTAACAAAACATCCAGTTGTAAACATCGTTTTAGGCGTTTTGCTCTTGGCTTTGAGCATTACGGCCTTATTCCATCAGCCATTGCTCGATGAGGGTATCCTTTATCTTGCGGGAGGTTTGGTCGCGCTTTTCTCCGTTGTGCGGTTTCATAAGGAGTTCAAACACCACAAAGCCAAACAAGCCCGCTATATCTTGTCGGTAGAGTTCGTTTTGGTCATCTTGCTTGCCGTTTTGCTGGCTTTCGTCGAATTTTTTACCATCGCCATCGTTTTGGGTCTTGTGATTTACCTTCAAGGCGCCACAAGGCTTTTGATCGCTCAAGCGCTTAGAAAGCTTGTCAAGGTTGAGCGTTTCTTGATGCAGTTGGTCTATGTGACTTTGGGGGCCTTCTTGGTCTTTGGCGCTTTTGATTTCGAAGAGGCTTTGCGCTATATTGTGATTGGACTATTGGGCGTATACGGCATCATCTTTTTAGCGTTTGGCATTCACAAAGTGGCCCGGGAACATAAGAAGAAAAAAGCCGCCGCGCCCGCGCCAGAAGCCGAACCGAAAACCGAAGCGAAGGATGAAGAAAATCCCAAACAAGCGAAAACGAACAACAACAAAGAAGCTCTTATGAAAAAGACGAACGACGAACTGAAAGCAATGTGCAAATCCCGCGGCATGACCGGTTATTCCGGATTGACCAAGTCGCAGCTTGTCGAACGCATTTGGCGCCACGACAAGGAACATTCTTGAAAGTTTCACAAACCATTATAGATAAGCATCGCTAGCGCGGTGTTCTTCACGAGGTGAGCATCATGATTACGGTCAAACTGTATTCGTATCTGCGAAAAGATCACGGACGCACCACGACGGTATCCTATCGCAAGGGCATGACCATCGGCGATTTGGTAGAAGAACTGGGCATCTCTAGGAAAAAGGCGCTCACAGTTTTTTGCGACCACAAATATCCGCCGGGTACGCCACTGATGGACGTAGCCGTCCAAGACAATAGCACCTATCACATTTTGCCGCCGGCGGCGGGAGGATAATATGGAACAGTTCCGATGCAATTTGGGCATCTTCACCCAAAAAGAATTGAACCGAATTCGCAACGCACAGGTTTTGATTGTCGGAGCCGGCGGGCTGGGCGGATATCTTGCGAACGGCTTTGTGCGAATGGGTGTTAAAAGCATCGTTGTGGTGGACAACGACCGTTTTGAAAAGCGTAATTTGAATCGGCAACTGTTTTCAAGCCATGAAAATCTCGGACGGTTCAAATCCGACGTCGTTGTGGAAGCGCTCGACGCCGTTTCCCCGGACACCCATCTCATGAGTTGTCCCTTCAGCGTTGAGGATTTGGACGATGAAACGTTAAAGGGTGTCGATATGATCGTTGACGCCGCAGGCAACGCCGAGACAAAAAAGTATTTGGAAAAACTCGCCGAAACGTACAAAAAGCCTCTTTTGCACGGTGCAATTGGCGGGTGGTACGGCCAAGTGGGAATTGTTTTGCCCGGAAAGGGCATTGTCAACAAACTGTATGATTCTTCGACAAGAAGCGTCGAAGAGGACCTACGTTGCCCGACGTTCACCCCCGCGGTGGTTGCCAATTTGATGGTGACCGAATTCGCCAAGTACTATGGGGGAAAAAAGGCATTGGTGAACCGAATTTTGTTAGTGAATCTGCTCGAGCATACTTACGACATCTTATTCGATGATGATGCCGAATGAAACGTTAAAGCCCTCTCAAGGGGCTTTTTTTCTTTTCAAACAAAAAAGGAAAGGCTTTCATTCGCCACGAACAGTGTGAACAACTCCATAAACGGCATGATATGGCGGTTTAAAGAGAATCAAGCAAGAAAAGCGTAAAACTTTACATACTGACAACCCTATGTTAACATTAGAGTTGTATTATGGTTTTTCGGCTTAATGAAGCCTTTCCAATAAAAAGCCGTTATGTTGCACCCAAAGTTGTTCGTGCGTTTACCCAGTGAACGCACGTAACTTGTATCAGACAGCAAACATCATTAGGAGGAAACATTATGAGCACACTGGAAGTTCGAAATCTATATAAAATTTTCGGACCCTCTCCAAAAACCGCTCTTGAAATGAGCAAAGAGGGAAAAACAAAAGACGATATTTTAAAAGAAACCGGCAATACCGTAGGCGTCGACGACGCCAGCTTCAAAGTCAAAGAAGGCGAGACGTTCGTCGTAATGGGGCTCTCGGGCAGCGGGAAGTCCACGTTGATTCGTTGTTTGAACCGTTTGCAAGATCCCACGCACGGCGAAGTTTTGCTTGACGACAAAAACATCGTCGAACTCTCCACCGAAGAATTGCGTTTTGTCCGCCGGAAAAAAATGGGCATGGTGTTCCAAAACTTTGGACTCTTTCCCCATCGAACCGTGCGCAAAAACGTCGATTACGGCCTTGAGATTCAAGGCGTTCCCGAACAAGAACGCAAAGAAAAGGCCTATGAAGCGTTGGAACTTGTCGGCTTGAAAGGGTATGAGGAGATGACCCCGGCGGAACTTTCCGGCGGCATGCAGCAACGCGTCGGCTTGGCCCGTGCGTTGGTTTTGGACCCGGACATTCTGTTGATGGACGAAGCGTTCAGCGCGCTCGATCCATTGATCAAAAAGAACATGCAAGACGAACTGCTCGCGCTTCAAGAAAAGGTCCAAAAAACGATCGTGTTCATTACCCACGACCTCGACGAGGCGTTAAAACTCGGCGATCGCATCGCCGTAATGTATGAAGGCCGTATCGTGCAAATCGGTACGCCCGAAGAGATATTGACGCATCCCGCCAACGAATACGTGCGCAATTTCGTAGAAAACGTCGACCGTTCCAAAGTCTTGACGGCGGACGCCATCATGAAAAAACCTTTGGCCGTTGTGGACCCGAAAGAAGGGCCCAGCGCGGCGCTTAGAAAAATGAAAAACGAAGAAATATCCAGCATCTACGTTGTCGATGGCAAACGTCAAGTGCAAGGCGTCGTCGATATTGAGGACGTTAAGAAACTTTCGGACAAAGGCGAAAAATCCTTGAAAAGCATACTCCGCAAAGATTACGACACCACATCGCCCGACACCACAATTGTGGACTTGTTGCCGACGGCCGGTACGACGAAATACCCCATCGCCGTCGTCGACGACAACAACAAACTTCTCGGCCTGATTGTTCGTGTTTCGGTCATTTCAGGCATAAGCAGGGAAGGTGACAACAATGATGCGTAACGTTATGGTTATACCACAAATACCGGTCGGAGATTTCTTCGAGGGGATCGTTGATTTTCTCGAACGGTACTTCGGCTGGCTGTTTGAAATCATCAATGTGATCATTGAGTCGAGCGTCGGAGCGCTTGAATGGGTCTTGTTCTTGTTGCCTGCGTTAGTGCTGATCGCAATTGTGACCATCCTTGCGTGGGTACTCGGCAACAAATGGCTAGGCGTTGGGGCGTTGGTCGGTTTGATGCTCATCTACTCGATGGACCTTTGGGACAGCGCCGTCCAAACGCTTTCCTTGGTATTGGTCGCCTCGCTGATCGCTCTTATCATTGGCATTCCGATTGGCATTCTCGCCGCGAAAAAACAGCGTTTTGGCGACAACATCGTCCGTCCGATTTTGGACTTCATGCAGACAATGCCGGCCTTTGTCTACTTGATCCCCGCCATCATTCTCTTCTCGCGGGGGACGGTTGCAGGTTCTATTGCGACCATTGTCTTCGCGATGCCACCGGTGGTCAGACTGACCAACCTCGGCATCCGTCAAGTTCCATCCGACGTGATGGAAGCCGCTCGTTCCCTTGGTTCGACCGGAAAACAGCTTCTCTTAAAGATTCAGCTTCCCATTGCCTTGCCGACGATTTTCGCCGGCATCAACCAAACGGTCATGCTGGCCTTGTCCATGGTTGTCATCGCTTCGATGATTGGCGCTGGAGGACTTGGTAGCGACGTTCGCTCCGCTCTCTCGCGTGTCGACATCGGCCCCGGGTTTGAAGCCGGATTGGCCGTAGTCATCTTGGCCATGCTTATTGACCGCATCACCCAGTCGCTCAGCGAAACCAACGGCAAAGGGAAGAAAGAAGAAAGTTCATAAGGATTCAACCGGTGCTTTTGCACCGATTGAAATAAATCTAAAACTATTATAGGAGGAAAGAATCATCATGAAGAAACTATTAGCTTTTGCACTAATGTTTGCACTCGTCTTCACCATCGCTGCCTGCGAACAAGAAGAAGACGAAGATTGGTTTGAAGATAACGAAATCGTAGGCATCGAACCGGGCGCCGGCATCATGTCCGCGACCGAGACTGCCATTGAAGAATACGGACTAGACTTTACGCTTGTTGACACAAGCGACCCCGTTATGGCGGCGGAACTTTCACAAGCCATCGCCAACGACGAATGGATCGTCGTAACCGGTTGGGAACCTCATTATAAGTTTGCCGACCACGATCTCAAATTCCTAGAAGATCCTAAAGGCATCTTTGGCGACGTGGAAAACATCCACACCATTGCGCGTGATGGCGTAAACGACGACTTTCCTGAATTGGTCGAATTCTTTGAGAATTTCTACCTTGACAGCGAGGAACTCGGCGACCTCATGGGTATGATTGAAGATCATCGCGACGATGAAGACATCGTTGACATCGCTAGAATGTGGATGGACGACAACGAAGATGTATGGACCGCTTGGTTGCCTGAGGATCACGACGGCGAAGGCGCCGAAGTGAACCTTGATTATGTCAACTGGGCCGAAGGCATCGCCATGAACTATTTGGCCGAAGCCATCTTAATCGATGAATTGAACTACGATGTCACTTCAACCGAAGGTGAACCCGGCGTTGTCTTTGCTTCTCTTGCGGCCGGCGATGCGGACTTCTTCCTCGACGGTTGGCTGCCTGTCACCCATGAAAGCTATATGGATGAATACGGCGACGACATCGTCGACCTCGGCTACAACTTCGAAGGCGCACGCATCGGCCTTGTTGTACCCACTTATGTAGAAATTGACAGCATCGAAGAAATGGTTCGCGACTAATCAACATTCCAATCAAAAAGCCCGTGCTCGGCACGGGCTTTTTTCATGGGCTAATATGCATGGATTTGTTTTGCCTGTACAAAGCTGATAAGGCGATTATAATCAACAAACCTCCCGCCGCGGTGTAAAGTTCAAAAGGAACGAAATCGAAATCGATCGATATAAAAGGCGCGGCGATGTTGTGCGCGTAGTGCAGAAGCATGGCAACCCACAAAGACTTCGAGAATATATAGGCGAGGCCGATGATAAGGCCTAACGCAAAAGCGTAGGCGCCTTCGAAAAAGTCGGCGTGGTAAAGCGCGAACAAAAATGACGTAAAAACCAACGCGATTCCTAAGGAAATTTTCTCTTTTTCAAACAACCGAAACAAAACGCCGCGGAACAAGATCTCCTCAAAAAATGGCGCGACAACCACCAAAGCGACAATCAATGGAAGCGACCTGTGTTCTGCGATGTGTTCGAAGCGCGATTGAAAGAAATCTGCGTATTCGGGAAATGCACGAAGCGCAAATCGGCCGACTCCACTCAGCAACAAGGCCGAAGCAACGCCGATTGTGAGAGCCAAGAAAATCTCTTTGGGTTTGGGCGCTCGAAAACGCGAACGTTGCAAGAACCCTTTTTTGTGAACGATGACGACGAGCGACACGATAATAGCGATTGTCAAGAAAACAACCAAGTTTTGCCCGCTTTTCCAAAACTCCAAAGAAACCTGCCAGTCTTCGCCAAAAAACTGTTGCGCCCGCGAGTGAAGAACGGGAGCGAGCCGGTTCGAGACGAATCCGACCGCCAAAGGAAAGAGACTCATTACCAAAAACAAAAACACTATTTTTTTTATCGTTTTCACGTTTACACGCCCCTTGCTCATAATTATACATTGTTCATAAGGCGAAGCGAAAGAGAAAACATTGTGTTTGAGATGTTTTGCGATTGCAAGATTTTGTGGTATGATTTTTTTGTGCGTTAAATGAGGAGTGGTGCTTATGCATCGGTGTTTGTTTATCGAAGGCTTGCCCGGAAGCGGAAAAACCACCTTTTCCAAGCGGCTTCAAAAGTATTACGAAAACCGAGGATTCCGTGTAAAACGATACAGCGAAGGCGATCTGCATCCCATCGATTTGGCTTGGATTGCGATATTGGATGAGAAATCTTACCGGGACATGCTGAGGAAATACCCAAAATTGTCTGCAATGATACGCTCGCATACCAAGAAAGAACACGACCGTTATTATGTAGCGTATGCAAAAATACGAGCGTTGAAAGAATACCCCGATTTCTACAAGGATTTTGCGCGGTTTGAAATTTTTCGGACCGAAGATTACGAGACGTTTTCCAACGCGTTTTATTCGCGCTGGAAACATTTTGGCAATCATCACGATTCTGATACGATTTATATTTTTGAGTGCGTCCTCTTGCAAAATCATGTCAACGAATTGGTGTTGAAATACGGGTTTCAAGACGACCGCTTGCTTACTCATTTGAAGAAATTGTTGGATTGTGTAAGAACACTGAATCCAAAAATACTTTATATTGCGCATCATGATGTCGAAGAAGGCATGCGCCGCGTCGCCAAAGAGCGAATTAGTAAAAAACCCGGTGTGTACCCCGATTGGTTTGACGTTGTTGTCGATTATATCTCAAGCGAGCGCTTCGCGCCAGAAATGGGTTATACCGGAGAAGAAGGCGTTCTGCGTTTCTTTTCCGACCGTCAGGTTCTTGAAAAAAAGCTTCTTCATAGGCTTGAAACTTCTTTTGCCCTCCATATCTTGAAAAGCGATTATGAGGACGTATGGAAGGCTGTGCAAACAGACCTTGATAAATCTGTTCGTGAGTCTAATCGTTCTTAATTCGCTTTTGATTTCCGCAATGTCGTAGGTTTTTACGGTTGAATTTCTATTTCGCGGTCTTCTATGTGTTGAGGGGAGATTAGGGGTGGGTTATGGACGCAGAAGGCGGCATATATTTCGCTTTGCAGGCGCATTTCTTCAATCATCAAGTTTCTAATCAGCACACCGCTTTGAACATGGATGTTTTCCGCTTGAGAAAAATCGTTGTTCGGATGGTAGAAAGTGTAGGTATGCACCGCGACACGATATGTTTTATCCGCTTCAATATCAAAAAGCGACCTTGACGCTGTAGCGTTTATGTCGATGTGCTTGCCTAAAATGTCGAATGTCACCAAGGCGTTGTCAAACGGGAAAACGTCGTACATGGTGGAAACGCTGATGCTTTGAGCTTTATCGATGTCGCTTCTTGTACCGCCTGAGTTATGAAACGCAATGTCCGCTTCGCTTGCGGATTCCATCAACCGTGCAATCCAAAGAGTGAGGTCAAAACGTCCGTACGCGCCATCGCTAGTCAGGATGGTTTCAAAGAGATGACTGTATTCGGTCAAATGCGCATCGATTTTTGACTGGATTTCGGGATGAGGCGTCTTAAGTAGACTTTCGTTTTCCTGATTTAAGTTCTGCATTGAGATGGTCGAAGCTTCGTCGAAATCATAACGCACATGGCCGATATGCGAACCATAAGCACCAGAAACCATGCGCGGCACACCGGCGGCATCGGTTATAAGGGGGCTATGGGTATGCCCGTCGAAAACGATGTCGATGAGCGAGGGGTCGTCCATCGCTTCGATTCGCCAACCGCCCCCGTGTGTCAGAAGCACGACCATATCCACTTCGTGGTCTTCGCGGAGATATGTGGCGTACTCTTCGACAATCGCCGCTTGCGATTTGAATTCATAGTCTTCCACAAACGTCGCAAGTATTGAACTTTCCAAACCTTCGCCCATGGTTCCGATGACGCCTATGGAACGGTTTCCGCGCCCAATGATGGTGTAAGGGTCGATGCCTTCTGCAATTTGATCTGTGCCTTTATAGTGAATGTTTGCTCCAAGCAAAGGAAAATCCGCCATATAGTGTTCGTTCTCTTCCAAAAAGTAGCGCGTCACCATTGGAAGCCCCCAGTCAAATTCGTGGTTTCCGGCCACGAGCGCGTCAAACTTCGTCATGTTCATCAGTTCGACAACGGCGCCGCCAAACGTTTCGCCGGCCAACATTCCGCCATGGACCATGTCGCCTCCGGCCAGTATCACGGTATGGTCGGGGTTAGCGTTTTGCTTTTCAAGCAACAAGTTCCCGATTTTGGCCATGCCCATTCTATCGCCGTCTTCCAGGATGGCGCCATGCAAATCGTTCACATAGTAAAAATCGAAATACCCCACCTTTTCCCCAACGCCCTCGTCGTCTACGGGAGCATCACCGTTGGTAGGGCCGTCTTGATCGTCTGGGTCATGATTGTCCGCGTCATGGTCGCTTGGATTTTTGTCGTTCGTATCGTCGCTTTTGCTTTGGTCTTCATGCCCGTTTTCAGGTAAAACCTTCGATTCATCCGACCACTCACAGGCGTTGGCGGCTATGAAAAGAAGAAGAATTGTCATCGTGATAAGCAGTTTTTTCATAGAAATGTCCTCTCGGGTATGTTTTTTTCATTCGTATTCAGTATAACGCATCCCGGTTCAAATGAATAGGAATCTTTTGCATGTGGCGCCACGCATATTTTGACTTCCGTACGAAGACGGCAAAATGCGGAAAAATCTCAAGGTCTTTTATGAAAGCGTTGTTAAAAGGTAGGACTTTTTGGTATAATAAAAAAGAAATCGTACAAAATCAATCAAACTCTGGAGGTATGCACGATATGAAAGTATACGACATCGACAAGATTCGTACCATAGCGGTGGTGGGTCATCCCGGAGCCGGAAAAACATCTTTTATGGAATCGGTTTTGCACGTGACCGGTGCGAAACCGAAAAAAGGAACCGTAGAAGAAAAAAACACCCCCTCGGATTACCTCACGGAAGAGAAAAATCGCCTCTCCTCCCTTTCGATGAGCCTTATCCCCGTTGAATACGACGGGTATAAGTTCAACTTCCTCGATACGCCCGGAAATCGCGAGTTCGTCAGCGAAACCCAACAAGCCATGAAAGTCGTCAAGGGCGCCATTTGTGTCATTGACGGTACGCAAGGATTGGACTTGGTCAGCGAGCAAGTGCTTGCCGATCTTGGCGAGAACAATATTCCGACCGCGATTTTCATCAATAAGATGGATAAGGAAAACGTCAAATTCCAAGATCTCGTCAACAAACTTCGAGAAATCATTGGATATCAAGCCGTGCCTTTCCTTTGGCCCATCGGGTCCTCAGAAAACTTCAAAGGGTATGTGGACCTCGTCGACATGAAATCTCGGGTGTTTGACGGAAACGAAACCGTCGAAGGCGACATCCCCGACGATATGAAAGACGAAATCGAAGGGCTTCGCGAACAAATCGTCGAATCCGTTGCCGAAACATCCGAAGAACTGCTTGAAAAGCACTTTGAAGGCGAAGAACTGACGCAAGAAGAAATTTACAAGGGCTTGAAAGAAGGCGTCATCTCCGGCGAACTCAAGCCGATTGTTGTCGGTTCGGCCGACAAAGACATCGGCGTCCGCACGATTTTGGAAATGGTCGCCAAATTCATGCCCGCGCCAAACGAATTGAAGCCAATGAGCGGCAAAGACCCCGAAAGCGGCGAAGAAATCGAACGCAAGACCGACGAAGACGAACCGTTCTCGGGTTATGTGTTCAAAACGACCGTCGACCCTTTCATCGGCTCCGTCAATTTCGTCAAAGTGTTTTCCGGTACTTTGAAATCCAACCAGGAGGTTGTGGTCGCCAACACCAAGAAAAAGACAAAAGTCGGCAGCATTTCCTCTTTGCGGGGAAAAGAACAACTTGACATTGACGAAATCAAAGCCGGCGACATCGGCGCCATCATCAAAAACGAACACATTTCGACGGGCTGCACCATCGCCGATCCGAAAAGCCCCATACTTTATGAAGGCCCCGAGATGCCCACACCCACCATTTATGTCGCCATAAAACCGAAGAAAAAACAGGACGAAGACAAGATTTCCCCCGTTTTGCAGCGTTTGAATGTTGAAGACCCGTCCTTCAAAGTCGAACGAAACGCCGAAACCGCCCAACTTCTTATTGGCGGACAAGGCATGACCCACATAGAGTTTTTGCTTGATAAGATGCGCAACATGTTCAAAGTGGACGTCGACATCCTCGACCAAAAAATCTCCTACCGCGAGACCATCAAAAAGAAAGTTGAAGCGGAAGGCCGTCACAAAAAACAATCCGGCGGTTCCGGTCAGTTCGGCGTCGTCAACATGCGCTTTGAACCGGTCGACCCCAACGAAACCGATTTTGAGTTTGAAGAAGTCATCCACGGCGGCAGCGTGCCCAAAAAATTCTTCCCCGCCGTCGAGAAAGGTCTCATCGAAACCATGGAAAAAGGCCCCTTGGCCGGTTACCCGGTCATCGGCATCAAAGCCCCCTTGTTCGACGGGTCCTACCATCCGGTCGACTCCAACGAGATTTCCTTCAAGTTAGCGGCTACGCTAGCGTTTAAAAACGCCTGCAAAAACGCCCAACCGACCATTTTGGAGCCCATCATGAAAGTGGAAGTATTGGTCAAAGACGACTATGTCGGCGACATCCTCGGCGACATCAACAAGCGCCGCGGCAACGTCTTAGGCATGGACCCCCTAGACGGTGGAAAGCAGAAGATTTCCGCGGAAGTTCCCGAAGCGGAAATCACCAAATACGCCATCGACTTGAAAGCGATGACGCAGGGAAGCGGCTTCTTCACCCGAGAGTTCGCACGTTATCAGGAAGTTCCCGCCAACCTTGTGGAAAAAATTGTCGAAGAAGCGAAACTTGAAGACGAAAAATAACCCGAAGGAGCGCTCCGGCGCTCCTTTTTTTCTTGCTTTGGCAAAAGGCGTTCAAAAATGCGTTTTCGTTCTTTATAAATCGAATGTTTGTGTTATAATATACCGTTACCATGAAATGGAGGTTTTATCATGAAAAAACTACTTTTGTTTATGACGCTCATACTATCCGCGTTTACACTAATGGCTTGCGGCCCTGAAAAAGTCGAACTGCCCGAACTCTTCGGCATGGACCGCTTTGAAATCCACGACGAACTTGAAGATAGAGGTCTTGAAGTTTATATTTGGGTCAACGAAGACATCCGTTACCCCTCGCCCAACCAGTTTGTAGAATACCGCGACCACACCACCGGAGACATGGTGGAAAAAGGCACATTGATCAATGTTGTCGTCAGCAGCAACCTTGACGACGACGAAGAAGAGTTCGAACCGGCTCCGCGCACGCCGATCGATGTCGACGGATCGTACACCACGCCAGAAGATGTCGCGCTTTATGTCGACGCCTACGGCGAGCTTCCCGACAACTTCATCACCGAAGCGGAAGCCATCGATTTGGGCTACGACCCTGAAGAGGAGAATCTTTGGGACGTTACCGACGAGAAGAGTATCGGCGGAGACGAATTCGACCCTGATGGCCACGACGCATTGCCTAACGGCGAAGAGAGGACCTATTTCACGGCAGACTTGAATTTCGAAGGTGGCGGCCGTCCCGACGAACGCCTTGTTTATTCCGACGACGGCTTGATCTTTTACACCGACGATCTCTACGATTCGTTCGAACAACTTTTCGGCACCCCCGAACATCCGCCGCTTGACCCCGACGAGCACTACACCAATCGTCGCGACGTCGCTTTATACATCCGCACCTTCGGCAAACTCCCGCCGAATTACTACATCCGTTACGAAAACGACACCAACCTTTACAGAGACACTTACGGCGAACTGCCGGACCTTTATGACGACTTCGACTTGTTCAACGACCTTCCCGAATTGCGCCGCGAATACGGCGAAGACGCTTACTACGGCTATTGGCATTTTTCCAACCACGCCGGCCAGTTGCCCCATTTCACGATGTTTTACATCGCCGACACCAACATCGGCGGCGCCGGACATTCACGCGGAAACGACCGTTTCGTATTCTCTCCCGAGGAAAGAATCGTCTATTACACCCCCGACCATTTCGAAACTTACGAATTGTGGTACGGAGACGCCAGAGACTGACACGTAAAGAACGCAACCAACGTTGCGTTCTTTTTTTCAGAGTTGAAGCAGCGGTTTCATCATTCAACAAAGCGACGAAGTTGCAATGAAGGCGGAGGAAGTTTGAGTGGAAAGATTTGGCATGTGGCGTTGGGTTTGTTACAATGATGGTATCATAAGTTCTGCATATGTTTTAGAAGAGAGGAATGAGATCAATGAAAAAACTCACCACGTTCGCGATAACGGTTTTACTGGCGTTCACGCTTGCCGCTTGCGCCGAAAACGGAGAAGATGTAAGCGAGCTTCAGGAGGCGTTCGACGAGGTCGATGGCGCGGAAAGCTTCACCGTTGCCATGGAGATGGACACACCGATGGGCACGTTTGAAATGACTTCCAAAATTGACGGAAACAAGGAATATTCCAGCGGATTCGGCCCCGATTATTACGCCATCATTGAAGAAGACACACGCTATATCATTGAAGAACAAGACGGCGAATGGGTCAAGGAAGAAGACCCGAATTATGTTCCCGCCGATGAGGATTTGGAAACCGACAATCTCGAGGCGGAATGGTTCACCAAAGACGACAATATCTACACGTTGAAATCCGAACATTATGAAGACGTCTTCGGCGAAGGCGACACTTCGGAAATCACGGTCTATCACGTTGAACTGTTGGATAACGGGTTGACAATCACTTTGGAAATGGAAACCGAAGAACAGACCTCGACGACGATTCTATCCTATACCGATATTGGCGAAACCGTCGTTGAACTGCCCGATTACATCGAATGATTCCACAAAGCATCGCAAAATAGTGCGATGCTTTTTGTTTCAAAACGTTGTGCCCGGTTTTTGCGTCATGATATAATAATTGGTAGAACGTTAAAGGAGGGTTTTTATGAAAGGACTCATACTCTTCTCGAATCAAATGGAAGACGTCGAGTCGGTTGCCACTAGAGCGCTGCTCAAAAGAGCGGGCCTTGAGATGGAGGCGGCGACCTATAATGATTCGCTGGTTGTCAAAACCGCATTCGGATTGGAAGTGAAGGCGGATCATTACGCCAAAAATGTTTCTTTGGACGATTATCGCTTCATCGTCGTTCCCGGCGGACCGTACGTGGCCAAAACCGTGGACAAGGACAAAGACATCAAAAAGCTTGTGAAACGGTTTCATGAACAAGGCAAACTTGTGGCTGCGATTTGCGCGGGCCCACGCTTCTTGGGCCAGGCGGGCCTTCTTGATGACAAGCCCTTCACCGCTTTCACAGGAAGCGAAAAAGACGCCCCGAAAGGCGAGTATCGGCCGAACCTCAAAGCCATGACGCACGAAAACATCGTCACCGCCCGCGGCGCCGGCGCCGTTTATGAGTTTGTTTACGAGATTGTCAAATACTTGCGTGGTGAAAAAGCCGCACAAGAGCTGATGAAGACCATACTGCATTGAGTTGCCAAGCGTCCGCAAGGGCGCTTTTTTGTTGGAAGAGCCACTTTTCACTCCTTGCGATTAAGTTTTCACGAAATTAATTATAATGTTTTTAATATGCAAAAGGATGAATTTCCGTAATGTGTTGACAAGGGTGTAATACAACTCTATAATAAATTTGGATGGCTTTATATATTAAAATTTAGACAGTGTAAGCGGTTACACCGTTTAAGTTGGCCGGATCAATCCAATCCGTCCTTTTTGTGACCGCCGAATTCTCTTGAAGGAGGAACAGAAATGCTGGAAGAAATTCTCAAGAAATACCCACAGCACGAAGACAGCCTCATTGAAATTCTCTTGGAGTATCAAAACAAAAAAACAAAACGCTTCATCACCGAAGAAGAGATCGCACAAATCTCAAATTACTTAGGTGTGACCGAAAGCAAGGTTTGCAGTGTCGTGTCCTTTTACACGTTCTTCTCGACCGAACCGAGAGGAAAACACATCATTCAAATCTGCAAAGACGTGCCCTGCTATGTGAATGGCAGGGGAAACGTGCTCAAGACCTTGGAACAGCTTCTCAACATCCGCATCGGCGAAACGACAAAAGACGAAAAATTCACCTTGGAGTACACCAGTTGCTTAGGCAATTGCGACGGTGCGCCCGCTATGCGCATTGACGGCAAAACGTTCACCAATTTGAATCCCAACAAAGTAAAAGCGATTATCTCTGAATATCGGGGGGTCAACTAATCATGGAACAAAAAATCGTATCCAAACGTTTCGACGCCATCAACCCCTTGTCGATCGACGATTATCTTGAAAGCGGCGGCTACAAGTCGCTCAAAGAAGCGCTGAAAAGAGACCGCATCAACATCATCGAAGAAATCGAAGCGGCGCGTTTGCGCGGTCGGGGCGGCGCAGCCTTCCCGGCTCATGTGAAGATGATGGGCATCGCGAAGGAAGAAGAAACCACACGCTATATTATTTGCAACGCCGACGAAGGCGAACCCGGAAACTTCAAAGACCGCCAATTGATGGAAAAAGATCCCCATCAGTTCATCGAAGGCATGGTCATCACGGCGTTTGCGATTCGCGCCACCAAAGGGTATATTTATATCCGCGGCGAATACGACAAGGCCTATAGCATTTTGGAATGGACCCTTGAGGAAGCCCGCAAAAAAGGGTATCTGGGCAAAAACATTTTGGATAGCGGCTTCGATTTCGACATCGAACTGCGTTCCGGAGCGGGTTCTTACGTTTGCGGCGAAGAATTTGCCTTGATCGAGTCCATCGAAGGAAAGCCCGGAAGAACCCGTGTCAAGCCGCCTTTCCCCACTCAAAAGGGCTTGTTCGACAAACCGACTTTGATCAACAACGTCGAAACCTTTGCGAACATTCCCCACATCCTTGAAATGGGCGGCGATGAGTTTGCGAAAATCGGCACCGAGTCGTCAACCGGAACGAAACTTGTGAGCCTTTCTGGAAACGTCAACAACCCCGGTGTTTACGAAGTGCCTTTTGGCGTCCCCATCAAGGAAGTCGTGGAAAAACTCGGCGGAGGGTCCAAAGACGGCCGCAAAATCAAGATGGTTCAGCTTGGCGGAGCTTGTGGACCGATCATCCCCGAATACATGCTGGATTTGACCATCGACTTTGACCGTTTCGAGGATTTCGACTCCAAAACCGGCGCCGGCGCCATCATTGTCATGGACGAACGTTTCGATGTCTTTGACGTCTTGCTCCGTGTGGCGGAATTCTTCGAGCACGAATCCTGCGGAAAATGCACGCCGTGCCGCGAAGGAAATCTTCAACTCGTCAAACTCGTTGAAAAATTCATCAACCGCAAAGCCACACAAAAAGACTTGATCAACATTGAGTCGCTTGCGCGCGTCATGCATCAAACGTCTCTTTGCGGTTTAGGCCAAACCGCTCCAACGGCCATTCTTTCCACATTGAAATATTTCCGCGACGACTACCTCGATTTGATCGAGCATCCTGAACTTTAAAAAGGAGAATGTGATTATGGTAAACATAAAAATCAACAATACCGATGTCACGGTTGAAGAAGGCACTACGATTCTTGACGCCGCAAAAACCAAAAACATCAAAATTCCGACGCTTTGCTATTATCCGGATTTGGACATCAAATCCGACTGCCGCATCTGCACCGTTGAAATCGCCGGCGAAAAAGGCCTCGTTACCGCTTGTTCGACGCCCGTTCGTGAAGGCATGGAAATCAAGACCAACTCTCCACGCGTCTTGAACGCGAGAAAGACCATCACAGAATTGATGCTCGCCAACCATGACGCGAACTGTACAGCATGCGAAAAGAACATGAATTGTGAACTCCAAACCCTCGCCAACACGCTAGGCATCGACGAAAATCGTTTCGAATCCGTCCTTGAAATGCAAGAACTCGACACCGCAAACACATCGATCACCCGCAACCCGAATCGCTGCATCAAATGCGGCCGTTGTGTCGACGTCTGCAAAAACGTCCAGGGCATCAACGTTCTTGAGAGCATGAACCGAAGCCACGAGATGGTCATCTCGCCCAAATACGGAAAGTATTTGAGCGATGAAGACTGCACGTTCTGCGGTCAATGTTCAAGCGTCTGCCCGGTGGCTTCCATCACCGAAAAAGACGAAACGGACATCGTTTGGAACGCCCTTGACGACGACAAGAAGCACGTCATCGTCCAAGTCGCTCCGGCGGTCAGGGTTTCCTTAGGCGAAGAGATGGGCCAAAAGCCCGGCAGCATCGTGACCGAGAAAATGGTCGCCGCTTTGAAGCAACTCGGCTTCGACCGTGTCTTCGATACCGATTTCACGGCCGATTTGACCATCATCGAAGAAGGCAACGAATTGATCGAACGCATCAAAACCGGAGGCAAATTGCCGATGATGACATCGTGCTGCCCCGGCTGGATCAGTCTTGTCGAACAAAAATATCCGGATTTGATCGACAACATCTCTTCTTGCAAATCGCCGCAGCAAATGTTCGGCGCGCTTGCCAAAACCTATTACGCCAAAAAGCAAAACATCGACCCAAAAGATTTGTTTGTTGTTTCGATTATGCCTTGTACGGCCAAAAAATACGAAGCCGCCCGCGAAGAAATGTCCGTAGACGGCAAAAACCAAGATGTGGACGCCGTATTGACCACACGCGAACTCGGCAAAATGGTTCGCCAAATGGGCATCAACTTCGACCAACTTGACAAAGTCGAATTCGACGACCCCTTCGGCATCACCTCTGGCGCCGGCGCAATCTTCGGCGCAACAGGCGGCGTCATGGAAGCCGCGCTTCGCACCGTTTCCGAAGTGGTCAACGAAAAACCGCTTGAGAAGCTGGACTTCGAAACCGTACGCGGTCTTGAGGGCATCAAAGAAGCCGAGGTGGACCTAGGCGGACAAAAAGTCAAAGTCGCGGTCGCGCATTCGCTTTCCAAAGCGAAAACACTTGCCGACCAAGTCAAAGACGGCACCTCGCCATACGCGTTCATCGAAGTCATGACTTGTCCCGGCGGTTGCATCGGCGGCGGCGGACAACCCTACAACACCACCAACGCCGTACGCGAAGAGCGCATCCGCGCCACCTATCAAGTCGACAGCGACATGAAAATCCGCAAATCCCACGAAAACCCCGTCATCAACAAACTCTACGACGATTACCTGAAAAAGCCGCTTTCCGACTTGTCGCACGATCTTTTGCACACCCATTATCGCAAACGAAACGCATAGTTTCCTTCTCATAGGCGGACGACGCAAAAAAAGCGTCGTCCGTTTTTCTATTGTTGGGAAGAAAGGGTTCGTATAGTATACTATAAGTAGGAAAGGAGGGTGTGCATGATCATTAAAGGTCGACACAACGTAGCGACCGTCTTCACCGACAATTTGGACCAAACCTCTGAAACGCAAATCAAGACGCTGCTTGACCAAGAGGCTTTTTCCACAAACAAGATACGCATCATGCCCGACGTGCACGCCGGCGCGGGCTGCGTCATCGGTTTGAGCATGGACTATGACGACAAAGTTGTCCCAAACCTTGTCGGTGTGGACATCGGATGCGGCGTTTTGACGTTGGTGTTAAAAGACCGTCGGCTCGATTTTAAGAAACTCGACGAAGCGATTCGCCAAAACATTCCCTCCGGATTCAACGTGCACAAAAGCGCAAGCGCTTCGTTGAAAGCCAAAGCGAATGAAATAGGTGTTGAAGACGTTTATGCGCGAATCGACAGGGACCGGGCGGTGAAAAGCATCGGTACTTTAGGCGGAGGCAACCATTTCATAGAAGTCGGTAAGGGCGAAAAGGATATGTATTTGTTCATACATTCCGGAAGCCGCCGTTTCGGGTATCAAATCGCCGAATACCATCAGGCGGAAGCGTCGAAAAGAACCTTGTCCGGAGTTCCGAAAAGTTTGGCTTATCTTGAAGGCGACGCCATGCGAAAGTACTTGCACGACATGGTCATCGCCCAGCGGTACGCCTATGAAAACCGTTGCGAGATGGCAAGAGTCTTGATTGAGGCGATGGGTCTTAAGGTGAAAGAGACGTTCGACACCGTGCACAACGTCATCGACACAAAAGAGCGCATGATTCGCAAGGGCGCCGTTCCGGCGCGTTTGAAAGAGAAACTCGTGATTCCCTTGAACATGCGAGACGGAGTGTTGGTCGCCTTAGGCAAGGGCAACGATGAATGGAATCAAACCGCGCCGCATGGAGCCGGAAGGCTTTACAGCCGCAAACAGGCGAAAAAGATGTTTTCCATGGAGGCTTTTCGAAAATCGATGGAAAACGTTTATACGACTTCACTGCGCAAGCAAACCCTTGATGAAGCCCCGATGGCCTACAAGGACGTTTCCGAAATTCTTTCTTACTTGCATGAGACCGTAGAAATCATCGACCGAGTGACGCCGCTATACAATTTTAAAGCGTAGATTTTTCATACGGGGTATCTTCTACGGTGAAACTGTTGTATAATCGACTTGGCATGAATCTTTTCTTAGGAGTGTGGACTGCATGAATCCGCAAAAATCGGGCCATCTCGCCGGAATGACGTTTGCAATCGTCTTCGGTCTCACCTTTATGTTTTCGAAAACGGCGTTGTCGCACATCACGCCGATTGGATTGATAGCGTATCGTTTTTTGACCGCTTTCGTCATGTTTGAGATTTTGCGGCGCTTTGCCGTCATCAAAGTTCGTTTTGACAAAAAACTCTGGAAAGCCCTGTTGCCGGTGGTGCTTTTCCAGCCGATTTTGTATTTCTTGTTCGAGACGTATGGTTTAGAGCGTACAACCAGCAGTGAAGCGGGCATGATGATTGCGCTGATTCCGATTTTTGTGACCGTTTTGAGCGCTTTGATTCTAAAAGAACGTCCTCGGAAAATTCAGGTGTTTTTCATTCTGTTAAGCGTCAGCGGCATCTTTGTGATTCGAATCATGGAGACGAGAGGCGCTTTTGAACCGGAGACGCTGGGCTTTTTATTGCTTTTGGGCGCGGTGCTTTCTGCGGCGTTTTTCAATATTGCCTCTAGAAGCGCTTCAAGGCTTTTAAAAGCGCAGGAGACCACGTATTTCATGATGCTATTTGGAGCCGTCGCGTTCAACGCGCTGTATCTTGCGCAACTGATGTTCGGCGAAGGCTTAGGCGCGTACTTCGGTTCGCTTTCCACCTTGGAACTGGTTGTGCCGATTTTGTATTTGGGCGTCGTCGCCTCCATCGGCGGGTTTTTCCTGTTGAATTTTGCCCTGGCAAGATTGCAAGCGCACGTCATCAGCATTTACGCGAACCTGGCGACCATCGTCGCCATCGCCGCCGGAGCGGTGATTCTAAACGAGAGCCTTTATTCCTATCATTACATCGGGGCCGCGATGATCATCACCGGAGTGTATGGCACCATCCGCACCAACCGAAAAGTGAAACGCTCTGGGTTGTCGCGCCACGAATATCGATCCACATAACCCGGTTCGCGCCAACTTTATCAAGGAAAACGCAAGCATAACCCCTTTGCGTTTAAAAAGGCGGCAACGCCGAGAAAAAAAGTGGAAACTTTTTGTCAAAAAAGTTGAAAGTTTGTTACAATGATGTGTGTAAAGATGCCTTTGTGGGCGATTTTCCGCGGTTGTGGCGGAACCGGTAGACGCGCTATCCTCAGACGGTAGTGTCTTACGACGTGTGGGTTCGAATCCCACCAACCGCACCATCACGATTGCACTCCACGGGACATCCCGTGGTGTTTTACGGTATGAGAGAATCCGATCGGACGTAGCGTCCGAATCATAACAATAGAGGTGTTAATCATGAAAATGCGAAACGCAGCAAAACCTTTGACCGGCGGCGTCATCATGGACGTTGTCACCAAAGAACAGGCGAAAATCGCCGAGGAAGCCGGGGCCAAAGCGGTCATGGCGCTTGAAAAAGTGCCGGCGGACATCCTCAAAGAAGGCGGCGTGGCCCGCATGTCGGACCCGCAGCTGATTCAAGAAATTCAAGAAGCCGTCGACATCCCCGTTATGGCAAAAGTTCGCATCGGACATTTTGCTGAAGCTTATATTCTTGAAGCGCTCGACATCGATTTCATCGACGAGAGCGAGGTGCTCACACCGGCCGACGAACGGCACCATGTCGACAAAACCGGCTTCAAAACTCCCTTTGTCTGTGGCGCGACCGATTTAGGAGAAGCTTTGCGACGCATCAAAGAAGGCGCGCAGATGATTCGCACCAAGGGTGAGGCCGGAACCGGAGACGTCGCCGAAGCCGTGCGACACATGCGCACCATCAACGCCGACATCGCCCATGTCAAGTCCCTTCGCAAAGACGAGCTCATGGATTTTGCCAAATCCATCCGCGCGCCCTACGATTTGGTCGAGTACGTCCACAAACACGGAAAACTTCCCGTCCCCAACCTATCGGCCGGAGGAATCGCCACGCCCGCAGACGCGGTGCTGATGATGCATCTTGGCGCCGAAGGCGTCTTTGTGGGTTCTGGCATCTTCAAGTCGGACGAGCCGAAAAAACGCGCCCAAGCCATCGTCGAAGCGGTCAAACACTACAAGGACTACGCCAAAGTTGCCGAAGTTTCCAAAGGTCTCGGCGAAGCGATGAGCGGTATTTCCTCCAAAGCGCTGCACGAATCAAAAGATGAATGACGAACCCACAAAGGGGAACTTGTATGGATAACGAATTAAAAACTCTTATCAAACGCGCTTTAGAAGAAGACATGCCGCACGGCGACATAACCACCGACGCACTTTTCACAACCGAAGAGAGCGAAGCGGTGTTGATCGCGAAAGCTTCGGGGGTTATAAGCGGCCTTGATGTTGCGAAAGCGGTCTTCGAAGCGGTGGATGAAACGGTTGAGTTCAAGGCGATACAGGCCGAAGGCGCTACCGTAGAAGCGGGCGATTATCTTGCGTTTGTCCGCGGAAAGACCAAAAATTTATTAAAAGCGGAACGCACCGCGCTCAATTTCTTGCAACGGATGAGCGGCATCAGCACCGCTACGCGAAAGTATGTCGACAAAGTCCGCCATACCGATTGCAAAATTCTCGACACGCGCAAGACCGCTCCGACTTTGCGCGCCATCGACAAACTCGCGGTCTTACGCGGCGGCGGGTACAACCATCGTTTTTCTCTTTCCGACATGGCGCTGATCAAAGACAACCACATCCACGCCGCCGGCGGCGTTGAAGACGCCGTGGCCGTAGTCAGAAGCATCATCGGCACGAATACCCCCATCGAAGTGGAAGTGGAAACCTTCGAACAGTTTCAAGAGGCGCAATCGACCGATTGCAACCGCATCATGCTCGACAACATGACCTTAGAACTTATGCGGCGCTGTGTTCAAAGCAACCATGCCCAAAAAGAGCTAGAAGCGAGCGGCAACGTCACCCTCGATACGGTTGCCGGCATCGCCGAAACCGGCGTGCATTTCATCTCCGTCGGCGCGCTTACACATTCAGTCGAAGCGTTTGACATCAGCATGAAATTTAACCATTAAGCGAGGCGTTACCATGAACTCCAAACAAATGCTCAAGGAAATTTTGGCATTGAAAACCAAACACAACGCATTGATTTTGGCGCACTATTACCAAAACAAGGAAATTCAGGACATCGCCGACTTAGTGGGCGATTCTTTCCAGCTTTCCAAAGCGGCCGCCGAAACCGACGCCGATGCCATCGTCTTTTGCGGCGTGCATTTCATGGCGGAAACCGCCAAACTCCTCTCCCCAAACAAGCGGGTGCTTTTGCCCGTCAAAGACGCAGGGTGTCCCATGGCGGACATGGCCGACGCCAAAACCGTCAAGGAGTACCGGGAAAAACACCCGGAGGCAAGCGTCGTGTGCTACGTCAACTCCACGGCCGAAATCAAGGCCTTGAGCGACATTTGCGTAACGAGCGCCAACGCCGAAAAAATCCTGAAACGATATCCCGGGCAGAAGTTTTTGTATGTCCCCGATAAAAACCTTGCAAAATATCTGATCGACAAACACGATTTGAACATCGACCTTTTCGAGGGATGGTGCGACATTCATAACGACCTTACCGTCGAAGACGTCAAGACCATGAAAGAAAAATATCCGGACGCGCGTTTCATCGCCCACCCCGAAGCGCCTCTTGAAGTTCTGCGCGAAGCCGATTTCGTCGGCGGCACGCAGGCGCTCCTTTCTTATGCGCGTCAAGATGAGGAGGCGCGCACATACCTCATCGGAACCGAAGAGGGATTGATTCACGAACTCCGCAAACAATCCCCCGACAAAACGTTTCTTCCCGTGACCGACAAACTAACTTGCGAAGACATGAAGAAAACAACACTTAAAGACCTTCATCGCGCATTGAAAGAGGGCGTCTATGAAATCGAGGTCGATTCTACAATCCGCGAAGCGGCCGAAGCGTCTTTGCGCCGAATGATGGCAGAAAGCGCGCAATGAAAAAACGATCTTGCGACGTCTTAATCGTCGGCGGCGGCCTTTCCGGACTTTATACGGCCCTTTTAATCGACGGCGGCTTGAAGGTTGTCGCCGTTGTCAAGAACACCGTTTCCCAAACCAACTCGCATCTCGCGCAAGGCGGCATCGCAAGCGAGATGTCTACCGACGCCGAACTTTTGTCAAGCCATTTTGAGGACACAATGATTGCGGGCAGCCGACTCAACGACGAACGCGCTGTCCGTGTTTTAATAGCCGAGGCCAAAGAAAACATTGAACAACTGATGCGTTTCGGCGTGAGGTTCGACCTTGACAAGGCCGGCTTGATGCACACCACCAAAGAAGGCGGACATTCCCATTCGCGCGTCTTGCATAGCGGCGGCGACGCAACGGGCAAAGAAATGATGGGCCGTCTTTGGAATGAGGTCAAAAAACGGAAAAACATTGAAATTGTTGAAGACATGATGGTTTACGACATCGCGGTC
This sequence comes from Mollicutes bacterium, assembly GCA_003554025.1. Classification (GTDB taxonomy): domain Bacteria; phylum Bacillota_I; class Bacilli_A; order Izemoplasmatales; family Izemoplasmataceae; genus T1SED10-81. The sequence continues at coordinate 48,776 of PWFC01000039.1, forward strand.
CAAAAGGGCGAAACCGTCGGCGCGAAGACGCTTAGAAAAGACGGCGAAACCCTCCACTTTCAAGCCGGGCACGTCGTCTTGGCCACCGGCGGCATCGGCGCTCTTTACAAAAGGACGACAAACGCGTCCGTCGCGACGGGCTGCGGCATCGCCCTTGCGCAAAAAGCCGGCGCGCGCATTCGCGACATGGCTTTCGTACAGTTTCATCCGAGCGCATTTTACAGCGGCGAAAACGATTCGCGCTTCTTTTTGCTTTCGGAAGCTTTGCGCGGCGAAGGGGCAGTACTACGCAACATTGAAGGCGCCTTGTTTGCGAAACGTTATCACAAAGACGGCGAACTCGCCCCGCGCGATGTGGTCGCACAGGCCATTGACAGAGAAATGTACGATACGTGGGCCGATTATGTCTATCTAGATACTTCGCCGCTTGGCGAAACGTATGCAAAAAAGCGGTTTCCAACCATCGCCGCCTATTTGGAAAAATACGGGTACGCGCTTGGAAAGGACTGGATTCCAATCACCCCTGTCGAACATTTCCTAATCGGCGGAGTGGAAACCAACCTTCACGGCGAAAGCACCCTCCCGTATTTATACGCCGTCGGAGAATGCGCATCAACGGGAGTGCACGGCGGCAACCGACTCGCTTCCAATTCGCTTTTGGAATGCGTGGTTTTCGCCCGGCGCATCGCGCATACCATCAACCGAAAACCAAAGCGCGCCATCATAGCGCAAAAACCCGGACGCTTGCTTCAAACCGCGCGGTTCGATTACGCGCCTGCCCGCCGCAAAATCCGCCAGTTGATGGAAGAACACGCCGGCATCGTCCGCCAAAAATCCGGCTTGCTTGAAGCGAAAAAAGGCTTGCAAGACATTTTGAACAATTTGCGCAAGCACGAAAACCACCATCGCAACTATTATGAGACCTTGCACATGACGCTTGCGGCCATCGCGGTCGTAGAGGACGCCTTGGAAAAAGAGACAAGCGCCGGATGCCATTTCCGGTTGGATTGATTCAATTATTCCTGACATTTCCCCTTGAAATACTGTATAATGAAATCAGGTGTGATTTTTCAAAAGACCCTACCGATATAAGGTAGAGAATAAGCAGGAGGGACATGATGTTCGAATTTCCCAAAAATCTTTACACGGATGTGCGCATTGAAGAAGCGCACACCACCAAAATCGCCTACAAAAACAAGACGATCCAAGAAGAAAAGATTCGTCGCAACAAAGGGGCTTTCGTGCGTGTTTTTGACGGGGAGCGCTGGTATTATTCGTCCACGACGGACGTGGATCGACTGCAAGAGAAAATCGACGAACTCGCTTCCATGGCCAACCCTAAAGAAGGCCTTGAAGACCACCCGATCGTGAAAGCCTTCGAAACCAACCAGGATAAGATTTTGCAGTACGAAGAGACCGATGTTTCCAAAGTGCCGGCGCACAAAAAGCGTGAACTGATGGAAGAGTATTTGTCGTTGCTCGATGTGGAAGGTATTGCGCATCACAAATCGTTTTATGTCGACAATCGCATCGTGAAATCCTTTTATTCTTCCAAAGGCGCGGCCGTGACTTTTGACAAGCAGACATGCGGCATCCGCATGGATATGGATGTGGTGTTCGGCAAGAAAAAGGACCAAGTCGGCGTATCGCGCGGCGCGGTCCACTTTGAAGAATTGGCAGGGTTGCAGGAATATTTTCAAACGGAAATCGACAAGAATCTCGACTACGTGAAAAACGCGGAACCTGTCGAAGCGGGAACGTATCCCGTTTTACTCAGTCCGACCGCCACCGGCGTGTTCACCCATGAGAGTTTCGGGCACAAAAGCGAATCCGACTTTATGGTCGGCGACGAAACGATGGCGAAGGAGTGGAAGCTCGGCAAAAGAATCGGACAAAAACATTTGAACATCGTCGACGACGGCAATGTGCGCGGAAACGGCTACGTTCCCTACGACGATGAAGGCACCAAAGGCAAAAAGACACGCATCATTACCGATGGGGAATTGACGGGGCGCCTTCATAGCACTTTGACGGCGGCTTTGATGGAAGAAGGGCTGACGGGCAACGCCCGCGCCGTCGACTTTGAATACGAACCCATCGTCCGCATGAGCACAACGTATATCGAAAAGGGCGACACGCCGCTTGATGAAATGATCGCCAACGTTCGCAACGGCGTCTTCATCGACACCATCAAACACGGTTCGGGCATGTCGACGTTCACGCTCGCGCCGGCTCGCGCTTACAAGATAGAAGACGGAAACATCACCACCCCCATCAACGTCTCCGTCGTCACCGGCAACGTCTTTGAAACATTGGCGCTAGTCGACAACTTGAGCGAAGAGTTCGATTTGTTGAGCTTTGTGGGCGGAGGTTGTGGAAAAATGGAGCAATTTCCCCTTCCCGTCGGCTTCGGAGGACCTTATACCCTGGTTCGTGAATTAAAGGTAGAGTAGGAGGACAAACCATGAAAAAAGAAACCGTATCGATCCGCACAAAAGAGACCACGGCAAGAATTCGCAACACGGCGGTTGAAGCCGTCCGCACCAAGGACATTGTCAAAAAAGCGGTGCGCGTATACGACGAAGGCAAACTGGGCATCGGAGGCTCTATCGGCGATGTTGAGGAAAGCGTGTGGGAAAAACAGGCCAAAGACAACCTTGAAGCCGGCATCGAGTACCCTTATCCTTTGGAAACGGGCACGGACCACCGCGATTATAACGCCAATCCCATGGACGCCCAAACGATGCTCAAGCATACCGAGAGGATCTTGAAAACCCTCCGCGACGAATTTCCCGAGTTTACTTTCAGCGAAAGCGTCACCATTCGCGAAACGACGACCACCATGCGCAACAGCGAGGGGTTGGACCTTTCCTATCACGACGGGCGCTTCGAACTCGGCTTTATTTTAAAAGAGAAGAAAAGCGCGAACCTCTTCGACGGCTTCGTCGCTTTCGAAGGCCGAAAATTCGACCCCGAACGCTTCTGGGCGTTCAACCGAAAATACCTTGCCGCATACAACAACCCCGTGGATTTCCCAAAAGGCGACAAACTGCCCGTCTTCACCTTGGGAGGCCCGGAAACGAAGCGTTTTTTGATGCGTGCATTAAACGGGGAAAACTATGCCACAAACAGTTCGCTTTTCAGCGGAAAAATCGGCGAACGGCTGTTTCATGAAAAACTCACCCTCGAACAAAACCGCAACCCCAAAGAAACCCATCAGGCGTTCTTTGACAACGAAGGCGTCCGCAACGAAAACGACCGTGTCGCTTTGATCGAAAACGGCGTATTGAAGAAACCATTCACCGACAAAGAGACCGCAGAGCGTTACAATCTGCCGCATACCGGCGGCGCAAGCGGCGCCTACGACGGAGTCCCTTCATTGAGGACCGCTCCGCTACGCTTCAAAACGGATTCCGAAGACATCAAAAAAACCTTGAAAGGCGAACCCGCCATCTTGGTCGTGGTGAGTTCCGGCGGCGATTTCACCGCCGAGGGAACGTACGCAGCGCCTGTGCAACTCGCGTTCTTGTTTGACGGAGAAAACATTTTGGGCAAACTCGACGAGTTCACCATGCGAAGCTCTTTGTTTGCGATGTATGGCGAGGATTACATCGGCACGTTCAAATCCGATGAACTGTATTTGGGCGACGATGTGCAATTGCAAGGCTTCTATATGGATATCAAACGATAAACAAAAAAAGCATTTCTTCGCGAAATGCTTTTTTTAGGATACGCTCTTGTCGTAATAGAAGTCCGATAACTTCACAAGAAGCCAAAACCAAAGCAAAAGGCCAAGCGCATGAAGGAAAGCGAAAATGTAGTGATTCATCCAAGGGAACATGTCAAAAAGCGGGTTGCGGTCGCTTAAGAAGAAATAGTTCCAGCCCATTGCTTCGTTCACGGGCACAAACGCCGCCAAGAAGACTCCGAAACCTACCGCCATCGCGATGGCGGTAGGGCGCGTCGGCCGGTAATTTTTCACAGCGATTAGGTAAAATGGAAACAGCGCCACAAAATAATGGCCGATGAAATAGTATTCTCTCAAATTGGCAATGTTATCAATCGGTCCCGCGGGAATCCATACCGCAAACATTCCGGTGCTTCCGAAGAAAAACAAGACATCGTGAAGGAACTTCCCGCCAAAGAAGAAGTAAAACAGGACAAGCAAGGTCGTGATGCGGCAAATGAAAAACGGCAGCGTATAGTTTCCTTCGAATAGTGGAAAAATGTACAAAACCCCTTGCGAATACAGCAACAAAACCCCCGACAGTCTTAAAATCGCCTCCTCGTTTCGCTTGAAAAACCCTTTGAAAAAGAACAGGGCCAAAACGGTGGCAATAAACAAGAGGTTATAGAGGAAGTAAATCAAGTAGGGATTGGCGAAATCGAATCGAATCATGAACATCCCTCCTTGGCTTCAATGTCATTTTAACACATTGTCGATATGCGTCATACCTTCGTACAAATAAAAAAATGAAAAAAAGCTTGCCTTACAATGTGTCAAAGGGGTATAATTTCTTTGACCGACAGCAACATGCAATACATACGATAAGGAGAACGACCGCCTATGTTTACAGCCTTCACCGTCATTTTTGGCGTCGCCGTGTTTTTGGCTTTCGTCTTGCAGATTGTCATGACCATCGGACAAAGCCGGGGTTTGTTTTGGCAAAAGGAAAAGTTGTTCCTTTCCATCTTTGTCGGTTCGGTGTTGTTGACATCGACCGTTGTGTTTGTGTTTTTCGATTTTTGGAAATAAAGGTCGCACCTGTGTTTTGGCGGGGGACGCTCCGTCAAAAGCCGTTCGCATAAGCGGACGGCTTTATTTTTTGCTTAGGTTACTATGGTTCTTACTCGTTTTGTAGTATAATCGTTACTGTATTGAAACCGCTCGATGGAGGTATTGCATGAACAAAGAGGACAAGAAGTATGCGTCGTATTTGTCGATTCTTCGTGAAGAACTGCGTCCGGCCACAGGGTGCACAGAACCCATATCGCTCGCCTATGCGGCGGCGAAAGCCAGAGAGCTTCTGGGTAAAAGGCCAACAGAAGTGCGTTTGGTTGTCAGCGAGAACATACTCAAAAACACGATGGGCGTGGTCATTCCCCATACCAAAAATTTAAAAGGCGTTGAAGCGGCGGTCGCCGCGGGCGTTGTTGCGGGCGTTGCCGATTTGCAGTTGGACGTTTTGGCCGAGATCGACGACACAAGAGAACAAGAAATTCTTGGGTACATAAAAGATGCAAACATCGCCGTCGAATTGAGCCGGTCGGGCCATGTTTTCGATGTGGACATCACCGTCAAACATGAAGAAAATGAAGCTAGGGTTCGATTGCTTGGTCATCATACGAATGTTGTTAGGATGGAGAAAAACGGCGAAATCGTTTATAAGCGCTCTTATCGCAAACCGGAGGAAGCGCCGAAAGACCCCCGCAATTTATTGACCATTGCGGACATTTTGGATTTTGCCGACAGCGTGAATCTTGACGACATAGCTCCGCTTATAAAGCCACAGATTGAAAACAGCGTCCGAATCTCTAAGGAAGGGTTGAATCACTCATACGGCGCGAATGTGGGGTCTGTGCTGCGAAGGCGTTATGGCGACGATGTGAAAAATTTGGCCAAAGCGAAAAGCGCGGCGGCCTCGGATGCGAGGATGGGCGGTTCTTCCCTGCCGGTGACCATCGTTTCGGGTTCGGGCAACCAGGGAATTACCGTGTCCATGCCGTTGATTGTTTTTGCTGAGGAGAAGGGAATCGACCGTGAGAAGTTGTATCGAGCGCTGGTGGTCTCCAATTTAATCACCGTCCATCAAAAAACCGGCGTCGGGTGCCTCTCGGCGTATTGCGGCGTCGTTTTTGCCGGCGCGGCCGGCGGGGCGGGCATCGCCTATCTTGAAGAAGGCGGTTACGAAGCCGTTGCGCACACGATTGTCAACGCTTTGGCCGTTGTGTCGGGGATTGTCTGCGATGGCGCGAAGCCTTCGTGCGCCGCCAAAATTGCGGCGGCAGTCGACGCGGGCATTCTTGGCTATCAGATGTATTTGGAAGGCCAGGAGTTTTTGGCGGGAGAAGGTATACTGGCCAAAGGCGTCGAACAAACCATCGCCAACGTGTCCCGCTTGGCGCGCGATGGCATGCGTGTGACCGACAAAGAAATTGTGGACATCATGATGGGGAGCCGGCCGTAAGAAAATTTCAGGAGGTTATACCTTTATTGAGCAAATTGGTGTATAATAATTGTGAAATTCCTTGAAGAATCGAACACGCACGCAAACGAACGGTTCAGAGTTTGTTTGCTGTCTAAGTGCAAACTTATCTTGATGCGGTTTTGATGGTTGCGAGGGCGTTAGGAACCTATGCGACGCCATGGGCAAACCGTAGGGTTTGTTTTTTCTTTGCCCGGTTGTTGAAATAGGAGGCATAAATATATTTGCGGGAAGGGGTTCGATTGTGAAAAACAAAGACGGACAACGCATGTTCTTGCTGGTGAACGCTTTTATGTCGCTTTTTTTGTTGGTCAGCACCGTTGTATTTTGGCGTACGAATCTTGACGTGTCTTTGATTTCACGTTTTTATAGTGAAAGCGACGGATGGGTGGGGCCAAATCATCCCGTTCTGTCTTTTTTCTATTTTCCGATGAACGCCATTTTATTCGGAGTGCCTCTTTTGATTGGGTTTCCTTTGTTTTTGCTGTCGTTCTCGCAAAGCCCGTTTTTTGTTCGAGTTCGGCGCTTCAGGCGGCATGCGCTTTTGTTCGTGTGCGCCCCTCTTTTTGGAGTCGGCATCGTCAACAGCATCGTATTAAAGGGTTTTTTCGCAAGACCGCGTCCGGTTCTTTTTTTCTCCGAAGAAATTTATTACCGTCCTTTGGAGATTGCGTTTTCCTATTGGGGCGATGTCGACGCCAGCTTCCCCAGTGGCCATGTGAGTATGGGGGTTGTGTGGGTGATGTTTTATTTCGCTTTCCGAGAAGCCAAAACTCCTCTTGCGGCTTCACTAAAATGGGGCCTTGGCGTTGTATTTCCTTTGATTGTCGGCGCCATTATGAGCGTTTCTAGGATGGCTTACGGCGAGCATTATCTCTCCGATGGCATTTGGGCGGCCGCTTTCACGTATGTGGTGGTCTTGGGGTTCACCCATTTGCTGGGTATTCCCGAGGCCAACTTAAAACACGCAAACACGGATAAGCATCCTCGTTCGCGCCCCACGTTGCGCGATTTGGCGTTCTTGGTTTTGGCGGTGGCGTTGCCGGCCCTGTTTCTCGCGCTTTTGTTCGTTTCTTTCAACGGATTGACGACAATATAAACTTTTAATGGAGGTTTGTCATGAAAAAAGCAACATGTATGGTTTTGTCTTTCTTTTTTATGTTTAGCGTTTCCGCTTGCCAAACTCGATCCGCGGAAATCACTTATTACGACGAGGCTGGCAATGTGTTGAAAACCGAGACCGTCGAAGCCGATGAAACGCCTTCTTTTCCTGAGGTGCACAAGGAAGGCTACATATTTTTGGGTTGGTTCAAATCGCCTGAAAGCCTTGAACGCGTTGACAGTCGAGACGGCCTTTCGGGGGAGGTTTCTTTATACCCCAGGTTTGAAAGCGAAACAACCGTCGATCGGTACCGGGAATATCTTGACGAGACGAATCCCGTGGTGACGATCGAGGTGAAGGGATACGGACAAATGAAAATCGAACTGTTTCCAGACGTTGCGCCCAACACCGTAAGAAACATGGTGCATTTGGTGGAAGAGGCGTATTACGACGGTTCGTCGTTCCATCGCATCATCGAGGATTTCATGATTCAAGGCGGCCGCGGCGACTCTTTGGATTGTGCGATTGAAGGCGAATTCGCAAGCAACGGCATAGAAAATCCCCTTGAGCACAGCCGGGGTGTCGTTTCCATGGCGCGCACCGTCGATATGAACTCGGCGACCGGCCAGTTTTTCATCGTCCATAAGCCCGCCCATTTCCTTGATGGCGATTACGCCGCATTCGGCGCCATGGTAGAAGGGTTTCACGTCCTAGACGCCATCGCTTCGGTGGAAACGACCGGAAGTCCGAACGACGCGCCCTTGAGCGATGTTACCATATCGAACGTTTCCATTGACACCAAGGGTGTCGACTACGACCCGCCGGTTTGCTATGGCGGATAAACGAATCTTTCCTTGCAAATATTGAAATTGACCGAAAAAGATGCTTCCGCCCTTACGGGTATGGTATAATAGATTGAAATTTTGTCCAATCTTCAACGAAGGGCTTAAACGGAAAACAATATGCGTGCATGCCGCGCAAAAAACCATGAAGGAATGAAGAATATGCGAAAAACCATGCTATTTTTAAGCGTTTTGACACTGTTTTTGACGTTGGTCGCCTGTCAAAGGCCGGCGGAAGTGACGTTTATGCTTCCCGACGAGGAGGTCTATGAGGTTCGCACCGTAGAAGAAGACGGCCGTCTGGCGTCTTATCCGACTCCGGTTTTGCAAGACACGTATTTTTTGGGTTGGTATACCGACAAGGATTTTACGACGAGATTTGACATCGAACAAGTTTTTGAAAACGACGCGACACTCTATGCCGAAACTCTTCCTTACGAGGGAGAACTCTTGACGCCTTTTACAGACCGGCTGACGCTTGAACAAAGCCAGTATGAAAACAAGACTTTCCGTGACGACGGAATTGGTGAAGCGACTTTAAACAGCTGCACCGACGGCGACACGACGAATTTTAACGCCCCGGGATTCGTGACGGTGCGCTATTTGAACATCGACACTCCGGAATCAACCATCACGATTGAACCTTGGGGCCCGGCGAGCAGCCGATATGTTTGCGACGTTTTGTCGGAGGCCGATACGATTGTCTTGGAATACGAACCGCATCCGGAACTTGGCCATCCTTCCGAACATCCCACAGTAGAGCGTACCGGAACGTTTGGCCGCGATCTCGCCTACGTTTGGTATGACGGCAGGCTTTTGAATCTTGAACTGATCGAACTCGGTTTCAGCCGCGCTTCGGCGACCGGCAATTCGCAGTACGGAGAATATCTACGCCTTGCGGATCGTAACGCCCGCATGACGGGGCGGCATATTCACGGCGAAAGCGACCCCCTTTTCGAACAAGATGTCCTTGACGTCACAATCACCGAGCTTCGCGACAACACAGAGGCCTACATGTACCGGTTTGTGAATGTGGAAGGAACCATAACAAGCGTTTCGGGTTCCGACGATACGTTCGACCTATGGGATGGCGAACGGACAATCCGCGTATATTATGGCCATAGCACTTCCTCGAAGATTCGCACCGGCCACCAAGTGGCCATTATGAACCTCTTTTTGACCGAATGGCGGGGCAATTTGCAGTTGACGAACTTTGATTCCCGCAGAACCGAAGTCCTCGATACAGACGCCCCATTGCCATAAAAAACGCCCGCTTAATAGCGGGCCTTTTTATGGGGATTGGCGCTTTGCGAAGCGTTGGACGGTTTTATGCGTCACCGCATCATGTGGTGCTTGTTTTGATGATGGAAAAGCAAAAAGGGATTTTTCCGGGAAAACGATTGAAATTCGCGCGCACTTCATGTATAATTTCGTTGGTTGGGGCTATAGCTCAGCAGGGAGAGCGCTAGCATGGCATGCTAGAGGTCACGGGTTCGAGCCCCGTTAGCTCCAGAGTTTGCCGACAACGCCGCACCGGAAACGGTGCGGTTTTTTAATGGGGTTTAAAGGACCGACATGCATGGTGTATAATGAAAGTAGATGGAAATAGGAGGTTGATACGATGAACGATGCCGTGAAGAAGTTTCTTGAAGCGACGAAACTGAAAAACATGGGACCAACTCCGTACAAAAAGGGCAAGGACGCACCCCCTCTCGAAACGCCTTGTGAGGGCGACCGCATTGCTTTGCCGGAAGCAAAGTCCCTCGAGATTCCGGACATCTCATTGAGAAAGGCCATCACCGACAGACGCAGCGTCCGCAAGTATGACGATAAGCCGCTGAGCGTCGAAGAGCTTTCCTATGCCCTTTGGGCGACGCAGGGCGTGCACAAGCAAACCTCGGGGGTCACCTTGAGGAGCGTCCCCTCCGCCGGCGCACGCCACGCTTTCGATACGTTCTTGTTGATAAACAACGTTGAAGGGTTGAAACCCGGGCTGTATCGTTATATGGCTCTTGAACATGCCTTGGTGCCCATTTCCCTCGACGAGGATTATGGCGTTAGGCTCAAAGAAGCATGCCTCGGGCAAAAGATGGTCGAAAACGCCGCGGTGACGTTCGTTTGGGCGGCGAACATCTATCGCATGTATTATCGTTACGGCGAGCGGGGCTATCGATACATCTTTTTGGACGCCGGACACGTTTCACAAAACCTTTATCTCGTTGCCGAACAACTCCAATGCGGCACCGTCGCCATCGCCGCCTACGACGACGACGCGGGGAACGCTTTGCTTGGGCTTGACGGAACCGAACGCTTTTCGGTGTACATCGGCACCTTGGGAAAACGGTAAGCACGAGGCGCCGGTCTTTCCGGCGCCCTTCTTTTGAATTTTTCATTTTCGCCGGATTTTTCCTTTTCATATCGGAAAAATTTGTTATAATATAGTGAGTCGGGACGTGGCGCAGTTTGGTAGCGCACTTGCATGGGGTGCAAGGGGTCGCAGGTTCAAATCCTGTCGTCCCGACCATTGATTGCAACGACGGGGCAAAGTCCCCGTCTTTTTTATGGCGAGGCTTCAACTATTGTCTTGCATGGTGTATAATGAATTGTTACGACATACTTACGCTGATACATGGAGGGTTACCTATGAAAAAATTGTTCGCTTTGTTGTTGACGATGTTGTTCTTTTTTGCGCTAACCGCTTGCAAAGGCGCTCCCGAAAACACCTATTTGACTGCGAACCCTTATGAGAATGTGGACTGGAAAGAGGTGAGCCATGTTAAGACAAACTTGCACGCACACACGACCGAATCGCCTTGCGCTCATGCGCCTCCGCATACGGTGGTTGACTTTTATCACCATTTCGAATACGGCGCCCTTGCCATTACGGACCATGACCTCTTGACCTATCCGTGGACATTCTCGGAGATTCATGAAGATTATCAAGACCGGAACCCCGAGGAGTTGGGCATGATTGCCATCCCCGGAAATGAACTGACCAATCCTCGCGGAAACCATGACATGAACGCGCTTTTTACAGAATATGTGGCGCCTGATGATGCGACGGTCGACCAATGGTTCGAAGACATTCACGAAGAAGAAGATTCGTTTATGTTTTTCGCCCACCCGGGACGTTATTGGAAAATCTATGAAGACTATGAACCGGGTGAAGAGTTTTCTCCGGAGTGGTATTTGAACTATTTCGACTCTTATCCGATGGAAACGCTGGCCGGCATTGAAGTCTACAACCGCAACAATGTCCATATCTACGATCGCGCTTTGTGGGACAGGCTTTTGGTCGAATCGATGCCTGAACGGCCCATATGGGGGTTTGCGAACGACGATTACCACGGCGAAACGAAGACAAGGGCCATCCACCATTCCTATACCCACCACCTCATCGACGATTCAACTTCCAAAGAAGCTTTGCGCCAAAGCATGCTTGATGGTGCGTTCTATGCCTCTTACACCCGTCAAGTCGAAGCTGTCGCGCCGAAGATTGCCGAAATCCTCGTCGATCAGGACGAACGTTTTATCGAAATCCAAGTGGACGAAGCGTTTGAGTACGACGAGATTCGCTGGATCAGCGGCGTCGATGAAGAAACCGGCCTTGGCGATGTCGTACATCGCGGCGAGCGTTTTGAATACGCGAGCTTTACCGGATCTTATGTGCGCGCCGAGATTGTCTATGAAGAAGGCGCCGCAAGAGAAGCGGTAACGCTCACACAGCCTTTTGGTTTCGTTGAAGAAGAACGGGATTGAAAATGGCGTGCGCAAGGAATCGGTGGACAGAAAATTTTTGCCAATGCGCGCTTGCTCTTTTAACAAAATGCATCGTGTAAAGGAGTAAAAGATATGGACCTTACGCACATCAAAGAACAGGCGAAAGCTTGCCTTGGCAACTACTACGGCATAAGCGTATTGGCGGCGTTTTTGCCTATGGCGATAATCTCTGCGGTGCAAACGTTTCCGTTTGTCGGGACTGTCGCCGCGGTGTTTTTGTTGCCGCTTTTCATAGGCGGCGCGCGCATCTTTTTGTCGAATTATCGCAAAAGGGACACTTCGATGGGGTAGCTTTTTGACAATTTTCAAGGAGAAGTGTACATGCAAAGCGTCGGCTTCATGTTTTTGCGCATAGTTTTCATCTTTTTGTGAACGCTCCTTTTCATTGTCCCCGGTCTTGTCAAAAGCTTTTCTTACGCCATGGTCCCCTATACACTCGCCGACGACAGCTTGAAACAAACCGACGATCCCATCGCGCTCAGCATGCGCATGATGGATGTGTATAAGATGGATTTGTTGGTGCTTTATCTAAGCTTTATCGGTTGGTACATCCTGTCGATTTTCACGCTCGGAATATTGGCGATTCTCTACGTCAATCCCTATTTGGAACAAAGCAAAGCCATCTTCTACACACAAGTCAAAGAAGCCTACAAAGCGTCATAAAGCAACGTCCTCGCCGAGAGCGGGGACGTTTTTCGTTGTGATTCGGTTTGCCAAAAAAGGGGTTGTGTTATACAATATTTTGTATTCCCTAAGAGGTGGTATGGCTATGAAATTGCGTTTTTCAAACATGCTGAAACATGTTACGTTCAATTTCAAGACGCTTTTGCTGTTTGAAGTGTTCTACAGAATCTTGGGCGTTGTGGTGTTTTTCCCATTGTCGAGGTTTTTGTTTTCCCTTTCTGTGCGCGTAATGGGAGAATCCTACATCACCAACCGCATGCTATTCGATTACATCACTAGACCTTCTACCATCGGCTTTCTCTTTGTCCTGCTGGTTGTGTTGAGCGTGTATTTGGTCATTGAAATGATTTATTTGTCGCTTTTGTTCGAATACGGTTACCAAAAGGAAAAAATAACCCTGCGCGAATTGTTGCCTGCGGGTCTTTCGAAGGTCCGGGGCGTATTGAAACGCTATCATGCGTTGATGGTGCTTCCCGCGTTCTTGTTTTTCATTGTGGTGGAATTGCTGCAGTTTGCGGGAGTGGCCGCGACGGTCGCGCTTCCTCAATATTTTTTGGACAATCTTGACGCTCTTCCGTATTTGCGTTATGTCTTTTATGGGTTTTTGGTTTTGCTTTTTGTCTTGTTTGTCGAGACGGCGTTCATTCTTCATCAATTCGTTCTTGAAAAGAATCCACTTAAAACGGCCATTCGAAAACACCGGAACATTCTAAAAAGGAATCGCCTCCGGTTCGTTTTGGATTTCGGGGTCTTAAACGTCCTTTTGAATTTGGCGTTGTACGGGTTTTACATGCTGCTTGTGCTTTTGCTTGCGGCCATAGTCTTTCTCACATTCGGCCAGCAACTCGTCCTTGGCATCGTGTTGACCGTGCTTTACGCCGTTTATGTGGTTGTGGGGATTGTGGCCACGTTTGTGCTCATTCCCATCAATTATGCTTTGATCTATACTTGGTATAAGCGCAGCCATCCGGAAAAACAAACGCTTCCCGAGAAAAAACAATGGTTTTCCTATCAAATGTCGCCTTTGAAAAAGTTGTGGCTGAAAAGGGCTTTCGCCCTCTTTGCGTTCGTTGCCCTAATCGTCAATTTCTTCAGCGTATACAGCGTCGTCGCCGCCGACCGCAGTTCCTTGGAGTATTGGCACCATCCCGACATCATCGCACACAGAGGCGCGTCAATGGACGCGCCGGAGAACACGCTGGCGGCTTTGGAAAAGGCGATTGAACAGCGTTCCGATTATGTCGAGATCGATGTGCATCTAAGCGCGGACGATGTACCGGTGCTCATGCATGATTTCACCGTTGGCAGGACGACCAACGCCGTCCGAAATTTCCGTGTCGACGAGCTTACTTTCGAACAGTTGCGCGGATTGGATGCGGGTTCTTGGTTCTCCGAGGAATTTGAAGGAGAACGAGTGCCGAGCTTGCGCGAGGCCATCGAACTCGTTGACGGCAGGGCGAAAATGTTGATTGAACTCAAACCGAGCGGCGATAAGATTGTCGAAGAGACGCTCGAACTGATGGAAGCCTACGATTTGTACGACGACGCCAAAATCATGTCGTTCGACCCGGACCACCTCAGACGGGTGAAAGAAGAGAATCCCGATGTGGAAACGGTGATGCTTGTCACGCGCGTTTTCGGCAGCACCACCGCATTGATCGGCAACGACAACTACGACCATTTTGCCATTGAAGCGACTTATCTCATGGAAAACCAAAACTTGCTCGACCGCATCCATCGTAGAGACAAACTGGTTTACGTTTGGACAGTCAATTCGGAATCCCGGCTTGAAACGCTCACCGAACTCGGTGTCGACGGCATCATTACGGATGTGCCCGTTTTGGCTCGTGAAGTCGCATACCGCAAAAACACATCGACAATGATGGATGAAATTCTTCGCTATTTGTTTGCGCGATAAAGCATCAACGTTTTAAAAACGCCTTTCCGTTCGGAAAGGCGTTTTCTTTTATTCTTTGGGTTTGTGAACGGTGACTTGTGGGAAAGGAATTTCGATGTCGTGGGCGTCGAGAATTTCTTTGATGCGCTGTCTTAACGCTCGTTCTACGCCCCATTGGGTCATGATTTTTGTCCGGGTCGCAATGCGTAGGTTGACGCCGCTGTCGGCCAGTTCGGTGACGCCCAAAATTCTTGGATTTTCTAAAAGATTCTCATTATCTTCGCGGAGTTTCGGCAATTCTTGGCTCAATATTTCGATTGTTTTGGCGACATCTTCTTTGTAGGCGATGGAGAAATCGATGATGGCGACGGCTTCGTTGATGGAGAAGTTGGAAACCGGCGCGATGCTGCCGTTGTTGAATATGCGCACTTCGCCGCGAATGTTACGTACTCTCGTCGATTTTAAACCGATGTCGATGACTTCACCGGAGAAACCGTTGACATCGATCCAGTCGCCGACGTCGAAATGATGTTCGAAAATGATGAACAGTCCGCTGATCAAGTCGTTGATGAATTTCTGCGCGCCAAGACCGATGACCAAACCGGCGATTCCAAGACCGGCAAGCGCCGGACCGACGTTGACACCCCAAATCGCCAAAATAATCAACATAAGAATCAAACCGCCGAAATACCGAACGAGACTCAGCGTGATTTTCGAGATGGTTTTCTTGCGACGTTGGTTGGGTGTAGGCTTATTGCCGATTTTGAACAAAGTGAGTTTGATGATTTTAAACATCGCCAGTGCGATGAACAAAACCACCAACGTAGCGATTAAGCGGGGGATGTTGGCTTCTAGGCCGCTTGTGAACCCTGCGAAGGCCTCAAGAAGATAGTCGGAAACGTCATACCCCCACAGCGATGCGACAAAACCGATGCCTATCGCAAAAAGAAGCATATACGCGGCGTAAGAGAAAACGATGGTGTGTGTCTTGATTGTGTCTTTTTGGACGTCGAAGACTTTGCGTTGCACTAAGAAAAGCACAATCAAGACAAAAGCCACAATCAAGGAAATGGCGGTCGCCCACATGGGGGAGACCATGGCAAGAAACGTTGGCATTTAATCCCTCCATAGTTGTAATGAATTGTTAAATCCATTTTAACACAAAAACTCCTTACAAAGAATGTCTTTACTTGTTGAATATTGGGTGCGGTGACAAAGAGCCGCTCATTTGTCATTGTTATTTGCAACTTGCGTCAATACATCCACAATTATCCTACTGTTGTAGAATGATTTTGAGATGAGTGTTGACAGAAAGAAATTTGTACGTTACATTGAGTTGTACTATTTTTATAAGGTGGCTAATTTATTCGAAGATTCTTAGCGTTGCCAATGCTTTTGTTTGCATTGTTTTTGCTTGCCGCATGCGGCGAGGATGAACCCGACTACGACGATTTGGACGATTTTGAGGAAGACCTTCTCGAAGCGTTTGACGAGTGGGAGTCGGCCAGTCTTTATAACGAAGTAGAGTTTGAACAACAAGGTCAAGTTCTCCAACACATGCTTTTGGGTTTACATCACGATTACGAAGAGGACGAAATCTACATGCAAGTCGAGAACTTGCTTGAAGACGAAATGACCGATTACATGTATGCGACAGAGGATGAAGTCTATCTCTTCAATACCGTTCCCAAAGAAGATGAGGACGGAGAACCGACCGATGAGACGGAAGAACAATACATCATTGAAGACCGCGATGAGGTGGAGGGCGACATTCCAGAAATCCGGATGCTTTTGCAAAATGGTCTTCAGATGTTCCCGCGTGAAGACGAAGAAGCGGACATCGAAATTGAGGAGTTCACGTTCGAGTACGACGAAGACGAGACGACTTTTGACATACAGACTTCCATGACTTTTGAAGACGAACTCGGAGAAGAGGAAACCGTTGAATGGCGGATGCATGGCGACTTTACAGAATTCACTTTAGAAAGTCCCGATCCGAGCATGGGCGACATGACGTTTGTCGAAAAACATTTCTTCGACGATTTTGAAGGCATCGACAAAGACCTTCACGAAGAAGTCGAGGACGACGAAAACGGAGAAGAAGAGAACGAAGAAGAACAAGAATAATCTTATCAATCTGGGTCTTTCATTTATAGATTGAGTAAAGGTTGGGGCGGCGCCCCAACCTTTTGTTTTATAAAAACCCCATGCAAGGATTTCATGCGTATGCTATAATACAAACAAGAAATGCAAGGAGGCCTTCGCATGTTGGATCGGGATATTGAAAAGGTAGTTGTCTCAAAAGACGAAATTGAAGATATATTGCTGCGTTTGAGCAAGGAATTGACCGAAGATTATGCCGGCAAGACCCCCATCATGGTGGGGCTTTTGAAAGGGTGCATTCCCTTTATGTCCGATTTGATGAAGAAACTGGATTTTCATTTGGAAGTCGGATATATGGACGTGTCTAGCTATTACGGAGGGTTGTCGGGCGATGTCGATGTGAAAATCGAGACGGATTTGAACATGTCGGTCAAAGACCGTCATGTTTTGATTGCCGAAGACATCGTCGATTCCGGCCGTACCTTGACCGCCGTAATACGCTTGCTGAAGCATCGCGGCGCAAAAGACGTGAAAGTGGTCACCTTGCTTGATAAGCCCGAAGGCCGCAAGGTGGACTTGAAACCCGAATACATTGGTGTAACGATTCCTAAGGTTTTCGTTGTCGGTTACGGTTTGGATTATGACGGACGCTATCGGAACCTGCCCTATGTGGGGCTTTTGAAACCCGAGATATACAGCTAAAAAAACGGATTGCACCGACTGTGCAATCCGTTTTTTCATTCAATGACAAACGTGTCTTCATCAAACGCTTCGGTTTCGACCAACTGGCCGCCCTCGGTGTAGCAAAGCTTGATTTTCACGGTGTATTGCCCCTCTTCAAAGTTGTGGCGAATCGGCCATCTCCACATGCCTTCCTCGATTTGTTCTTGCGAGGAGTAGACGACCTCGTTACCGTTTAGAACTTCGACGGTTACGTTTTCAACCACGCTTTCTTTGTCGTGAAGGCGAAAACGGAGTTGCACCGTATCGTCTTCGATTTCAATGTCGCGAATAGAGGCTCCAAGCGTTTCGGCGAAAAAGTGGTCGTGTGCCAAAAATCCGCCGATGGTTAGCGCACCGAGAATGGCTAGGGCGATTCCGACTTGCAGCATGCGTTTCGCCGCTAGTGCCATAATTCCCCTCCCTTAGGTTATACTGACAGTATATCAAGAGGAAGCGGGTTCTTGCAAGTTTGTTTTGGCTTCTTTGACAAACGCGGAAAAAAGCGGATGCGGTCTTTGAGGACGTGAGCGGAATTCCGGGTGAAATTGTGTGGCCAAAAAGAAGGGGTGATCTTCTAGTTCGATGATTTCAACCAAATCCCGTTCGGGGTTTACGCCCGATAATCTCATGGAGCTATTTTCGAAACGTTCCCGGTAAGCGTTGTTGAATTCGTAGCGGTGCCGGTGGCGTTCAAAGATCTCCTCTTGGCCGTAAATGGAATGCGCCAAAGATGAACGAAGAAGCCTGCACGCTTGCAATCCACGCCGCAACGTGCCGCCCATATTTGTTTGCTTGTGTTGGTAATCCGGAAGATGAATCACGGGATGAGGGGTGGTTTTGTCGATTTCTTCGCTGGATGCGTCTTGAAGCCCTAAGACGTTGCGGGCGTATTCAATGGTCGCAAGATGCATGCCGTAGCACAATCCGAGAAAGGGGATGTTATGTTCTCGGACATATCGAATCGCGGATATTTTCTCTTCGGTGCCCCGTTCGCCAAAACCACCCGGGACGATGACCCCGTCCACACCTTTCAAGATGTTTTCGGGGCGTTCTTCTCCGAAGGCTTCGGTGTCGATAAACCGTATGGAAACTTTGGCGCCGTGCTCATAACCGGCGTGCCTTACCGCCTCGACGACGGAAATGTAGGCGTCTTCTAACGACGCATATTTTCCGACCAAACCGATGGTAAGAGGATAATCGGCGGAACGGATGCGTTCAATCATGGCCTTCCATTCCGATAGGTCCGCCTCTTTTGTGTCCAAGGCGAAATGGTTGCACACGCGCTTGTCCAATCGTTGTTTGTTCAAGCTCAATACGGCTTCGTAAACGATTTCTTCGTCTTTCGCTTCGACGACATCGTCTACGGCGACGTCGCAGAACAGGGCGATTTTTTCACGGATTTCCCTGTGAAGCGGCTTGTTGGTTCTTAGCACAATAACATCGGGGTGGATGCCTAGACTCTTTAGTTCTTTGACGCTGTGTTGTGTCGGCTTGGTTTTCAGTTCCTTTGCGGCCTCAAGGTAGGGCACAAGGGTTGTATGGATGTAAAGGGTGTTTTCCCGTTTGAAATCGTGACGGCATTGGCGGATCGCTTCCAAAAAAGGCAGCGATTCGATGTCGCCCACCGTACCGCCGATTTCAACGATGACAACGTCGGCTTTCGAATGGTTTGCGGCCGCGCGAAGCTTGTCTTTAATGGCGTTGGTGATATGCGGAATCACTTGTATGGTGGCGCCCAAATAATCGCCGCGGCGTTCTTTCGCGATGACTTCTTGATAGATTTTCCCTGTGGTGAAATTGGAATGTCGGCTAAGGTTTTCGTCGATGAACCGCTCATAGTGCCCAAGGTCAAGGTCGGTTTCGGCCCCATCGTCGGTGACGAAGACTTCTCCGTGCTGATACGGCGAAAGGGGGCCGGGGTCGACGTTGATGTAGGGATCGAGTTTTTGGATGAAGACTTTCAATCCCCTGTTTTTGAGCAGTCTTCCCAGTGAGGATGCGACGATGCCTTTGCCCAGGCTCGATGTGACCCCACCGGTGACGAAAATAAATTTTGTCTCTCGCATACGAATCACCTCATTATAAATAAAAAACGTTCTCCATGCGGAGAACGTGTATTGACGCCCACCGCGATTATAGCAAAACCCGTAAACAAAGGCAACATTTTTTTGTCGGTTGTGCAAGGAGAGCGTGTCCGTTACAATAGTATTGTACACCAAATTCGCCATGCATGAAAGTGAAAACGGGAGGGATCCGATGCGAATCTTTTATCGAATGTATCAGATTTTTTTGCGCATTGTCGCTTCAAGAATGAAATGGCCTACGCCCAAGACGTTTTTGGGAGACAAGGCGTATTCGAAACTGTTTCGCAAACTTGCCAAAGAAAACGTTCGCAAAGTTTTGTTGGTGAGCGATTCGGGGCTTCAAGAAGTCGGTTTGTTGAAACGATTCACGAAACGGTTGGAAAAACGTTCGATCGATTATGCCTTGTATTTGGATGTTCAAGAAAATCCCACCATTGCGGTTGTTGAAAACGGCGTGAAAGCGTATCACGCACAATCGTGCGAAGGAATTGTGGCCTTAGGCGGAGGAAGCGTCATCGACACGGCCAAATTGATTGGCGCAAGGGTTGCAAGACCGAACAAGCCGCTTGATAAGATGAAAGGACTTTTGAAAGTCCGAAGGAAACTTCCGTTTTTGGCGGCGATACCAACCACCGCCGGAAGCGGCAGCGAAGTGACATTGACGGCGGTCGTGAGCAACCCGGAAAAGAAGGAAAAGTACACCATCAACGACCACTCCCTCATCCCCCAAGCCGCTTTGCTTGATGCTTCGTTGACCACCGGTTTGCCCGCCTTTTATACGGCCACTACAGGCATGGACGCTTTGACGCATGCAATTGAGGCGTATTTGAACAAAATCAGCAACACACAATCGACCAAACGCTACGCGAAAGAGGCCGTTCGGCTCGTCTTTTCGCACCTGCAAACCGCGTATGACCACCCGGAAGACCTTGAAGCCCGGGACGGAATGTTGCACGCTTCGATGTACGCCGGTCTCGCTTTTCGCCGAGCGTATGTGGGCTATGTGCACGCTTTGTCGCATGCCCTTAGCGGTCAATACGACATTCCGCATGGCTATGCGAATGCGGTGCTGTTGCCGTATGTGCTGAGAGCGTACAATGAAGCGGCGGAAGAGAAGTTGGCGGAGCTGGCCGCATCCATCGGATGCACCGGCGACAATCAAAAAGAATTGGCGACGGCGTTTATTGAACGAGTTGAGGATTTGCGCAGAAACCTTAACATTTCAGACCGATTGGAAGTGCCTAAGTTTGACGCCAAAGCGGACTTGGTGCGTCATGCGTTGAAAGAAGCGCATCCATTGTATCCCGTTCCGAAATTTCTCTTTAAAGAGGATCTTATGAAGATCCTCGCAAAGGCCGTTGTGAGCCAAAAAACCTCCACTTAAAAAAGCCGGGCAACTTTTTTTACAATTACGCCTTGCATGTTATAATGTGTTTCGGGTGAGACATCATGGACAAAACTAGTGAACAAGAACGCAGCCAAATGCTTGGCAACATGGACACAAAAAAACTTTTGTTCAAACTCGCGACGCCGGCCATCGCTGCGATGGCCTTTAACGCGCTATACAATCTGATCGATACTTTCTTTGTCGCCCGCGGAGCGGGAGAAGTGGCGATTGGAGCGCTTTCCATCGCCTATCCGATTCAAATGATTGTGTTGTCGATCGGTTTGATGATCGGCATCGGCAGCGCATCGGTTTTTTCGAGAGCCTATGGCCGCGGAGACAAGGAGTCAATGCGCAAAACGGTCAATGCGGCGTTGCTTTTGAACCTTGTTTTGTCGAGCTCAATCGCCGCCGTTTCGTATGTGTTTATCGACGACTTGCTGTACCTTTTCGGCGCGAGAGCGGCGAATATAGGGTACGCTTACGATTATTTGAGCGTTATTTTGATTGCGCTCGTTCCATTTTCGCTGTCGATTACGTTCAACCATTTGACGCGCGCCGAAGGACGCGCCAAAATTGCGATGATTTCTTTGATGATCGGCGCGATATTGAACATCCTTTTGGACCCGATTTTCATTTTCGATTTTGGCTTGGGCCTCGGCGTCAGAGGCGCCGCCATTGCGACGGGCATTGCCAAAACCGCCTCGTTCGCTTACATTTTGTATCAAGCCTACCGTCCCGAATCAGCGCTTCAATTGCATTTGCCCACGTTGCATAAGCCCGATTTCAAAATGGTCGGTCAGATTCTTGCCATCGGCCTTCCTTCGTTTGTGCGGGTTTCTATGGGCGGTGTGCTTGTCATCATCGTCAACAACCTCATCAACATCCATGCGGCGGAAGACGTTGCGCATGTCTACATATCAATTTATGGCGTCATCAACAGACTTTTGCGGTTTTCTTTGATGCCCGGCTTCGGTTTGGTGCAAGGCCTGATTCCAATCGTCGGATTCAATTTCGGCGCCCAGTTTTACCGGCGATTGCATGAAGTGATCGGGTTTACCTCCAAACTGCTTTTCGGGTATTTTGCGACGGTGTTTTTGGCCGTTTTGATTTTCGCGGAGCCGCTTTTTTCCATCTTTTCAAGAGAAGGCGACGCCTTCTTTATCAGCGAAGGCGCCATGGCGTTTCGCATCGTCATCGCCGGTTTTATGTTCGTCACTTACCAAGTGATTCTTTCAAGCACCTATCAAGCCATGGGCTATCCCGTGCGCGCCTTTTTCGTATCCCTCTCGCGGAGATTTATCTTTTTCATTCCCTTGGCGTTTTTGTTTTCAAACCTTTTCGATAACGGCGTATTGGGCGTTTGGTGGACGTTTTTCGCCGCCGACTTCTTGACCGGCGTGATGTCGTTTATCGTGTTCCGCTACGAAATGCATACCTTGCGTCAACGATTTGTCTAATATGGCTTTTTGAAGCGTCCTGCTCGGACGCTTTTTGTTTGGCACAGTTGCCGTGAAAGCAACGTAGTGGTAAAATGGACTTACTACAATAACCGAGGATGTGGAGAGTGTGCATGTTTTGGTCATTGGCGGCGCCAACATGGATTACAAGGCGCGCTTGCAAAAAGACGCTCGCTTGAAAGAATGCAACCCCGGCCGCGTCGATGCGTTTTATGGCGGCGTCGGCCGAAACATCGCCGAAAATCTCGGCCGTTTGCACGTTCCGACGGCTTTCTTCGGCGTTTGCGGAGAAGACGCGCACGGAAGGGCGCTTGAAGGGCATCTCAAGCGCTTGGGCATTGCCGTGTATGGTCCGAAGAGTGAGAAAAGTTCCGTGTTCATGGCGGTCGTTGAAAATGACGGCGACATGATGATCGGCGTTTCCGACATGGAGGGCATGAAAAAAATTACGCCCGAATCGCTAAGAAGATACGACAAGGACATCCGAAAGGCCGAGGCCCTTGTTCTTGAATGCAACCTGCCCGAGGATGCGCTGCATCACATTTTTGAAACCTATGGAGAAAAAACGTTTTATGTCGATGGAGTCTCCGCCGCCAAGGTGCCCAAGATACGTCCCTATTTGTCCCGTATCCATACCCTCAAGCTGACCGAGCGCGAAACGCATGAACTTTGCGGCGACATCGGAGATTTGAACGACAAGGTCTCATGGTGTTTGAAACAGGGCGTACAGCGCGTGTTCGTATCCATGGGCGAGCGCGGGTTCCTTTATCAAAGCCATGAAGGCACGCGTTTTGTAAAAGCTTTGAATGTGAACGTTTCTGAGACAAGCGGCGCCGGGGATGCGTTGATGGCCGGCATCGTGTACGCCGATTTCCACCAGATAGACCCTGTCCCTTATGCGCTTGCGGCGAGTGCGCTCGCCGTGCAGTCGGACTCGACGGTGAACCCCAAGATGTCCCCCGAAGCGCTCGAAAAAATTCTCAAGGAGTATGATTATGATCGCTTTAGACATTCATGAAGAAGTGCAAAAAGCGTTGCGGGAAGGCAAAGCCGTCGTTGCGCTTGAATCCACCATCATTTCACACGGCATGCCGTATCCGGACAACGTCGAAATGGCGAAATCCGTCGAAGAGACGATTCGGAAACAAGGCGTCACTCCTGCGACCATCGCTATTCTGGACGGAAAGGTGAAGGTCGGTCTTACCCACGATGAGATTGTGACGCTTGGAAAGAGCGAAGAAGTCCTAAAAGCGAGCAAAAGGGACTTGGCCTATGTCATCAGCCGGAATCTTCACGCAGGCACCACGGTTTCGGCGACGATGCTGATTGCCGAACGGGCCGGCATCAAGGTTTTTGCGACCGGCGGCATTGGCGGCGTCCACCGAAACGGGCAGAACACGTTCGACATCTCCCGCGATTTGGAAGAATTCGCCCAATCGAACGTGGCGGTGGTTTGCGCCGGCGCCAAAGCGATTTTGGACCTTCCCTTAACGATGGAATATTTAGAGACCAAAGGCGTTGAGGTCGTCGGATACAAAACCGACAAGCTGCCCGCCTTTTATTCGAGCGAAAGCGACATCGACATTCCCCAACGCCTCGATTCCCCTTCTGAAATAGCAAAATTGATGAAAGCGAAATGGGATTTTCCGCTGAAAGGCGGATTGGTGATCGCCAACCCCGTCCCAAAAGACAAAGAAATTCCTTACGAAACAATGCGAAGCGTCATCGAAGAAGCCCTCCTTGAGGCAAAAGACGCGGGCATCATCGGCAAGGAAGTGACGCCTTATTTGCTTGAGAAGGTCGCAAAGAAGACGAAAGGCGCGTCTTTAGAGGCGAACATAGCCCTTGTCTTAAACAACGCGAAGTTGGCGTCCGAAATTGCCATTGCCTTTGCAAACGATGAGAAAGAGGCCTCTTTGTGAGTTTGGAAATTGTGCAATCGTTTTCGGCTTTGCCGAGAAAGCGGAAAGCCGTCCGCGCGGTGGCGTTTTGCGAGGGGAAGCTGTTTTTGATGCATGTGCGCAGTTCGGACACTTACGTATTGCCCGGAGGCGGCGTCCAAAACGGAGAAACCGTTGAGGAAGCTTTGTTTCGTGAAATCAGGGAGGAAACCGGCTACAACGTGAAGAATTTTTCGTTTTGCCTGACCATCACCGAAAAACACGAACGCTATTACCGGGAACACCATATTTACAAAGTCGTTTTGGGAAAGACGGCGCAAAAACCTTCGCCAACGGAAGAAGAGCGGAGATTGAACATCCATCCTATCAAAGTCGGTCTTTTTGAAGCCCTCGACCTTTTGGGCTTTCATCAAGGCAGTCACGAATACTCCGACGCCATCCAGACCCGGGAATTCATGGCCGTTTTGCATTCCGCATAATCAAGAGGTTTTCACGCCGTTTCATAGGGAAGAAATCGGAAAACAATCGAGGAAATGTGCGTATTTGTTTCGAGATTTTCCAAACATGCGATATAATGTTTGTATATACGCTATTTTGTTTTCGCTTTCCAAATCCATAAATGACTGTTCATGAGGGGTAATTTGAATGGGAAACTTGCCGGATAATCTGGACTTTTATTTGTATTTCAATTTGTTCTTCTTAGCGCTTATTGCGTTGAGCATGCTCTTCGGGTTTTTGCGGGGGCTTAGAAATTCGACGTGGGCGCTTGGCGTCAGGGTATTGTTTTATGTGCTGTTCTTCGTAACGTTGACGCCGATGGCGAACTTCCTTTGGAACGCAAATCTTGATTTTGCTTTGCGCGAGCTTTCGGGCGTCGTTCCGGAGATTTCCGGCGCGAGCAGTTTGAGCGAAGCCTTGCCGGCTTATTTGCAGGCGACGCTTGGAGACAATCTCGAATCCACGCTCACCAACCCCGAATTTGTGGCCTTTACCGAAGGGTTGGCGATTTTCGTCGTCAAAATTCTTTACTTCCTCTTATATTTTACGGTGTTCAAGATTCTCTACACCCTGATCTTTTTCATCGTTCGACTGCTGGTTTTGCCCAAACGTCGCAAGAAAAAAACGTGGGCCAACCGCGGTCTTGGCGCCGCAGTCGGCTTCGCCGGCGGGCTTGTCAGCGTGTATGTTTTCTTGATTTTCTTCGGCGGTGTGATGGACATTGCCGATTCCACCGTTTCAATCATCAATATGGGCGAAGAAGAGGCCCATGCATCGGATGTGCATACGCTTTCTGAAGAATCGCAGGATCCTTTGTTTGAGTTGGACGAAGACGTCGAGGAAATCGTTGCGGCCTTGAACGATTTCGTGGATGGATACAATCGAAACCCTTTGGTGCAAGTCGCTTTTGACATCCGTGTCACCGACGACGCGATGGAAGACGATTTGGCGCTACATCTTTATTTGTTCGACATGATTTATTCCTTCGAGTACCGGGAACAACAGATTTCTTTCCGCAAGGAACTTTCCATCGTGGCGGAAATCACCGGCATGGTGCTTGAAAACGATTATATGGAAACGAACGATTTCGCCGACGTTTCCGGCGACGACATCCGCGCCCTTTTCAACAAGCTCTCAAAATCCGACATGTTTACCGCGATTCTTCCTTTGGGTGTTGAAATTGGAGCGGATTTTTATGATGTGGAACTCTCCGAAGACGTCAAGGACGAACTCTACTCCATTGCTTGGGACGAGGAAATTTCCCAATTGGGGGCGATCGCCGCGTTGGCCTTCGACATCGTCTACCATGCAGGCGTGTTGGAAGACGACCCGGATTATGAAACCGTTGTGTTTGACGGGGATGAAATCCGCGACCTTTTCGGACACCTCTCCGAATCCAAACTCGTCACGCTTTCGGCTTGGGTCGCCATCGAACCCGTTTTAGAGGCGGCCGGTGAAAACGCGCAAGCCGTTGTGAGTGTCCCCGAAGGGCTCGAATGGGAAGACGAATTCAAGGCGCTTGGCGCGTTGATCGGCGAAATCGTCGATACGGGCGTAACCCTAGGCGAACTTCAAGACGGCGATTTGAACGTGCTTTTCCAAACGCTTTCGGGCATGGATACGACCGTGGCTTTGGATTCGCTGTTGATTTCGCATGCGCTCAAAAACATTCTCTCCGGCGAAGGTGACTTTGAGGCGTTGGACATCTTGATTGTGCATGATGAGATTACTTGGTTCGACGAACTGGACGACGATGGCGAAACCATCCTTGAAAAAGGCGAACTCCGTTATTTGCTTTTGGCGGTGAACGAACTGATGCGCGTCGCAAGCGAATTCGATTTTGACGATTTCCGCGTGGAAGACGCCCTAAACATCGACGAACAGGCTTTTGACGCCTTGATGGATTCCGACATCCTTGCCCACACCGCGGGCAATCAAATTATGGAACTAGGCGAAGACATGCTGACGATTCCTTCCGTCGCCAAAGCGACCATTGCCGTAAACGCCGAAGACAAAGACATTGTCAACCGCGCCGAAATCCGCAAAATTTACGACGCGGTGATGGCGCTTGATTTCGAAGATTTGGATTTCGATGAAATCGATACAATCATTTTGGAAAGCCTCGGAACGGAAGAAGACCCCACCGTGCTCGATGAAGAAAAAGCGAACACGCTTTTGGCTTCAGACATTTTGCACGCGACGCTTTCGACGACCATTTTGGATATGACCGAAGACGAGGAAGCCGAAGATTTCCTTACCGTTCCGCATTATGCCGAAGACGATCAGGAAGTTCGCTCGATGGACACCGAAGACGACATCGAATACATCAGCCGCGATGAGTTCATCAACCTTCTTCGCGCCGTACTGGCCTTGGATCTCGGCGATTTCGACCAAATCGACGCGATCGGATTGGACAAGATTACGGCGAACATCGACATCCTGCTTGATTCGGCCATTTTGCACGCCACGGTATCAAAACAGCTCATCGACATGTCCGACGACCCCGAAGAAGACGTTCTTATCGTGCCGTATTTCACCCAGGATAACGCTCCGATCCGCTTCACGGTCGGCAGCGGCGAAAAATCGGTCGAATACATTTTGAAAGACGAACTCGTAAGCGTGGTTGAAGCGATCGACATCATCGGCGACTTTGACGATTTCGATGATTTCGACCCCGACATAAATCTTGAAAACCTTGAAGAAGAAGAAAACCGCGATGCTGTGCTTTCTTCTTCCATCTTGCAAGCGACCATCTCCAAACAGCTTTTCGATTTGGACGAGGATGAAACCGTAGCCATTCCCTACTATCGCGAAACGTTTGACGAAACGGACCCGGACGACGAATCGCAATGGGTCCGCAAAAGAGTCGGCGACGCGGCTGAGGGCACCGATACCGAATACATCATGCGCGACGAACTCGACAACGTTTTGGTGGCGCTTATCGCGCTTGACATGCTGGATTTCGAAGAGTTCGAAGGCGAGTTTGAACTAGAGCGTCTTGAAGAAGAGGACAACCGCAACGACGTTCTCGCCTCCGCCATCTTGCAAGCGACCATTTCCAAACAGCTGATCGATTTAGAAGACGAAGGCACCGTTGTGGTTCCTTATTTCACCGAGGACTTTGACTCTGCCGACCCCGACAATTTAGACCATAAAGTGCGCCTGACTGCCGGCGTTTCCACCGACGGAAATTTCGACGACGAAGACACGAGGTTCGAATACATCCTCGCCACCGAACTCGACGCCGTTTTGCTCGGCATGATCGCTTTGGACCTTTTGGATGTCGACGCGTTTGACGGCGACGTCGATCTCGCCGAACTCTCCGACAACGAAAAGCGCGCCGATGTGCTTTCTTCTTCCGTGTTGCAAGCGACGATTTCCAATCAACTCTTTGAACAAGAAGAGGGCGTCGATTCCACCATCGTCGTGCCCTATCTGGCCGAAGACGATCTTACGCCCATTCGCATCCGCGTCGGCGAGGCCATAGAGGAAACCGATTTCGAGTACGTTTCCAGAGCCGAACTCGATTCGATCATCCTAGCGATGATCGCCCTTGACATTACCGATGTCGGCGAGTTCGATGGCGATGTGGACCTTGCCGAACTTTCCGACCCCGAAAAGCGCGCCGACGTGCTTTCCTCATCCGTGCTGCAAGCGACGATGACCGACCAGCTCTTCGACCAAGAAACCGACGGCAATATCACCGTGCCTTATTACAACGAAGACTATGACGACGACCCCGACGATGATAACACCTGGTTGCGCAAGCCGATCGGTCTTGAAAACGACGCGCGTTTCGACGATGAGGACACCCGTTTCGAATACATACTGATCAACGAACTCGATTCGATCATTTTAGCGATGATCGCCCTTGACATCACCGATGTCACCACGTTTGACGGGAATGTCGATTTGGGCTTGCTTGAAGATCCCGCCAAACGTGCCGACGTTCTCTCTTCGGCCATCCTTCAAGCCACCATCACCGACCAAATCTACGAACAAGAAACGCTTGGCAATTTGGTGGCCCCTTATTACCGGGAAACTTTTGACGGCGACCCCGACGATGAAGGCACTTGGGTGCGCAAACCGATCGGCCTTGATACCGACGCGCGCTTCGACGATGAGGACACTCGCTTCGAATACATTTTACGCGGCGAAATCGACGCCATGATTCTTGCGATGATTGCGCTTGACATCACCGACATCGACACTTTCGACGGCGTCGTAGACCTCGGATTGCTTGACGATGAGAACCGTCGCGAAGACGTCTTGGCCTCCGCCGTATTGCAAGCGACAATCACCGACAAAATTCTCGAACAAGCCACTTTGGACAATTTGGAAGTCCCTTACTACAAAGAAACCTACGACGGCGATCCTGACGACGAAGATACTTGGGTGCGCAAACCGATCGGTCTTGATGCCGATGCGCGCTTTGACGATGGCGACACCCGTTTCGAATACGTGATCAAAGATGAGATCGACGCCATGATTCTCGCGATGCTCGCCCTTGACATTACCGATATTGACGCCTTCGACGGCGTGGTGGATTTGACGTTGCTTGAAGACGAAGGCCGTCGCGACGACGTGACCGCCTCGACCGTGTTGCAAGCGACCATCACCGATCAAATCCGCGAACAAGAGACGCTTGGAAACGTCACCGTTCCGTATTATCGCGAGACTTACGACGAAGACACTCCCACCGACGAAGACACTTGGGTCCGTAAAGACAGCGGCCTATCCGCCGATAGTCGTTTCGACGATGCCGACACCCGCTTCGAGTTCATTTTGAGCGAAGAAATCGATTCCATCATTCTCGCGATGCTCGCGCTTGACATCACCGACATCGACGATTTTGCAGGCACCGTCGCCTTTGAAAACCTCGACGATGCCACCAAGCGCTCACACGTCCTATCCTCGGCCATCATCCAAGCGACGATGACCGACCAACTTTTCGACCTTGAAACGGCGGGCGACATCGCCTTGCCGCATTACCGCGAAACCTACGACGAAACGGACCCCGACAATGAAGCCACCTGGGTCCGCAAGATCGTCGGCGATTCGGGAGCGGGCACAGAGTTTGAGTATGTGCTCAGCGAAGAACTCGACTTGATCATCCAATCGCTCATCGTTTTGGACATCGCCGACATCGAAGCCTTTGACGGCACGGTCGGATTCGCAAACCTCGAACTCGACGCCAACCGCGAAACGGTGCTTTCATCCGCGATGATTCAAGCGACGATGACCAAACAGCTTTTCGACCTTGAAAGCGGTGGAACCCTCGATGTGCCGCATTACGACCGCCACGATACGGACCTTGTCCGCAAGAGCGTCGGCGATTCCGGCGCGGGCACCGAGTTTGAATACATCGTCGGCGAAGAACTCGATTACGTCATCGTTGCGATGATTACGCTTGAACTCACCGACATCGACGATTTCACCGGCACCATCTCCTTAAGCGTGCTCGACGATCCCGACCCCGCCACTTACGAAGACAACCGTCACGACGTCTTGAACTCGTCGATTCTCCACGCGACCATCTCCAAACAGCTTTTCGACCTTGACGATGGCGGCGACATCGCCTTGCCGCACTATGAATCCTACCTCACGGAGCCGGCGAACATGATGGACATCGCCCTGCGCATCTATACGGGCGACACGCTAGAAGGCACCCATTATGAATACGTGGTCTTCGACGAACTCGACCAGTTGATTAAGGTGATGAACATTCTAGGCGTCAACGACGTTCAGGATTTCGACGGTTCCATCTCCCTTTCGGCCATTGTCGCGCAAGGCCAAGTCGACGACGTCCTCGCCTCGCACATCATCCATGCGACCATCAGCGAACAGCTCACCGATCTTGACGGCCTCAACACCATTGAAGTGCCGCACCGCGAAGAGAACAACACGACCGTCATTCGCCGTTTGATCGGCCTAAGCGTCGACGACAACTTCGACGACATAGACACCCATTTCGAATACGTCCGCCGCAACGAGATTTCCGATATGATCTACGCCTTAGACATGCTCGGCATCGACGACATCCAGACGTACGACGGCGAAATCTCGCTTTCCACACTCTTTGAAGACGAAGCCAACATCGACACCTTGCTTGAATCGGCCATCTTGCAAGCGACGCTCTCGCAAAAGATGTTCGACGACACCGGCGGCTTGCTCATCATTCCGGATGAAAACGTCAACACCGGCCAGCCTGTGCGCATCGACACCGACGACCGCGACGACAATTTCGATTTCACTTATGTCGAAAGCGGCGAGATGCGATTCATCCTCTTAGCGCTCGACCAACTCGAACTCACCGACCTTGAAAACCTCAACTTTGAACCCGCCACCATCTTCAAAGCCGGCGAAGACGATTACGAGACCGTCCTCGATTCCGCTTCATTGCAAGCGACGATCTCCGACAACATCTTAGAATTCGCCACCGACGAGACCAGCGCGCCCGCACTCAGCACGACCTTGATTGTGACGGATTACTTCCGCGAGGCCATCGCCATCGACGGCGCAGCCGACGAACACATTGAAAAAGAAGAGCTCCGCGCATTGCTCACGGCGCTTGAGACGCTCGACATCAATTCCTTCGAAGACGACCTCGACCCGACGGTCATTCAAGGCTTAGAAGACGCCGAACTCTACGAACTCTTAGAGAGCGGCTCCATCCACATCACCTTAGACGACATGCTTCAGGCCAACGACGACGTTGAGGAGAACATCCCCGATTACGGCGCCGGCGCAACCGCGCTGAAAGACGAGTACAACGAGACCGACATCCTGTTCAAAGACGAAATTGTGGCCTTCATCAACGCCGCGGACATTCTCGGAGGCGGCGCCGCGGACTTCACCAACGTCACCCTCGATTACAACACCATCCTCAATCTCGACGAAACCGAACGCGAGATTGTGCTCGAATCGATGATCGTCCGCGAATTCATGACCGTACCGTTAGAAGGGGCTTACTTCAATGAAACCGGAAGCGCCATCGACGATGTACACTACATGAACGAAGACAGCGCCACCTTCCTCACGAAAGACGGCGCGCTTCACGCCATCGAAACGGTCGAATAACCTTCAAAAGGACGTCTGAATTAAAAGACGTCCTTTTTTCTTGGCCCACTCGTGGTATAATGTGATGGTAAGGAGTGGTAGGATGCGTTTGTTCATCGCGATGGATTTTGACGACACCGTCAAGGAGCGGCTGAAAAAACACGTCGATTTTTTGGAAGAACACGCTGAAAAAGGAAATTTCGTGCCGAAGGACAACTTGCACGCGACGGTGATTTTTTTGGGCGAAGTGGACGCTTCAAAGGTTGACGCTCTCAAAGAAGCGATGCGTGCGCCTTCCATCCCGCCTTTGGAGGTCACCCTTACGAAAATCGGCGCCTTCAACCCGCCTCGCCCGGGCAAGATTTACTGGGTCGGCGTCGGAGAAAACCCGCTTTTGCAAGCGATGCACCGGCGGTTGAAAGACGAAGTGGAAAAACGGGGCTTTTCTGTGGATGGGCGTCCGTTCAAGCCGCACATTACGCTTGGACGAAAGGTTTCTTTGGACAAGGAACGCCACAATGAACTGACGAATCGATTCTCGCCGTTTCAGACGGTCGTTGGGTCCTTGTCCTTGATGGTTTCAGAGTTCAAAGAGGGCGGCGTGCAATACACACCGCTTTTTGTGAGGACATTATAAATACTAAGTTTTTGGAGGGTGCGCATGGTTAGGACAAAAGGGTATTTGTGGATTGGAATTGTGTATGTCGCGGCCTTTTTCGTCGCTCTTGGGGTCGCGTATTGGGCGCCGTTTGAATCGTTGATTTTAAGGGTCTTGCTGGCGGATTTGGCGGCGACGGCGCTTGTCTACGTTTTCAGTTGTTTGCTAAGGAATTCGTCGGTCTACGACCCTTATTGGAGCGTAGCGCCGCTTGTGATGGCCGTATTCTTTGTGGAACGGTTGAACCCCGCGACGGTTTTGATGCTTGTCGTGCTCTTTTTCTGGGGAATCCGTTTGACCCTGAACTGGGCGTACACGTTCAAAGGCCTTCACGCGGAGGATTGGCGGTACGGGTATTTTCGAAAGAGGTTTCCGAGGGCCTGGCCGCTCGTCAACCTTTTTGGGATCCACTTGATGCCGACTATGGTCGTGTTTTTGGCCATGCTTCCGGTGTTTTTGTTTTTGCAAAACGCCGAAACGATTTCGGCGGTTGTAGCGTTTGGCGCTTTAATGTCGCTCTCGGCGGCGTTCGTGCAGCTAGTGGCCGATACGCAGATGCACAAGTTTCGGGCGCGCGGTGAAAAAGGCGTGAACGACGCGGGGCTTTGGCGGTATTCGCGGCATCCGAACTATTTCGGAGAGATTTTGATGTGGTTCGGCGTTTACGTGATGATGCTTGGCGCCGTAGACGGCTATGTTTACGCCGGCATCGGCGCGGTGTTGAATTTGGCGATGTTTTTGACCATCAGCATCCCTTTGATGGAAAAGCGCCTCTTGGCAAGAAAAGCGGATTACGCCGAATACGTTAAGACGACGAGTCCTTTGCTGCCGCTGCCAAGGAAAGACCCGCAAAAACAAGAAGCCAACTAAAAACACCTTTTTGCCTTTGGGCAAGAAGGTGTTTTTCCTAAAATAGATAGGTCAAATGTTCATTTTATCGGAGAAAATCGTTGTATAGGTCGCGGACGTTGCGGATTTCATCCACAAGCGGAGAGTGTCCCGACAGTTTCAAAATTTCCACCTTGGCGTTTTCCCCGATGGCCTTTTGGTTTTCATGGGCGATAGAAGGCGGCACGACTTTGTCGCTTTGGCCGTGGATGAAAAGCGTGGGTTGGTGGATTTTGGCGGCTTCGTCAGTCCCTTGAACCAAACCGTTGTGTTGATTTGAGATGTTGAAACGGGAAAGCGCGTAATGGATTTCGGCGATGTTTTGTTGTTTTTTCAGCGCTTCGATGTAATTTTCGTAACGTCGGTCGTGGGGTTTGTCCTTGGTGTAAAATGTGGTGTTGAGCACACGTTTTAAGGTGATCGGATTGGTTTTTCCTTGAATTTTTTTGAGCGGTTTGACAAAGGATTCCATCCCTTCAAGCGATTCGATGTAATCTTTAGAACGCACCAAGCCGAAAAGACGGCGCTTTCGGATTGGATGTCCTTGTACGCTTGCGGAGGAAAGCAACACGAGCCTTTTGACGTATTCGGGGAAATCGATGGCCATACGCATCGCCACCGCGGCGCCGAAGGACCATCCCGAAAGATGGAACCGTTTCAACGACAACGCGTCCGCGAACTCTTTTACGTCTTTGGCGAAATCTTCTACGCTCGTTGCGGGTTCGCTGTGGGTCGAATCGCCGCACCCTCGCAAGTCGAGGGCGTAAAGGGTGAATTCATCGTTCAAATGTTCGAAGAGCAAATCCCAATTTACGGACGAAGACAGGTTTCCATGCAAAAGCACAAGCGTTTTGTCGCCGCCTTTTTTCTCTCGGTAGGCAAGCGTTTCTCCGTTTGGAAGTTTGACGGTCTTCAAAATCGGAGCCTTCATGGCCTCCACCTCTTTCATCGCTTTCTACCTACTATTATACGTTCTAAAAAGCTTGTATGCAACGCAATTGAACCGCAAGCGAAGATTTCTTGCTTTTCACTAGGCGAAGGCTCTATAATAAAAGCAACGTAGGACAATGGGGGATTCTGTTGAAAAAATTGAAAAGGACGCTTATGAACGCGCGCAGCGCAATGAGCGTCAAAACGCACAAAAAGCCGCGATTGTTCATCATTTTGACGATGCTTATGATCAATGTGCTGATTTTGGTGGTAGCGGCATTGATCGCCATGGCCATCGACGACAGCTTTTCCGGCTTCATCGACGCTTTTGCGCACGGCAGCGTTTTGTGGCTTTTGACGCCCAACGCCATCTTAGAACTCGAACAGCCTTCTACCTTGTTTTTGGCCGTCGCTGTTCTGATTACGGGTTTGGTGCTTTTTACGGGGACAATCATCGCCCTAGCCACCAACGCGCTCAAGGATTATTTCGACCGCAAGCGGACCACTTCGGGAAAAGTGTACTTGCAAAAGCATATTCTGATTCTCAACTGGAACAGCAAGGTGCCCGAACTGGTCGCCGATTTGCAGCATATCAAAAGCCGCAATGTGAAAGTCCTCATCCTTGCGGAAGTGGACAAGCGCCTAGCGGAGCAGGCGCTTCGAAACTCTTTGAAAAAAAGCGGTAAGAAAGACGAACTCAAAAGCCTTGACGTTTTGGTCAAAAGCGGCAATCCCTTGTCGAAGATTGAACTCCTTGAAAGCAGCATCGATACATGCGAGACCGTCATCGTCATGAACAAAAAAGTTGACGAAGTCGAGACCGAAAGACTCGGGAAAAGCGATTTGAACATCATCAAGATTCTTCTGAGCATCGGCCATCTCGGTCTATCCCGCGAGATTCCCATAGTAGCGGAAGTGAAAGACATCGAAACGAAAGAAAAAGTCCGCACCATCAACCAATCCGTCGCCTCCCTGAAAAGTTATCGTTTGATTCCGATATGTTTTGACCGAAGGCTCGGTCAAATCATGGCGCAAACGATCATTCAAAAAGACATAGAGGATGTATACCTAGAGCTGTTTTCCTTTTCCGGCTCGGAAATTTACCCGCTTGACGGCGTTTCTTTTGAAGATTGCATGCGATTCCATACACACGCCATTCCCATTGAGGCCATGCAAGATTATCTCTACGTCCTCGCTTCGAGCAACGCCGAAAAAAACCATCGCGACGAACGCTTGTCCTTAAAAAAAGAAACCGTCAAAACCAATCCTTTTCACCTTAAAGTGGTGAGAGACGTCTACATCATCGGCGACAACAACAAAAGACAATTCATCGAAGAAGCGTTTGCGGCCTATGAACGTTTGCACGGAAGTTCTTTTCAGGCGACTTGGTGGGACGAAGACGACCTTGATGGACTGTTGCGCGAAGTCGACGCGAAGGAAAAACCGGCGACACTTTTGCTTTTAAGCGAAGAAACCGAAGAGGAAGAAAAACTTGACGCAAACGTCATCAACAACCTGCTCTACATTGAGACGCACCTAAAGCGAAACGATGTGCGCGTCATCGTCGAACTCCTTGACCCGAAAAACGATCCGCTCATCAAAGATTTCGACATTGAAAACACCATCATCAGCAACAAAATCATCTCGCTTCTTCTAAGCAAACTCGCCTTGCATCCGCGGAGCGAACAGTTCTACGAGGACCTTTTGAGCATCGAACCCTATGAATCCGGAAAAGACGAAGAAAGCCTTCATATCGAAAGCGCCGAAGCGGCGTTTGATGAGAGCTTTCCCTATCGCTTTGCAAGCGTCAAGTCCATGGTGCACGCCTTTTACGAAGCGTATGAGGAAAAGGCCGTGCTGATCGGCACCATTAAAGGCGACAACGTTTCCCTTTTTGGCGGCGATATGACGAAAACGCCCTTCACTCTCCAAGCTTCCGACAAACTGATATTTCTTAAATTCCAGTGATTTTCGGCGTTTCCGGGAGAATCTTTCTTATTTCACTCATCAATTTTTCCAAAAATGTTCCACAAAAAAGCGCTTCACTTATGGCGTGAATTTTGGTAGAATTAAGACACCGTGAGGTGGGCATATGTTGATTATGATTGGGGCAAGCGCGAGCGGGAAAACCGAAATCGCGAAAATACTCATCCGACAATACGGCTTTCAAAAAATGGTAACCTACACAACGCGTCCGAAACGTATGGAAGAAGAAGACGGTGTTGATTACCATTTTTTAACGGAAGGCGAATTCCTGCAAAAACGCGCAAAGGACGAATTTGTCGAAACCGCCACCTACAACGGCCATTACTATGGGACGGCATTCAGTGAAATCCGCGCCGACCGCGTGCTGATTGTCGACCCGAAAGGCGCGAACGCGATTCATGAGAAAATCAATGGTAAAGCGGTGTTTTTCTTGCTTGAGACGCCGAAATCCATCCGCGCGAAAAGAATGATCGCCCGCGGAGATTCGCTTGACGACATTGAGAAGCGTTTGGAAACCGACGACGTGCATTTCAACCGCTACAACCTTCAACACATCGATTGCGTGGTCGAAACCGGCTACAAAGAACTTGAAGAACTTGCCGAAGAAATCCACGACCTTTACGAAAATCGCCGGCGCTAAGCGTCGGATTTTTTCCGAATGCGCACGCAACGCTTGTTATTCAAAGACTGAGTGTTTATAATGAAACTAGCATAAAACGAAGCGAGGCGATACGATGAATGCCGTTATTTACGACCATCCCCTTATCAAAAACAAAGTGGCCAAACTGCGTGATAAGAACACACCGATGCAACTCTTTCGCGAAACGACGAACGAACTCGCGGGTTTGATGTGCTATGAGGTCACCAAAGATCTGAAAACGAAAAAACAAGAGGTCGAAACTCCGCTTGAAAAGACCACTTGCGACGTCTTGGATCAAGACGTCGTCATCGTCCCCATTCTTCGGGCCGGGCTTGGCATGGTTGATGCGGTGCAGATGCTCATCCCGCATGCAAGAGTCGGGCATATCGGCCTTTATCGTGGCGAAAACGTAAAGAATCCCAACCAATACTACGCGAAACTTCCAAACAATCTTGAGCGTTCGCTGGTTTTGCTTTTGGACCCGATGCTCGCAACGGGAGGCACCTTGAAAGCTTCGGTGGAAATCCTCAAGGCCCGCGGTGCGAAAGACATACGGTACGTTGGGATTGTAGGATGCCCCGAAGGGCTTGCCTTCATCGAAGAACATTGTCCGGACGTAAAGGTGTATTTGGCTTCGCTTGACGAAAGTCTCAATCAAGACAAATACATCGTTCCCGGTCTTGGCGACGCCGGAGACCGTCTCTTTGGAACGAAATAGGAGGTTGTCGAATGAATTTTCCCATCCTCACGCCCGATGAGATGCGCATCGTAGACAAGAAAACCTTGAAGGTGAAAGGCATTTCGTCGTTGGAACTGATGGAACAAGCCGTGGATGCGATGTATGCGCACATCCGGGAGAGAAAGCTGATTCGCCCTAATGACAAGGTCTTCGTGTTTGCGGGTACCGGCAACAACGGCGGGGATGGCATCGGCCTTGCCGGAAAGCTTTTGCAAGACGGTTACAACGTCCGCCTTGTCCTTGTGGGCAACATGGAATCGATGAGCGAAGAAACACAGGCGATGCTGGAAAACGTCGCCATCGCTTCAGAGCGCATTCTTCGTCTTAGCGACGGCAAGGACGTGGAGTCTTTGCCCGATATCGCCGCAAAAAGCGTGTTCATCGACGCCCTTTTCGGCATCGGCTTGGACAAAGAGGTGACCGGGGTCTATGCGGACGTCATCCGTTGGATCAATCGTCAGAAAGCCTTTGTGATCAGCGTCGACATCCCCTCGGGCATCAACGCCGAAAACGGTTTGAAAGAAAAACACGCGGTCCGTGCGGACCATACGGTTTCCATACAAAATTTTAAGACTGGAAATCTTTTGCAAGATGCGTTAGACTATTCAGGAGAGTTGGTTCGTCTTGATGCGGGCATCGTAGGAGACAAAGATTTCGCGAATCGCTTTTTGCTTGCCGACGCTACCCTGCAAGGGACGCTTCCTTGGCGCAAGCACCACACGCACAAGTACCATTACGGCAGCGTGTTGACCATTGGCGGAAGCGAAGGCATGATGGGCGCACCGAATTTGGCCGCGGAAGCGGCGCTTCGCTCGGGAACCGGCCTTTCGCGCTTGGCTCTGCCAAGAGATTGCTACGACCAGCGCGCTCCCGCGCTTTCCGACATCATGTCCGCGCCTTACGACGACGCGAACGATTTCGCCGATTTGCCGGCAAAAACCTCGGCGGTAGTTTTCGGTCCGGGCATGGGAGACATTCGTCCTATACACATCGAGATTTTGAAGCGTCTCATTCAAGAAGACGTCCCCACCCTCATCGACGCAGACGGGCTGAAGGTTTTCAAAGAAATCATGCCGACGATCGAACAATGCGAAAACGTCATATTGACGCCCCATATGGGCGAAATGGCGAAACTATTCGACACAACGCCCGCGCAAGTCATGCGCAATCCGCTATACTATGTGAACAGCTTGATCGCCCGCTACGGGCTTTGCGTTGTCTTAAAAGGACCATGCACCATCCTTGCCGATGGCAACGTTCAGTATTTCAGCGTAAAGGGCCATCCGGGCATGGCCACCGCCGGAAGCGGAGACGTCCTCTCCGGCACAATCGCCCGATTCATGCACAACCGCTCCCCGCTTGAGGCCGCGAAAATCGGCGTGTACGTTCACGGCCTGGCCGGTGAATACGCCGCCGAATATTTCGGCGAAGAGGGAATGCTCGCTTCCGATATCATCGCGTGTTTGCCGGAAGCCGTCGCAACTTTGAAACCAAACGACTATAATTCCTTAAACGAATAGATTCCGGAGGGGTACCCAAGAGGCTGAAGGGGCTGGCTTGGAAAGCTAGTAGGGCGTTAACGCGTCGCAGGGGTTCAAATCCCCTCCCCTCCGCCATTTTTTTGCAAAAACCGTTTCCGCAGACGAGGCTTTTTTCGCTTCGCGCTATGGAAAAAGCGGTTTTTTTATGATAAAATATAAAGCTAACCAAAAAGGTATATTTACGCAAGCGCCATATAGAATCGAGGTGGGGGTATGATTGAGGGCATCATTTTGGCCGGCGGGTATTCAAGCCGGGCTAAAAACAACAAGATGGCCTTTGAACTTGATGGGATGCCATTGATTCTTCATACCGCAAAATCCATGTCGCCGCATGTATCGCGCATCGTGATTGTCGGCGGCCATCATTATGAAGACATTGTCCGAATTTTCGATGGAATGGATCGTTGCAAGGTGGTGTACAACCCCGATTACGACAAAGGCATGTTCTCATCCGTTCAAAAGGGCATGGAGAACACCACCGGCGACGTGTTTATCGTCCCGGGCGACATCCCCTTGATCAAACCTTCGACCTACACCGCCCTAAAAGAAGCAAAAGGAAACGTTCGCGTGCCTTCTTACAAAGGCAAAAAGGGCCATCCTCTTTTCCTCGCTCAATCGCTGCGAAAGCCGTTGTTGAAACGCGGGAAAGACGACAATCTCAAGGCGTTTCGAGACAGTTACCCATTAACGGTTGTGGATACTGAGGACGAAGGAATTCTCCTCGACGTCGACACCACAAGCGATTACGAAAAAATTAGAAATGATTTTGAAAGGGGCACAAGCGTGTGAAAATCAGCAACTATCACAAGGCAAATTCGCTTCAAGACGCTTACGAAGTCTTGACCGAAAGCCGCAACCACGCCATCATCGCAGGCGGAGGCTGGCTCAAACTTTCAAGCCGTACCGTCGAGAAGGCCGTCGATTTGAGCGATTTGCCGCTCGATTACGTCAACGAAACCGAAAATGCGGTAGAAATCGGCAGCATGACACCGCTGCAAAAGATTGTTGAAAGCGAAAGCGTAAAGAGCCTTTGCAAAGGCATGCTCACGCAAGCCGTGGCGCAAATCATGGGCGTTTCGCTTCGCAATCTTGTCACCATCGGAGGCAGCGTTGTGGGGAAATTCGGTTTTTCCGATGTTTTGACACCCTTGCTCGCCATGGAGGCGAAACTGGTGTTTTACAAACAGGGAGAAATCACTTTGACCGAGTTCATGGCTCAAAGAGGACGAACGGACGACGTTTTGGAAAAAATCGTTCTTCCCAAAACAAAAGGGACCGGATATTTCAAAAAAGTCGCCAAAACGCCGCTTGATTTTTCTATTTTGAATCTAGCGGTTGCGGTGAGCGACGGCCATTACAAGATTGTGGTCGGTTCGCGTCCGAGTGTTGCGACCTTGTGCGAAGAAGCGATGGACTACGTCAACGGGAAAAAGACCTTGAGCGACGACGATGTCGAAAAAGCCGCAACGCTCGTTTGTGAGAACGTGAAGTTCGGCCAAAACCCCAGAGCTTCCGAGGAATACCGGAAGGAACTCGCCTACGTCTACACCAAACGCGGCTTGAAAGAGGTGAGAGATTGTGAAAGTTAACACCACCATCAACGGCATGAAACGCATTTTGGATGTGAAACCCGACGAATACTTGCTTGATACGCTCCGGCGTCACAACTACCTAAGCGTCCGCCGTGGTTGCGACACGACTAGTTGCGGCGTATGCACCATACTGATCGACGATAAGCCCGTTCCATCCTGTGCGTTTTTGAGCGTGCGCGCCGAAGGGAAACGCATCACCACCGTTGAAGGCATTCCCAAAGAAGCGGAAAAGCTCAGCGAACACTTTGGCGCCACCGGCGCCGATCAATGCGGGTTTTGCAATCCGGGCATCGCTTTGAGCGTATACGCTCTTAAAAAAAGCCAAAAGAAAGTCACGGCCGAAACCCTGAAACACTATCTGACCGGTCACCTGTGTCGCTGCACGGGCTATCAGTCGCAACACAAGGCCATAAAAGAATATTTGGGTGATTCGAATGAGTAAAAACTACAAAACGGTCAACGTGAAAACCCCGTCCATCGACGGCAAAGGCATCATGATGGGTCGCCCCGCCTACACCGAAGACCTTGCCCCTAAGGACGCATTGGTCATCAAAGTGTTGAGAAGTCCGCACGCTTTTGCGAAGATTGAGTCGATCGACACGCAAAAAGCGTCCGAACTGCCGGGCGTTGAAATCGTTCTTACACACAAGGATTTTAAGCGCAACGCCTACACCCGCGCCGGACAAGGATATCCGGAGCCTTCTCCGCACGACAAGTTCCCCCTAGACAATTATGTCCGCTATGTCGGAGACGAAGTCGCCGCCGTTGCGGCCGTTGACGAAGAGACGGCGCTTGAGGCGCTTGACCTCATCGAAGTCGAATACAAAAAGCTCACGCCCGTCTTGGATTTTGAGAAGGCGAAAGAAAACGAATCGATCATTCATCCCGAAGAGGACATCTATGAGATGTTCCCCATCGGTTTCGACCCGAAGAAAAACGTCGCGGCCGCCTATTCTATGGAAGTTGGCGACGTTGAGAAAACCTTAAAAGAAAGCGACGTGGTGGTTGAAGATTCCTTCTACACCCAAGCGCAGGCGCATGTGATGTTAGAACCGCA
The DNA here is from genome assembly GCA_003554025.1 of Mollicutes bacterium. Classification (GTDB taxonomy): domain Bacteria; phylum Bacillota_I; class Bacilli_A; order Izemoplasmatales; family Izemoplasmataceae; genus T1SED10-81. The sequence goes on from PWFC01000039.1 coordinate 90,530, forward strand.
CACCGTGAACGCGCAAATCGACTATCAAGACCGCCTCGTGCTTTATTCCGCCACGCAAACGCCCTTTCACGTGCGTAGAATTCTCTCGCAAACGCTCGAGATTCCCCTAAGCAAAATCCGGGTCATCAAACCGCGTGTCGGCGGAGGATTTGGCGGCAAGCAGGCCCTTCATGGCGAAATGCTCGCCGCGGCCGTAACCAAAAGAACCGGCAAACCTTCAAAACTGACTTATACGCGCAAAGAAGTTTTCGAGTCTTCCTGCACCCGCCATCCGATGCGTATCGATATGAAAATCGGCGCCACGAAGGATGGGAAAATCACCGGAATAGACTGTTACGGGCTTTCCGACACCGGCGCGTACGGCGAACACGCCTTGACCGTATTTATGGTTACCGGTTCGAAAGTGTTGCCCCTTTACAACAAAGTCGATTCTGTCCGCTTTCACGGCGACGTCGTCTACACCAACACGGTCTCCTCGGGCGCTTACCGCGGATACGGCGCCATTCAAGGCAATTACGCTCTTGAATCCATCGTCGACATGCTTGCCGAAAAGCTAAACATGGACCCGATGGAACTACGGCAGAAGAACATGATTTTAGAAAACGAGACTTCGCCGATTTTCGAGATTATGGGCGAAGGCACCGAGGGCACCGCGATGAACATGGACAGCTGCAAGCTCGATTACTGCGTCAAGCGCGGCATGGAGCTCATCGACTATAAAAACAAATACCCGCGCCGAAAAACCGACGGCGCCAAAGTGCGCAGCATCGGCGGCGCCATCGCCATGCAAGGAAGCGGCATTCCCTACATCGACATGGGGGCCGCCATCATCAAACTAAACGACGACGGTTTTTACAACTTGATGGTCGGCGCGACCGAAATTGGCCAAGGCAGCGACACCATCCTCGCTCAGATCGCGGCCGAACAACTCGGCGTCGACGTGTCGAAAGTCGTCGTATACTCTTCCGACACCGACCTCACGCCCTTTGATCCGGGCGCCTACGCTTCAAGCACCACCTACGTTTCGGGCAACGCCGTCCTCAAAGCCGCAAAGGAAATGCGCTCGATGGTTGTCAAAGAGGCGGCGCGTTCGCTTGAAGTCGACATCGACGACATCGAGTTCGACGGCACGACGTTTCGCGTCAAGAACCAAGAGGACACCCTCAGCCTTTCGGACCTCTCAAACCGTCTTTACTACAACGAAGACCAAAAACAGCTTGTGGCAACGGGCAGTTATTACGGCACGAAATCGCCGCCGCCTTTCATGGCCGGCTTCGTCGAAGTCGAAGTGGACCTTGAAACCGGCGAATACGACATTCTCGAATACGTAAGCGTCGTCGACTGCGGCACCACAATCAATCCCGAACTTGCCCGCGGCCAGGTTGAAGGCGGCATCGTGCAAGGCCTCGGCATGGCCGTCACCGAAGACGTTCATTACGCCAAAAACGGCAAACTGATTTCAAGCGACATGCTCAATTACAAAATCCCGACGAACCTCACCCTCAAGAAGTTGACGACCGAATTCGCCGACAGCTATGAAGAAAGCGGACCCTACGGCGCGAAATCGGTCGGCGAAATCGGCATCGACACCCCGCCCGCGGCGATCGCCAACGCGGTCTATAACGCCACCGGCGTGCGCATCAAGACTCTACCGGTCACACCCGAGAAAATACTAAAAGGATTAAAAGAAAAGGAGATTTAAACCATGAACAAAAAACTCGCATTGTTGAGCACCATCGTCTTTTTCGGCGCCCTTTGGGGCGTGCTTGAAGCCACACTAGGCTATGTTTTGCATTTGATTCCCGTTCCTTTTTTGGCCGGAAGCATCATGTTCCCCTTAGCGACTCTTGTCCTGCTTTACGCATACAAGCACACGCAATCTAGGAAAGCGCTCTTGGCCGTAGGTGTCATCGCGGCTTCCATCAAAGCGCTCAATTTCTTCATGCCCATGAACCACTGGGGCATCATCAATCCGATGATTTCCATCGTGCTCGAGTCGCTCATGGTCGTTGCGCTCGCAAACTTTTTGGTCTCAAGAAACCTCAAGAAGCAAGCGCTTGGTTTCCTCACCGCATCGGTGGCCTGGCGCGGCGCATACCTTGTTTGGTTCGCCGTGCAGTTCGCGGCCACCGGATTCCTCGCCGAGCAAATCGGCTCTTTTGGCAACGTGTTGACGTTTGCCGTGTTCCAAGGGCTTTTCAGCGGCGCTTTGGCGTTTGCGCTTTATAAAGGTTTCGAGCTCCTTGAGACACGCAGCGCCTTAAGCCTTCGCATCCATCCCTTAGGCGCGACCTTCATGCTGACACTTGCCACCGTTTTGACCGTTATATTGTAAAACCGATGGCCAAAGTGTGCTTTATGTATGCTTTGGCCTAATTTTTAGGAAGCAGAAAGTTGGATGACAATGGAAGACGAAACTCTCTACGAACGGTTACTCCGTTATAAAAAAGAAGGCAAAGACGCCGTGTTGGTCACGGCGGTCGAGAAAAAGGGCGAAGGTCCGGTCGCCATCGGCATCAAGATGCTCGTGAGCGAAGACGACGAAGCGATCGGCACCGTCGGCGGCGGCGCGCTTGAATACCACGCCCGCGAACGGTGCAAGGACATCATCAAGAAGCGGGAAAGCAAACTTGAACGCTATTTGCTCAACGAAGAGAAAATCGAAGTCGACAACCGTTCCGACATGACGACCCTGCCGATGAAATGCGGCGGCGTCGTGACCCTTTTTTACGAATTCATCGGCGTCAAAAACCATATTTATCTTTTCGGCGCCGGGCATGTCTCAAAGGCCTTGGGACACGTCTTGGACACCATGGATTTTCACCTGACCGTCATCGACGACCGGAAAGAAGTCTTAGACGTTTACCCTTACGGCAACAGGCTTGTCGAAAAGCCGTTTGTGCAATTCATCGAAGAAGAAGGCATTAAAGACGGCAGTTTCGTGGTCGTTTGCACGCCGAAACACGCCAACGATTACCACGTCATCAACAAAATCCTAGAACTTGGTCTCTCGCCCAAATACATGGGCATGCTTTGTTCGTCGGCCAAATTGAAGGATTATTTGAAAAAGACGTACGACACCTTCGGCGAAGACGTCGATTTGAGCAATTTCTACGCGCCGATCGGCCTCGATACGGGCGGAGGAAGCCCCGAAGAGATCGCCGTTTCGATCAGCTCCGAAATCCTAGCCGTCTCGCACGGAAAAAAAGGCCATCTTCACATGAGGGAAACCGAAAATGGTTCACATCGTTACTGGGAAGATTAACGACCGCAAAACCACCCGCATGATCGCGCTTTACGAGCGCCTCGGCGGCGATGGGTTCGTGTCGTTAAAGACCATGAAAAACGACACCGTCCACAGCTACACCGCCCAACGTCTTTCGACCGGCGAACAAAGACTTTTGATCATCCGGGATGCCTACATGCCCGAAGATTTCAACAGCAAAGAAAACATCGGACCCTACCATTTCGAGAAAAACTGTGTCGAATGGATCGAATCGACGTTGAAGACGCTCGTTGAAGAGCGAGTCGAACCGCTCTTTTTGGACGAAGTCGGAATTTTGGAAATGCACGACCAAGGATTCGCCAACACGGTGAAGGCCATGGTCGATTCCGGACTCGATGTGTGTTTTGCGGTACGTGAAACGTTGCTTCCGGACTTCTTGAAACAATACGCCATCACCGATTATCGCCTCATTGAGGAGGAAAACGATGGATTTAGCCATTAAAAACGGCGACGTGTTTCTAAAAGGCGCCTTTCAGAAGACAAACGTCTACGTCAAAGACGGGCGCATCGCCGAAATCACCGATCAAAACCTTGACGCCGAAGAAACATACGACGCTAAGGGCGCCATGGTATTGCCGGGTCTCATCGACCCGCATGTCCATTTCGCCTTAGATTTGGGCGCGTTCGTTTCGGTCGACGATTTTTCCGCAGGTTCGAAAGCCGCCGCTTACGGCGGCGTCACGACGTTTATCGATTTTTTAGACCCCGTCGACAACGCCGACGATTTGAAACGCGCGTTTGAAACGCGCTTGAAGGAAGCAAAAACGTCTCATCTCGACTACGCCTTTCACGCCACAATCAAAAATCCGAAAGGCGACCTTGAAACGTTTGTGCAAACGATGAAGGATTTGGGCATTCCCACGCTCAAATTTTTCACAACCTATTCCGAATCGAACAGGCGCACCTACGACAAAGACATCAAAGAACTTCTCCGACTTTCAAAAAAACACAACATCACGTTGCTCGCGCATATTGAAAACGACGACATGATCACCATAAAGGACGAATACACCCACGAGGATTTGCCCAAGAGCCGTCCTTCAAACAGCGAAACCACAGAAGCTTTGAAACTCGCAGGTTTCGTAGAAGAAACGAACGGCACGCTCTACATGGTGCACCTAAGCAGCGGCGAAACCCTGCGGGCTCTCAAAAAGCATTATCCGCATCTTTTGAACAAGCGCTTCATCGTCGAAAGCTGTCCGCAATATTTTGCTTTCAACGACGCTTCGCTTCGTGGCGAAAAAGGCAAACTCTTTACCTTCGCTCCGCCTTTGCGCAGCGAAGCAGACCGCAAAGCGCTTTGGGACCATTTTGACGATGTCCACACCATCGGCACCGACCATTGCGCCTTCATGAAAGCGGACAAACAAGCCTCCTCGCTAAAAGACATGCCTCTTGGCATTGGCGGCGTCGAACACTCGTTTTCCATTTTATATCGCCATTTCAAGAATTCGCTCATCGAAAAAATGAGCCTGAACAACGCCCGTGTGCATCATCTAACGCCGCGCAAAGGCGATATCGCGGTAGGCGCCGACGCCGATTTGGCAATCTTCGAAGCGAAAGACACCATAATTAAGAACAACCACGCCGCTTCCGATTATTCGGTGTATGAAGGCCAACCTGCGGGCGCCGTTTTAAAGGCCACCATCGCCCGGGGTGCGTTCATTGTCAAAGACGGTGCGTTTTACCCCCAAAAAGGACACTTTCTCAAAAGGAGTGAAAGAAATGCCTAAAGCGATTGTCAACGCCATGGTTTACGATTTCGACCGTTTTTACGAAAACGGGTATGTCGTGTTTGACGACAAGATTCTCGCTTCCGGCGACATGAAGGACTTTAAAGAAAAGGGCCATGAGACCATCGACGGAAAAGGCCATTTGGTCATGCCTTCGCTCATCGTCGGCCATACCCATATCTATTCCACCTTCGCCCGGGGCTGGATGAACGCTTTCAAAGTGGAGAACTTCATGGACATTTTGGAAGGCCAATGGTGGAAGCTCGACCGTAGTCTAAAGAAGGAATCCATCTATCATAGCGGCATCGTCAACGCCGTCGACCATGTCAAAAACGGCGTGACCACCATCATCGACCACCACGCCAGCGGCAGCGTCAAAGGGTCCCTTGAAACCCTCAAAAAGGCGGTCGTCGACGATGTGGGGTTGCGCGGGATGTTCGCGTTTGAAACGAGCGACCGTTTCAACGTCGACGAATGCCTCGAAGAAAACCGTTCCTTCCTCAAACGCCATCAAAACGAGACCGTCAGCGGCCATTTCGGCCTTCACGCCTCGCTTTCGCTCTCGGAAGAAACGCTAGAACGCGTCCGCGAACGCCAAGGCGATTCCCCCATCCACATTCATGTGGGCGAAAGCGTCATGGACCAAAACGATTCTTTGAAACAATACGGCGAACGGGTCGTGACCCGTTTGCATCGTCACGGACTTTTGACCAAAGACAGCATCCTCACCCACGCGCTTCACGTCAGCGACAGCGAACGAACGCTGATTAAAGAAAACGATTGCGTCGTAGCGCTCAATCCGTCCTCGAACATGAACAACGGCGTCGGCATCCCCGATTACCCGGCGCTTCGCGAAAAGGGCGTCCGCACCATCGTCGGCAACGACGGGCTTTCCTCCTCGGTGACGACCGAGTATCTCAATCTCCTTTACGCTTCGCACGCCTTGAAAGGAACGCCCGAAGCGATGGGGCTTGACGACATCCAAAAAATCATCGACGACACCTACGATTACGCCTCAAGACGTTTCGGCATCAAGCTCGGACGTTTCCAAAAAGGTTATGAGGCGGACTTGCTGATGCTTCCCTACACCCCGCCGACTCCGATTCACAAAGACAACGCGCTCGGCCATCTGTTCTTCGGCTGCTTCAACAGCTTCAAACCGCGCAACGTCTTTGTCGGTGGAAAAATCGTCGTAAAAGACTACGAAGTCAGCGAAACGTTGCAAAAAACCTACCAACAAGCCAAAGCGCACGCGCAAGACCTTTGGCAAAGAATAGAAGAAGGTGAGACCTCATGAAACTAAAGACTTCCTTTGACGGCTTAACGCTTGAAAATCCGCTCATGCCCGCATCCGGACCGCTTGTGGGCGACGCGGAGAAACTGTTTTTCATGCGTGAAGACGCCGGTTGCGGCGCCGTCGTGACCAAAACCATTTCCACCAAGGAACCCAAGATTCCCAAACCGTGTATCTACACCGGCAAAAATTACGTCATGAACAGCGAACTGTGGAGCGAACACTCCATGGAGAAATGGATCGAGGAATTCCTCCCGGCCTATACCAAGGAAAACGACCGTCCCCTGATCATCAGCGTCGGCTATTCCAAAGAGGACATGGAAACCCTCATTCCGAAACTAGACGGCTTTGCGGACGCTTTTGAAGTTTCGACGCACTATGTGGGGACCGACCTCTCGGTCATCGGCGAAACCGTCAAAACCATCCGTTCGCTCACCAAAAAGCCGTTTTACATGAAGATTAGCCCTCACATTCCCGACCCGGAAGGGTATGCGAAGACCATCAAAGAAGCGGGCGCAAACGGCGTTGTGGCCATAAATTCTCTCGGCCCGACCATCAACATCAACCCCGAAAAACGCCGCATCGAATACGGCGCGGAAGACGGCTTTGTCTGGACGACGGGACCGGTGATCAAAAACCTCGCCCTCGCGACCGTCTACAAAATCAAACAGGCCGAACCCGACCTCACGGTCTTAGGCGTTGGCGGAATCAGCACCGCCGAAGACGTCGTCGAGTTTCTCCTAGCCGGCGCAAGCGGCGTGCAAATGCTTTCGGGCGCTCTTTTAAAAGGCAAACAGCTTTACGCGAAGATCATCAAAGACCTTCCTAAGGCGCTTGAAAAGTTCGGTTTTGAAAGCGTCGAGGAAGCCATCGGCACCGATTTGACCAACGATGTCACCTACGAAGACGAACTGCCGACGCTCATCGAGGAGAAGTGCATCGAATGCATGCTCTGTGAAAAGGCCTGTCCGTATTTCGCCATCGATTTCAAAGACAAAATCACGTTCAATCCGGACAAATGTTTCAGTTGCGGCCTTTGCGTCTCGATTTGCCCCACCAACGCCATCAAAATGGATAAATTAGGGTGATTGCGATGAAAACCAAAAAAGACATATCCGAATCCATTCGCAAAGTCGACAGCGAAGAGAAGATTTCCGGGCGCGCCCCCTATACGAGCGACATAAGCGTCGAAGGGATGCTGTATGCGAAAACCGTCCGTTCGCCCATCGCGCGGGGCGTCATCAAAAACGTCAAACTCCCCGACATGCCGGAAGGCTATTATACCGTCGACGCTTCCGACATTCCAAGCCGGAACGTCGTGTCCATGATTTATGAGGACTGGCCGGTATTCGCCGAGAAGGAAGTGAATTTCATCGGCGAACCGATCATGTTGATCGTCGGTCCGGACAAAGAAACGGTGATGAATCTCGCCGACAATGTCGAGATCGACTACGAAGAAAAAAACCCCGTGTTTGATTTTTCCAACAGCGGCGTGCGGCTGCATTTCGACAAAGGCGACGTCGTAAACGCCTTTGAAAGAGCCGCCAAAACGATTGAATACGAATACGAAACCGGCTACCAAGAACAAGCCTACATCGAACCGCAAGGCTTTGTGGGATATATAGAAGACGGCGGATACACCCTTGTGGGGTCCATCCAGTGCCCCTATTACGTCAAAAACGCCGTGATGGACACAATGGGCGAAGACGAAGACAAAGTGCGCGTCATCCAAGCGCCCGTAGGCGGCGCCTTCGGCGGCAAGGAAGAATTTCCATCCGTCACCGCTTGCCAGTTGGCCGTCGCTTTGAAAAAGATTCAAAAACCCATCAAATTCATCTACGAACGCGAAGAGGATATGGAAACGACCACAAAACGCCATCCTTCCAAAACGAAGATGGAAGCCGCCCTCGATGAACACAACAACATCATCGGCATGCGCTCGCGCATCGGGCTTGACGGCGGCGCCTACATCGGACTCTCCGGCGTCGTCCTCTCGCGCGGCATGCTTGCGGTCACCAACGCCTACACCATCGACAATCTCGACGTCCACGGCGACGTTTTCCTGACCAACACCGTCCCTAACGGCGCCTTCCGGGGTTTTGGAGCACCGCAAATGATTTTCGCCATCGAAATGTTCATCCATCACATCGCCAAAGACATCGGCGAAGACCCCTACGTTTTCCGCAAGCGCCACATGGTCAAACAAGGCGACAAAACGTCAACTAGCGGTACGTTTAGAGACCCCATCATCCTAGACGACATGATTCAAAAAGCGGTGGAAATCTCAAACTACCACGACAAAGCGAAAGCGTATGAGGACCGAGACACTTATAAAGGCATCGGCATGAGCTGGTTCTTGCATGGTTGCGGTTTCACCGGCAGCGGCGAATCCGACATCATCAAGGCGAACGTAAAGCTTAGGAAGGACGACGAAGACAACGTCCATATCCTAGTGGCCGCTGTCGATATGGGCCAAGGCCCGAAAACGACGTTCCGCAAACTCGTCGCCGACATATTGGATGTACCGATCGAACAAGTGACCTTCAACTACCCCGACACGCGCTACGTCCCCGATTCGGGTCCGACCGTCGCCTCAAGAACGATGATGGTCGTGGGCGGATTGCTCGCTAGGGCGGCGAAGACGCTGAAAGAAGACTGGAAAGAAGGCGAAGAACAAACCGTCGTCAAACAATACGAACAACCCGATTACGTCGAATGGGACCAAGACACCATGCGAGGCGACGCGTATCCCGCCTATTCATGGGGGGTCAACGTTGTCGAAGTGGAAGTCTCGAAAGTCACCTACGAAGTCACCGTCACAAACGCCTGGAGCATCTACGACCTCGGCAAGGCGATCGACGAACGCATCGTCATGGGCCAAGCCGACGGCGGGCAGGCGCAAGGCATCGCGTATGGATATTTAGAAGTGATGAACCATGAAAACGGCAAGCTGAAACAAAAAAATATGACCGACTACATCATTCCGACATCCGTCGACGTTCCGAAAATGGAAAACCACATCATGGACAATCCCTACCCCTTAGGCCCTTACGGCGCCAAAGGCGTCGGCGAACTCACGCTTGTGGGCGGCGCCCCGGCGGTTGCGCTTGCCATCGAACAAGCCATCGGACGCAAGGTCCGAAAGATTCCCGCCACCCCCGAATCCATTATGGAGTTGATCGACAATGGCTAAAGTCACTTTCACGTTGAACGGCGAATCCATCACCGTCGATGAACCGCTCAACATGCGTTTTTTGGACATCTTGCGCATGAAACTCGGCCTCACCGGTTCAAAAGAAGGATGCGGTGAAGGCGAATGCGGCGCCTGCGCCGTCTTGATTGACGGACAACTTGTCAATTCCTGCCTCCTTCCCCTAGGAAGCGTCGAAGGTCGAAACGTTATGACCATCGAAGGGTATCGAAAGACAAAACGCTACAAGATTTTAGAGGACGCCTTTATTGAAGAAGGCGCCGTGCAATGCGGCATCTGCACGCCGGGGATGGTCATGGCATCTGAAAGCTTGCTGAATCAAAACCCCAAACCGAGCGAGAAGGAGATTCGCATCGCCCTTGCGGGCAACCTTTGCCGCTGCACCGGATACGAAATGATTTTCAAAGCCGTCAAGCGCGCCGCAAAGGAAGGTGAGGGTCTATGGTGAAGCATGTGATCCCCAAAACCTACAAAGAAGCGCTCGAACACTTGAGCGAAGGCACCTACAAAGTATTGGCCGGCGGCACCGACCTTATGGTCAAAAACCGCTCGTGGAGCGAAACGCCGGCTCGCTTCAAGCAAGACATGCTCTACATCCACAACCTCGACGAACTTCGCTATGTCGAAGACAAAGGCGACCATCTCGCCATCGGGGCGCTGACCGATTATGAAACCCTTCTCCGCCATGAAGCCGTCCCGAAAGTTCTCAAGGATTGCCTGATTGAAATCGCCGGCCCGGCCATCCGCAAAGTCGGAACCCTCGCCGGAAACATCGGCAACGCCTCCCCGGCCGCCGACGGCGTGCTCTTGCTTTACCTTTTGGACGCGCAGCTGGTGATAGAACGAAAGGGCGCCCGTCGCGAAGCCTTGATCGACGATGTCATCACGGGCCCCGGCAAAACCACACTCTCCAACGAAGAGATGATTAAAGAAATCCGACTTCCGAAATCGACGTTCACCAAAACACAATTCTTGAAAGTCGGAGGCCGCAAGGCCGACGCCATCTCCAAAGTCGCCTTCGCCGGCGCCGTTCGCATCGAAGATGGAATCGTCAAAGACCTGCGCATGGCCATCGGCGCCGTCAACGTCACCGTGGTCCGCCTGCGCGAAGTGGAAAAGCTTCACACCGGCGAAACCATCAGCGCCGTGCAAGACAGCATCGTCAGCATCAAAAACGCCTACGTTCCGCACATCAAACCCATCGACGACCAGCGTTCCAACCGGGTTTATAGAAAACGCGTAGCGTTCAACATGATCGAAGATTTCATCATGAACATGCACATTCAAGACTGACAAAAGAAGGTGGAATGCATGAACGACAAAGAACGAATGAAAATTGCAAGAGGCGTAAAAAAAGCGGCGTTGGTTTTGAAAAACGCCCGCATCGTCAACGTGTTCACAAAGGAACTTGAAGATGGCGACATCGCGATTCAAGACGGTCTTATCGTCGGCATCGGAAAATACCGCGGAAAAGAAGAAGTCGACCTTCAAGGAAGCTATGTCGCGCCCGGATTCATCGACGGGCACGTGCACATCGAATCTTCCATGGTGACCCCGCCTCAGTTTGCGAACATCGTCCTTCCCAAGGGCACGACCACGATCATCGCCGACCCTCATGAAATCGCCAACGTCAGCGGCAAAGAAGGCATCCGTTACATGCTTCGAAGCAGCAAGGCTTCTTTCCTCGATGTCTTCATGATGATTCCTTCAAGCGTACCGGCCACCACGTTCGAAACGGCGGGCGCAAATGTGAGCGTCGAAGACATCGCCGAATTGGCGCTTGAAGACGGCGTTTTGGGTCTAGGCGAAGTGATGAACTACCCCGATGTTTTAAAGGGAGAACAGACAATCCACGACAAAATACGGCTCATGCAACCAAGGCCCATCGACGGACACGCCCCATCGCTTAAGGGCAACGATTTGAACGCTTATGCGACCGCAGGCGTGCAAACCGACCACGAATGTTCAACGGTCGAAGAAATGCTCGACCGCGTTCGCCGCGGCATGTATGTGCATCTGCGAGAAGGTTCGGTGACCCGTAACGTCCGCACTCTTTTAAAGGGTGTCACCGACAAAAACACCGAACGTCTGCTTTTTTGCACCGACGACAAGCATCCCGAAGACATCAAGGCCGAAGGCCACATCAATTATAACGTCAACCTCGCCATCGACCACGGCATCGACCCCATCACCGCCATCAAAATGGCGACCTTGAACGCGGCAACTTGTTACAAACTCCCCCGCCATGGCGCGATCGCGCCATCTTATTACGCGGATTTGGTGGTGTTTGACAGCCTTGAAAAGATTGAGCCCAAAGCCGTCTACAAACGCGGAACGCTCGTCGCCAAAAACAACGAACCCCTAATCGACGCGCCCACCATCAAAGACGCAACGGTCAGCGACACCGTCCACGTCGACTTAGACCGATTGGACTTCACGCTCAAGCTCAAAAAGAACACCGTGAAAATCATCGGCCTCATCAAAAACAACATCACGACAAAACGTCTGAACGAGACCGTCCTCATCGAAGACGGAGCGTATAAAAACGACCCCGAACAAGACCTATTAAAGCTTGCCGTCGTTGAACGCCACAAAGGCAGCGGCGATTACGGTTTGGCTTTGGTCAAAGGATTCGGGCTCAAAAACGGCGCCTTGGCGATGACCATCGCCCATGATTCTCACAACCTCGTCGTTGTCGGCGATTCCGATAAAGCGATGCGTCTTGCCACCGAGAAAATCGTCGAAATATCGGGCGGCATCGTCCTTGTCAAAGACGGAGAAGTAGAAGACGCGCTTCAGCTAGAAATCGGAGGCATCATGACGACCAAACCGGCGTCAAAGGTCGCCGAAACCTTGAATCGCATGAAAGAAAAAGTCCGCGCGATGGGACTGAACCCCGACATCGACGACCCCTTCATCCAGCTCGCGTTCCTCTCGCTCCCCGTCATTCCGGATTTGAAGTTGACCGACCAAGGACTCTTCGACGTCAACGCCTTTAAAATCGTACCGATAGAAGATTAAAGAAAGCGGGATACCATGGAATTCTTGACCCATTACTCTTGCACTTTGTGCGGGAGCGAATACACCCCTCCCGTAGATTTTTACACATGCCCAAAATGCGGAGAAAAAGGCATTTTGGACATCCATTACGATTACGAACGGTTGAAAAAAACGCTGAACAAGCAATATTTTGCGGACAACACCGATTACAGCATGTGGCGCTACGAACCGCTAATGAGCGTTTCAAAAGCCCACATCGACAAAACGCTTCGCGTTGGCTGGACGCCCCATTACAAAAGCAATCAGCTTGCGAAACGTTTAAAAATGGACGCCCTTTACATCAAAGACGAAGGGCTCAACCCGACCGGTTCCCTCAAAGACCGAGCTTCGGCCGTGGCCGTTTTGAAAGCGATGGAAAACGACAACGTCACCATCGCCTGTTCTTCGACGGGCAACGCCGCATCGAGTTTGGCCGGAAACGCCGCACGCATGGGGCTTAAGACTGTCATTTTTGTCCCCGAACGCGCTCCAATCGGCAAACTTGCGCAGTTGCTTGCCTACGGCGCCGACGTCATCAGCGTCGAGGGCGACTACAAAGCGGCCTTTCAACTTTCGAAAGCGGCCATCGACCATTTCGGCTGGTACAATCGCAACGCCGCGATCAATCCTCATATGGTCGAAGGCAAAAAGACGGTCGCATACGAAATCGCCGAACAATTGGATTTCGACGTGCCCGACTGGGTGGTCGTCAGCGTTGGCGACGGTTGCACCATCGCCGGGGTGTACAAAGGGTTTTACGACCTTTTCGCGATCGGCATCACCGATCGAATCCCGAAAATTCTCGGCGTTCAAAGCGAAGGGTGCGCGCCCTTCTACGAAGCGGCCAAAGAGGGACGCGAACTCATCGAGACCGACGAAAACACCATCGCCGACAGCATCGCCGTAGGCATTCCGAGAAACCCCACCAAGGCGTTAAACGCTGTAAAACGTTCCGGTGGACAATGGATCACCGTCACCGACGAACAAATCTTGGAATCGATCGTCTTGCTTGGAAAAGAAGAAGGCGTCTTCGCCGAACCGGCCGCCGCCGCGTCGATGGCGGGGCTTTTGGAGGCTCTTGAACAAAACGTCGTCTCAAGGAGAGAACGCGTCTCGGTGATCGTAACCGGCAACGGCCTCAAAGACACGAAATCGATGGAACATTACGGAATCAAACCAAAACGGCTGAAACCCGATTTGGATCTGTTGATAGAGTACATGCAAAACAACGAAGGAGGACGAACATGAAAAAAAGCACCCTGGGTCCCACCTATGAGGAGATGCTGCACCCAAGCAAGTTGGACGCCTCGTTGCGCAAGCAAGCGCTTGCCGCCAAAAAGGACGAACTGGACCCGATGAACTTGTTCAACATCACTTGGAAAAAGGAAAACAACGAAGTCAACAAAGTCGTGCTTCCTAAGGCTTTGACCGGCGTCGACGCAAACATTGTCGTGATGCTCGGCAAAGATTTTCCTAGCGGTTCCCATAAAGTCGGACCCGCGTATTCGACCTTGATCGAAGGCTATGTCGATGGCGACATCGTCCCCGGCAAACACACCATTCTTGGGCCTTCTACCGGGAATTTTGGCATTGGCGTTTCCTACATCTGCAACTTGATGGATTACGAAGCCGTCGTCATCATGCCCGACAACATGAGCAAAGAACGTTACGACCGCATCAAGGGGTACGGGGCAAAACTCGATTTGACCCCGGGAACGGAATCGGACGTCATCTTGACGCTTGAGAAAACGCACAAGCTTTCCAAAGACCCCAAAAACGTCGCCTTGGCGCAATTCGAATTGATGCCGAATTACCGTTTTCACCGCCACGTTACGGGATATAGCGCCATCGAAGCGGTTAAGGGCGTCGGCAACGGCCGCATCGCCTGCTTCGCATCCGCTCCCGGAAGCGCGGGAACTTTGGCCGCGGGCGATCAGATCAAAAAAGAGTACCCCGAGGCGAAAATCGCCGCCTTAGAACCTTACGAATGCTCGACCCTCATGGACGGCGGGCGCGGCCAACACCGTATTGAAGGGATTGGCGACAAGATGTGCACGTTGATCCATAACGTGCTCAACACCGATTTCATCGCCCTTGTGAGCGATGAGGACGCCGTACGCGGGTTGAAAGTGTTGCGCGATGGCGTCGACGTTTTGGCCGAGTTTGGCGTCGAGAAGAAACAATTGAAAGCCATGCGCGATTTCTTCGGCGTCTCCGGCGTGTGCAACATCCTAGGCGCGATCAAAATGGCGAAATATTTGAAACTAGGCCCCGAAGACAACGTCGTCACCGTCGCGACCGACGGATTCGACCGTTACGACAGCGTGATGGAAGATTTGGAAAACCGTTATCTTGAAACCGAAGACTTCGTCTTGCGCCGTTGGTTCCGCGACATTTTCTTAAAAGCCGACACGGAAAACGTCGCCGATTACCGAAGCGCCGCGCAAAAAGAAAAACTGTTCAAGCAAAAAGAAAACGACTGGCTCAAGTTCGGCTACGAACAAGCCTACCTCGACAAAATGAAGTCGATGGATTTCTGGGACGAGGAATACGAGAAAATCTACGAGTACAACGAAAAAATTCAAGCGCTACGAAACCATTAGGAGGTATATTGTGAACATAAATTTTGAAGAAATACTCAAAAAAGCGAAACACTACGAAGAAGACATGACCAAGTTTTTGCGCGACATGGTGCGCATCCCAAGCGAAAGCCAGCAAGAAAAGGACGTTATATTGCGCATCAAAGAGGAGATGGAAAAAGTCGGGTTCGACAAAATCGAAATCGATCCGATGGGCAACATCATCGGCACCATCGGCAAAGGCAAACGTCTGATCGCGATGGATGCGCACATCGACACCGTCGGCATCGGCGAGCGCAAAAACTGGGATTTCGACCCATATGAAGGATTCGAAGACGAAACATACATCGGCGGTCGTGGCACAAGCGACCAAGAAGGCGGCATGGCCTCGATGGTCTACGCCGGCAAAATCATCAAAGATTTCAATCTTGAAGACGATTACACGCTTTTGATCACCGGCACCGTGCAAGAAGAGGATTGCGACGGTTTGTGTTGGCAATACCTGATTGAAGAGATGGGCATCAAACCCGAGTTCGTCGTCATCACCGAACCCACATCCTGCAACATTTACCGCGGACAACGCGGCCGAATGGAAATCAAGGTTTCCACGCACGGGGTCTCTTGTCACGGCAGCGCCCCCGAACGCGGCGACAACGCCATTTTCAAAATGGCGCCGATTTTGCAGGAACTTGAAGCGTTGCACAAAGATTTGCACGACGATCCATTCCTAGGAAAAGGCACTTTGACCGTCAGCGAAATATTCTACAGTTCCCCATCACGTTGCGCCGTCGCCGATGGCTGCAGCGTCTCCATCGACCGCCGTTTGACCCACGGCGAGACTCCCGAGGGCGCGATGGATGAAATCCGCAACCTTCCTTCGGTGAAAAGCGCGGACGCAAAGGTTGAAATGTATGATTATGAAGAGCCCTCTTACACCGGTTTGGTGTATCCGACGAAGACGTATTTCCCAAGCTGGGTGTTGGAAGAAGAACACATCGCCACGCAAACACTCGTGGACGCTTACAGGGAACTCTTCGGCGGCAAGCCGCTTGTCGATAAGTGGACCTTCTCGACAAACGGCGTCTCGATTA
This sequence comes from Mollicutes bacterium, assembly GCA_003554025.1. Taxonomy (GTDB): domain Bacteria; phylum Bacillota_I; class Bacilli_A; order Izemoplasmatales; family Izemoplasmataceae; genus T1SED10-81. Next base: position 106,763 of record PWFC01000039.1, read on the forward strand.
TGGGCCGCTACGACATTCCTTGCATCGGTTTTGGCCCCGGGCACGAAAAAGAAGCGCACGCCCCGAACGAAAAGACGGAAAAAGAACACCTCGTCAAAGCCGCGGCCATGTACGCGGTCATTCCCAATCTCTATCTGAAACGCCTGGAAAAAACAAATTCATAATAAAAAAGGAGTTATTCTATGAAACCACTTTTTAAAGGAAAACACTTCATCACCCTCGAAGATTGGAAAACCGAAGAAATTGAAAAACTTTTGGAGGTAAGCGCCGACCTCAAAGAAAAGTTCAAGAACAACGAAATCACCGATTATTTGAAAAACAAGACGTCATTTTTGATGTTCTTTGAACAATCCACCCGCACCCGCAATTCCATGGAAGCCGGCATCGCGCAACTAGGCGGCCACGCAAACTTCCTAGATACCTCAACCATGCAAATCTCGCACGGCGAAACCGGCAAAGACACCGCCATCATCCTTTCAAGCTACGGACACGGCATCGCCGCGCGCAACTGTTTTTGGCGGCAAGGCAACAAGTTCTTGCGCGAGATGGCCGACAACGCCAGCGTCCCCGTGATGAACTTGCAATGCGACCTTTACCATCCGATGCAAGGCCTTGCCGACCTCATGACCATCAAAGAGGTCAAAAAGAAGACCGAAAACGTCAAGGTCTCGATCATCTGGGCTTATGCGACGAGCCACAAAAAGCCCATCAGCGTCCCTCTTACGCAGGCGCTGTTGTTCCCGCGTTTCGGCATGGAGGTAGTCCTCGCGCATCCTAAAGGCTATGAACTGCCCGAGTGGGTTTTGGAAAAAGCCCGCAAGAACGCCGAAGAAAACGGCGGCACCTTCAAAGTCACCAACGACATGGAAGAAGCGTATAAAGACGCCGACATCGTCATCCCCAAAAACTGGGGAAGCTGGGTCAGCAACCAAAGCGACGACGTCATCGACGACATCTTAGAATCGAACAAGCACTGGAAATGCACCGAAAAAATGATGGCGCTTGCCAAGCCCGATGCGAATTATATGCACGCCCTTCCCGCCGACCGCGGCAACGAAGTGGAAGATTCCGTCATCGACGGCAAGCAATCGATCGTTTATCAAGAAGCCGAAAATCGTCTCCATACCGCCAAAGCGGTCATGGCCATGACGATGGGCGACAAGTAAGACACAAAAAAGCGCTCCTCGCGGGCTGAACCCCAACATTGGATGCGATTTCCAATACAACGGGTAAAGCTCACGGGAGCGCTTTTTTAATAGATTTCTTTGCCTAAGGCTTCGTATTCTCGGAAGAGTTTCAAACAGTCTTCGCGGAAATCTTCGCGGATTTCCAAAATGCTTGTGTCTTTGCAGCCGTCTTCGATGTACTTATAGATGAAGTCGTCGCGAAAGCCGATTTCATCGGCGTCTTCGGGGCGGCAACCGTAGACGATGGTTTTGATGTTCGACCAGATGATGGCGCCTAAACACATGGGACAGGGGTAGGCGGTGGTGTAGAGAATGCATCCGCTCAGATCGTGGTTGCGAATCTTTTTCGACGCTTCGCGAATGGCGTTGATTTCGGCGTGGGCGGTGGCGTCGTGGTCGCCCAAAACCGAATTCGAGGTTACCGAAAGCACTTCGCCTTGTTCGTCGATGACCGCGGCGCCGAAAGGGCCGCCCAAGTCTTCGTTCATGGTTTGCTTGGCGCGTTCAATGGCCAATTGCATAATCTTTTTGTCTGTAATAGTAATGCGTATCACCTCAACATTCAGTCTGTTACCTCAATTATACCTTTTTCAAGGGTTTTAGGCAATAATCGCAGCCATAGTCTTTACAAATAATGCTACTCACAACTTGATATGTTTGGTATAATGGTAAAGGATTGAAGGTTTGGGAGGCGAATATGTCAAAACGGTTGATTCCTTTTACGCATCGTGTGCTTGAAGAAATCGTCACGAAAGACGATCTCGTCGTCGATGCGACCGCCGGAAACGGGCACGACACGGCGTTTTTGGCAAAACATGCCGCGCACGTTTTTGCCTTCGATGTGCAGGATGAAGCGCTCAAAAGCACGCGCACGCGGCTTGAGAAGGAAAACCTTGCCAACGTGACACTCATCCGGGATTCGCACGAAAACATCCCTTTGCACATTTACAAAGACATCAAGGCGGCGGTCTTCAACCTCGGGTACCTCCCCGGCGGCGACAAAACCTTGACCACGAAGGCTTTGACGAGCGTTCAAGCCGTGTCGAATATGCTAGAGTTGCTCGTTAAGGGCGGCGTGGTGGCGGTGACGGTGTATTTGGGGCATTCAGAAGGCAAAAACGAAGCCGATGCGCTGATGCGTTTTGCCGATACGCTATCTGAGGAAACTTACAGAGTCAGCGTCTATAAAATTCTAAACCGAAACGAAGCGCCTTTTACCATGTTTATTGAAAAACTCAAATAGAAGAAGGAGAGATTGTATGAAAGAACGTATCGTGGCGGCGATGCCGCTTATCAGTTTGTTGCTCTTTTTGTTTAGCGGATTGGTTTTGGAGAATTGGACCCTGGGGATCAGCTTCTTTTTGTTGATTCCGCTTTCGGCGATTTTGCTTTCCCGCAATGTTTTCAAGCGGTTGAACCAGATGATGCCGCTAATTTCTTTGATTCTCTTTTTATGGCTTTGGCTTGGCTTTGACCTTGCCCACCCCGGATGGGTCGTCTTCTTTTTGATCCCCATCTCGAACATTCTATACAGCCATAAAGTGGATATGCGCAGTTTGGTCACGCTCCTTGTGACGATTGTTTACATCGTCTTAGGCATTGTGCTCGACGATTTTTGGCATCCCGGATGGCTGATTCTTTTGTTCATCCCAATCATCAACACCATCTTTTTCCCGAAACAGCGTATCCATATTCGTCGCAGCGGCGATTTTTTCCGTTCGACGTTTTCCGATATCATCGACGAAAAAGAAGACATCACCATCGACGAGGAAGAACGATAAAGGAGGCTCATTCATGCAAGACGATGTGCTGATTGTAACAGGCGCCGCAAGCGGCTTAGGCGCCGCGAGTGCGAAACTTTTGGCCGAAGAAGGCGCTCGCATTGTCGCCGCCGATGTCGACCGCGAAGGTCTTGAGCGCGTGGTTGAAGAGATCCGTAAAAATGGCGGTGAAGCGGTGGCTTTCCCAACTGACGTTGCCAAAGCCAACGAAGTCGAAGCGCTGGTTGAGCATGCGGTCGATACCTATGGAACGCTCGATGGCATTTTCAACAACGCCGGCATCCGCGACGGCACCCATTTCACCGAGGTCACCCCGGAAACCTATCACGAACATTTGGCAATCAACCAACATGGTGTGTATTACGGCATGCATTACGCGGCAAATAAGATGCGCGAACTGAACGTCGAAGGCGGCCGCATCGTCAACACCGCTTCCATCCGCAGCTATTTCGGAGCGAAAAAGAGTTTTCGCTACAGCGCCGCCAAAGCGGCGGTGGAAAACATGACCAAATCGGGCGCGGACGCATTGGCCGAAGACGGCATTCGCGTCACGGCGGTAGCGCCCGCTTTCATCGACACCGCGCTATTGAAGCACGTTCCCGAGGAACGCAGAAAGCGGCTTGAGAAAAAGCATCTTCGCGGTAAGATGCTGAGCGCATTAGAAGTCGCAAAAGTCGTGCGTTTCCTGTTTTCGCAGGATAGTGTCGCCATCAACGGTTCGTGCGTATTGGCCGACGACGGATTTCTCGCCATTCACGGATAAAAGCGTTCCGAAGGGGCGCTTTTTTTTGCGTATTGACAAGCTTATCGAGCGTACGCGTGATAAAATGAATTAGAGGTGGTAGCATGAAGAACGATCCGAAAGCTTTGAAAAAGCGTTTGAACAAAATGCAATACGAGGTCACGCAAAACAATGCGACGGAACCTCCCTTCCGCAACGAATATTTTGACCACGAGGCGGAAGGATTGTATGTGGACGTTGTGAGCGGCGAACCGCTATTCAGCAGCAAAGACAAATACGACGCCGGTTGCGGCTGGCCGAGTTTCACAAAGCCGCTTGCCGACGTCGTTGAAAAAGAAGACCGCACACACGGCATGCGCCGCACGGAGGTCCGCAGCAAAAAAGCGGATTCGCATCTCGGACACGTTTTTCCAGACGGCCCGCAAGAACGAGGCGGCCTTCGCTATTGCATCAATTCCGCCGCTTTGCGCTTCATCCCCAAAGAACGCCTTGAAGAAGAGGGTTATGGTGAATATCGCTCGATCTTCAATGAGGAATAAGGGGTTGCAACGTTGGAGGATTATGGTATAATTTTGTGATATGTCTTTACAAATCCTTACGAGGGGTGACTAGGCGATGACAACTTTTCAGGGCGTCATGCTTGTGTTTGCGGCCGCGCTCAGTTTTGTGCCGGCCATCCATTTGGCTTCTTACGCCGGAAACGAACGTTTTTTGAATTTGCGCCGTTTCGTGTTTTTGATCGCCTTTTGGTCGATGTTGCTGCTCATCAAGCAAATTACTCCACAGGTCTCCTTGGCGTATCATTTGCATTTGCTCGGATATCCGCTGGTCTTTGCCATCGTTTTTTACTGCTACAAAACCATCACGGCCTTTGTGGGGGCATCTACCCCGAAATTTTTCGATTACGCCGCGGGGGCGTTTTTCTTGGTCAATTTGACGGTGGCTCTTACAAACACTTTCCATCTTTGGTTTTTGGACATCTCCCTGCAGGAAGCGTCGGCGTTAGAAGATATTGTTTTCGCCGAGGCGGGCGTTTTCTTCTTGGTGCACGCCTTTACAAGCTATGGCGTGCTCGTGTTTGCCTTGACCAGGTTTTCTAGAAACTATCGCCGTTTTCTTGCGAAAAAGCCTTATCAAAAGGCGGGCGCGCTATTTACAATCGCCATCGTTTTCACGATTATAATCAATGTGGTGCATGTGTTTTTCCTGCCGATGAACGTAGACCCCACACACCTCACCACCGTTGCTTTTTCCTGGTTGCTTTATATGGTGGTTTATCGCAAGGATTTGCATTATGCGCTTTTGCGCGAAGGCAGGGAAACCTTGATGGAAGAGATGCGCGAAATGTATGTTTGCATGAGCGAGACCGGCGAGATTGTCGAGGCTTCAAAAGCGTTGCTTGATCGGTTCAACCTCGAAAACCACCGCCACATCGATTCGCTCTTAGAAGAACTCGGGCAAAAGGCCATACTCTATGAAAACATCGACACTGTCCGTCAAAAAGACGCAAAGCGTCCTTATCTCTATGTGTATGAAAAAACGTTCACGCTCGAAAAATTCGACATCGTCGGACGTGTGCTGTTTTTGTACGATGAAAGCGAATTTGTGGCTTTGATCAACGAATTGGAATATTTGAAAAACTACGATGTAATGACCAATCTATACAACCGCAACTACCTTGAGAATCTTCTCCGAAAACTGGACGCCGGTGAAGCTCAGTACGGCTTGATTGTGACCGATTTGAACGGACTCAAGCTGATCAACGACAATTTCGGGCACCATGCGGGCGATGAGCTTTTGAAGCGGTTCGCCTCCATATTGAAAGAAGTGGCGGCCAAACAAAAAGGCACTAAGGCGTTACGCATGGGCGGCGACGAAATGCTTCTTGTCGTCCCGGATACCGATAAGAGGACGCTTGAGAAGATGGTAATCGATCTTGAAAAGCGCTGCATGCACGAAGACATTATGAAGCGCATTTCGATGGCGGCGGGGCATGCAATCCGTAAAGAAGGCGAACCTTTTGAAGCCGTGCTGCGCCGGGCGGATGTAAATTTGTACATGGCGAAAGACGCGCAGACTATGGATTATCAGGAAGCACTGTTAAAGCGAATCAAGAAAAAAAGCGACGGTTGATTAAGAACCGTCGCTATTTTTTTGCGTCAATCGAAGCAGCTGCCGCCGATGAACTCTCTTAGCAGCGAATTGTTGGGGACCTGCTCGTCGTCGATGTCTTTGAAATATTTCAAGAACTTGATCAGGCGGTTTGCGGTGATGAAATGTTCGCTTTCGCGGGGAATTTCCATCAAGGTGTCGAGCGCATGCTTTTTCATGATGCCCAGTTCATAAGTCAACGAACTGTTGAAGATGTAATCCGCGCCTTCTTGATGCGGATAAATCCAGCGGAACTCGCCGCGGCGCACCGACCCCCACATGCCGATGGTCTTGCTTGCGGGCGCGTTGCGGAATTTCCGGTCGCGGACGATGCGTCTTAATAGGCGTAGATTGGTGATGTTGATGGGGTTTTGGTAGTCGACGTTGACCTGCAGTTGGGGGCTGATGAAAATCTTGTATTTTTGGTGTTGGGGAATCAGGGACGTCAAGGTTTCGTTTAGGGCGTGGATGCCTTCGATGATGATGGGATTGTTCTCCGTGATTTGCAGTTTTTTGAACCCGGAACGGGTTTTGGTCATGAAATCGAAAATGGGGATGTCGACTTCCCGGCCTTGAATGAGGTCGAGCATGTTTTGGTTGAACAAATCGATATCGAGCGTGTTGATGTGTTCGAGGTCGATGTTGCCGTTTTCGTCGGGTTCGATTTGGTCCCGGTCAAGGTAGTAATCGTCCAAGGAAATCATGACGGGTTGAAGGCCTTGGCTCATAAGTTCGATGCGGAGCCGGTTGGAAAAGGTCGTCTTTCCGCTTGAGGAAGGGCCGGCGATGGCGATCAAGCGTATGTCTTCGCTGTTTTCCTTGATGGTTCTGCCGATTTCCGAAAGCATTTGGTTGTGCCGCGCTTCGTTCATTTGCACGAATTCGACGATGGAGTCGCTTTCGGCGTGGCGGTTCATCCGCGCGACCGTTTCGGCGTCGATTCTTTCCAGCCAGCGGTTGGCGTTTCGAAGCGTACGGCTGTAAATCGGCGCGTCTTCGAACTCCGGGATTTTTCCGCCTTCTTCGGCGCGAGGGTATTGAATCAAAAAGCCGGGCGGATATGTGCGCAGCACAAATTCTTTCAAATATCCCGTCGAGGGCACCATCAGCGAATACATGTAATTGAGGTAGCCGTCGCATTCGTAGAAGTGGACGATGTCTTCGGGGCGGTATTGAATCGCTTCGATTTTGTCGTGGTAGTTGTGCTTTTTGTAAAACTCGACGGCTTCTTCCTTGTTCATCTCGGTACGGGTGATGGGGAGGTCGAGTTCGACGAGGCGGCGCATTTCTTTTTCGAGTTCGCGCAAGATTCTGCCGATGTCGCTCGCTTTTTCTAAGTTCATGATGTGGCAGAAGACCGAGCGGGAAATGCTGTAGTTGAATTTGAAGTCGTATTCGGGGTAGAGGTTGTGAAACGCCATCGAGACAAGGTAGCGCAGGCTTGCTTCGTAGGGATAGATCGCTTCGGGATGATGAAAATCCAAAAACTCCACCGTAGCGTCGTAGTCGATCACATAATGCAATTCGCGCATGCGGTTGTTGACAAGCGCGATGAAATAGCGGCGTTTTGGGTCGTCGATTAAATCCAGCAATTTTACGGGTTTATCGAATTGTCGTTTGCTTCCTTCGATGTTCAAGGTGAACATGGGTGATTCTCCTTTCTTGGTGAAAATACCGTTTAGTACAACTATTATACCAATAAAAGCCATTTTTTCAAGGTAGCGAGGATGCTTTTTGAAAGACATGATGGTATAATGGAATTGTTAAAGAGGAGGGGAAAACCAATGGCGAAACATTTCCTTGAAAAGCTGGACGTCTTGGCGAAGGAAAAGAAGATTCGGGTTGAAATCGAAGATTTGCCGCTTTTGGTTCTATATCACGAGGAGAACGTCTACGTTCTCAAAGACAAATGCCCACATATGCGCGCTTCGCTTTACAAAGGCACATTTGAAGACGGTGTGGTGACCTGCCGCAAGCATGGCGCGCAAATCGACGCCAAAACCGGCGAGGTTTTGCGGAAAGCGAAAATCGGGTTTGTGCATATGCCCACCAAAAAAGCGACGACCTATCCCGCCGTGATTGAGGACGGCAAGGTTTTCGTCAAATTGTAAAAAAGGGCTTTTCATTCCCGGCGTTTCGTGTTAGAATGTTTGAGGAAAATCGCCCATCGTGCCGCTTTAGCTCCAACAGGTAGAGCAATTCCATGGTAAGGAAGAGGTTGCTGGTTCGAGTCCGGCAAGCGGCACCACTTTTTTCTTCATGCTTGTCCGCGCAAGCATTTTTTATTTTAAGACGGGAGAGCGATACGATGCTTGAAAAATACGCGCTGTTAAAAAAGATCGTGTTCATAGTGTTGACGCTTTTGCTCGTCGTGTTGTTAGCGATGATTGTTTAAAGGAGGATACGGATGAAAAGGATATTGATCACCGGCGTCACAAGCGGCATCGGCAAAGCGTTGATGCATTACTTTTTGGACCATGGCGAAGAAGTGATCGGCGTGGCGCGCGATGAAGAGAAAATTCAATCCCTGCGGAAAACCCTCTCTAAGAAGTATGAGAGCAAAAGGATTCATCTTTATCGCGCAGATTTTTCGAAGATGCGCGATGTGAAAGCGATGATCGCCGAGGTTTCAAACGCTTTTTCCGACGGCCTTGACGCCCTCATCAACAACGCCGCCGTGTTTCCTCACAAAAAAAGAATCACCGAAGACGGTTTTGAGACGCAATTTCAAGTGAACCATCTTGTGCCCGCTTTGCTTTCTTTTGAAATGTTCCCCCTGCTTAAAAAACGTTTGGGGCGCATCATCACCACAAGCAGCGATTTGCACAAAAAAGCCAAATTCGACCCCGACGACCTTGAGGGGTTGAAACGTTATCATCCCCTCAGAATATACGCAAGAACCAAACTGTACAACTTGCTTTTCACCATCGCGCTTAACGACCGTTATGGCGAAAAGATCGGCCTTCGAGCGTTTGCCGTGCATCCCGGAAAAGTCAAAACCCGCATCGGCGAAAAAGGGAAGCGCCGCCTATACGGAGCTGTTTGGCGTTTTTTTACACGCAAAGCCTTGCCACCGCATCGTGTGGTGTTCACATATGGGCTTTTGGTCTATGAGAAGGACCCAAAAACCATCATCCCCTATTTTCATAGGGGCCAGCCGCTCCGTTATTCCGACGTCGCCTTGAACCGCGACAACGTGAACCGGCTGTTTGATGAAACCGCGGCGCTTTTAAACATCGACCCAAACGAAAAGCTTACATAAAAAAAAAACAGCTCTTGCGAGCTGTTTTTTACAACCCGAACGGGGGGTGTCCTGCGGTGGGCCGGGCCGTTTTGGAGATATGTCGTAGTCGTCCATGAGATCTCTCAATTGGCCGACGGAGTATTCACTCAAAGTTTCGTAGTCGTAATCGTCGGTTTCTTCTAAGATGGCGTCGATGATGCGGCTTTTCATAACGCTGATTCCGTGTTGCTGGGCCCTTTCACGTTCCTCTTCGCCAACACCTTCACTTGAACCGCGCATCAAAGCGAAATTCGGGACACGGTCTTGCGCGACTTCGGGGAGTCTTTCCTCCATCTTCGCGAGGTGGCGAGCTTGCAAGTCTTCGTTGTCGCTGATGACGTCAAACATCAAGTAGGGATTGTCTTCGCTTAAGTATCCGCGGTCGATGGCTTCCTCGACGAGAATGTCTATGACGTCGTCAAAAGGTTGGTTGCGCAAGTTCGAAAGGCCTTCAAGAAAGTCTTCTCCGTCTTGGTTCTCGCCGTCCAAACGTTTGACAAAGTCGTCCTCGCCGACTTCAAGTCTCAAGCTCGGGTTTATGTCCATATATACGGTAGAAGAAGCCTCGGCTTGAAACAACGGGAAGACAAAGACAAAGGCGAGGATGAGAAGCGCCAACGTTCCACCGAACGCCAAACGGCGGTTCCAGTTGAACCCCGGCGTCTTTTTTGGTTCCGGCTGTCTTTTGTCCATAAAATCGCGGTACACCGAAGACGCTTTGATTCGCTCTTTCACATCGGGCGTTTCTTCTTTGGCATAATGGCGCAGTTTCTTTTCCATTTTTTTATCGCTCATCGAACTCGCCTCCTTCCTTGCGCATTTTCTCAAGGGCGTTTTGGTATTTCCACAACACAGTCCCAAGCGGTTTCTTCAAGTCTTCGGCGATGTCTTTGTGCTTGTCGCCCAAGACGGCGTGGCGGATGACGATGGTCTTTTCCTCTTCGTTAAGGACGTTTAAGAGCTTTTCGAGGTAATAGCGCTTTTCAAGGTCGCGGTTTTCGCTTTCGAAGAGATTGGGGTTTTCGGCGGCATCCATGGGAGTCTCTTTCTTTCTTTTGTTGTAGGCGTTGATCGCGAGTCGTTTCGCGATGGTTTTGAGCCAAGCCTTGAATTCGCCTTTTCGTTTGTAGCTTTGGATGTTTTCGATCATTTTCAAATATGTGTCTTGCATGATGTCTTCGCTAAGGGATGGGTCCTTGAGGACAAGGAGTATGGTGTAGTAGACGTCGGTTTTGGTTTCTTCATACAAACGGTCGAACGCGGTTTCGTCGCCGTTTTTGAAGGCTTCAACGATGTTTTCGAGTTTGTTTTTGTTCATGCACTTCACCTCGCCGAGCCCTTTCACTTTTAAACAAAGAGGGGCGTCGTTTTATTGGAAAAAGTTGCTTGAAATATTTTCAATCGCCTGAATCATTATTGGGAATGAAGAGAAAAAGGTGGTAAGATGGTGTTGAAAGGATGATGAACATGCGATGTGTCGCGACAACCGCTTTCGGTCTTGAAGCCGTTTTGAAGCGGGAACTTACGGGGTATGGCTTTTCAATCACAGATAGCGCGCACGGAAGGATATATTTCGAGGCAAACGTTCGCGGCATGGTTCGGGCGAATTTGCGCTTGCGCACCGCGGAAAGGGTGTATGTCGTCTTGGGCGCAAAACGCGTGGAGACGTTCGACGAGCTTTTTGACTGGATCGAAAGCTTGCCGCTTGGAAAGTATTTGCACGAACAGGGTCAATACATCGTGAACGCGAAAAGCCACAAATCCACACTCTTTAGTGTACGTGATATTCAGTCGATTGGCAAGAAGGCGTTGATACGGAGTTTGCAAAAATCCTACGGCACCGAGATTTTTCCCGAGACCAAAGAAAAATACGCTTTGCTCATAAACATTCAAAAAGACAACGCGGAACTTTGGCTCGATACGAGCGGAATCGCACTTCACAAACGCGGATACCGAAAACAAACCGGGAAAGCGCCTCTTAAGGAAACGTTGGCCGCGGCGCTTGTTCTTTTGAGCCATTACCATGAGACTCGAACGCTCTACGATCCATTTTGCGGGTCCGGGACCATCCCCATAGAAGCGGCGATGGTGGCGAAAAACATCGCGCCCGGATTGCACCGCCGTTTTGCTTTTCAACGATTTTTTTGGGTGTCGAAAGAAGCCTACACCATCGAACGCCGCGAAGCGCTCAAAGCCATAAAACACGAACCTATCAAACCCATCGTCGCCAGCGATTCGGACCCGGGAGCGATCGCTTCCGCCAAAGAAAACGCGGAAAAGGCCGGAGTCGACGAGGAGATTCACTTTGAAATCGCCGATTTTTCTCACCAAATTTTCTCCGAACCAGCCCCTGTTTTCATCACGAATCCGCCTTATGGGGAACGAATGGGAAAAGAAGAAGTGTCCGCTTTGTACAAAAGCGTTGGTGAAATCCTAAAGAAAAAGCCGGAGGCTTCTTTTTACATCTTGACGCCCGTAAGCGGCGTCGAACAATTGCTTGGGAAAAAAGCGGACCGCACCAGGGTGCTGTTCAACGGTCCAATCAAAACCAGGTTGTATCAATACATCGGGCCGCCGCCTAAAATAAACGAAAAATCCCGCACTTGATGTGACAAAACGTCATAATGTGCTATAATACTGTAGGGTGAACAAAATGACAAAAGACGAACGCAGACGCTACCTTATACTCAAAGACAAAAACATCTACAAAGGGCTGGTAATTTTGGCCCTTCCTTTAATGCTGAACAATTTGCTGAAATCGTTGCACGACATCGTCGATATGTTTTTTGTCAGTCGCATACCCGGCGTGAGCGCCGAAGCGGTATCCTCGATTCAATTGGTGTTTCCGGTGGTTTTTACCTTCTTGTCCTTAGGCATCGGCCTTTCGGTGGCCGGAGTCGCCCTCGTTTCACAGTTTGTGGGCGGCAACGATTACCCGCAAGCGCGCCATTACGCAACCCTGCTTTTTGTCATCGCGCTCTCCTTTGGCGTTGTTTTGAACGTCGCCGGTTATTTTGCGGCGCCCTATATCGTCGGCGCGATGGGGGCCGAAGGGTTCGTCTTTGAAAACGCGACCGCTTACTTGCGGATTCGCGCGTTCGAATTGCCGATATTTTTTACGTTTTTCGCGTTTATGGCCACGAGGCAAGCAAGCGGCGACACTTGGAGCCCGATGCTTGTAAGCGGCGGCGCGATTTTGCTCAATACGGTACTTTCTCCTCTTTTCATCAGCGTCTTCGGCCTTGGCGTGCCGGGGGCGGCTTACGCAACGCTTACCAGCTATCTTGTGATTATGCCGATCGGTGTTTTCCGCCTCTTTTACGCAAAAACCGGCGTGACCATCGACCTTCGGTTTTTAATCAAAAAACGGATGGAAGACTTGTCGGTCGCCTTAGAAGAAAAACGAAAAGCCGTTTTCAAAATATTGAAAACCGCCGCGCCGGCTTCTGTTGGGCAAGCCATCACCGCGATTGGTTTTGGGGTGATGAACGGCGTCATTTACGCTTATGGCGTCGAGACGGTCGCGGCCTTTGGCATCGGCAACCGCCTGCTTTCGATGATTTTGCATCCCGTGATGGCGATGGGGGCGATTTTGAGCGCTTACATCGGACAAAACATCGGCGCGCAAAACCCCGCAAGAGCGAAAGAAACGTTTTTGAAAACCATGAAACTGTCGGTCGGCATCATGGCGGTCGGTTCGCTCGGTTTGATTATGGTGCGCGAACCGCTGGCCAAAATTTTCCTAGGCGACAACCCCGAGGCGTTGCGCCTCACTGTCGATTACATGTACTACATACTTTTGGGGTTGCCGTTGATGGCGGTTTTCCAAACCTTCATCGGGACTTTCAACGGCACGGCGAACACCCATTTCACTTTTGTCATGGCGGTCACGCGGCTGTGGGGATTTCGGATTCCGCTCGTCCTTCTCGCCGGATACCTTTTCCCCGAACGAGGCAGCCGCATCATCTGGGAAGTGATGCTTTTGAGCAACTTGTTGATCGCGTTGGTCGGGTTCTTGCTGTATACGCGCGTGGACTTCAAGCCGAAAGTCGACGTCAGGGAAAAAGCCGAAATCCATCCCGCCACCAAACCGCATTTGAAAACTTCCTGACATTCAGGGAGTTTTTTTTTATGAGTAAAACTTAACATCGAGGCGTATGATATATGCGAGGTGATGAAATGAGAAAAATGATTGGATTGTTATCGGTATGCTTTTTGGTTTTGGCGACGGCGATGGTCTTGTCGGCCCTTGATACAAAAGCCGATGGGAAAAACCTGTTGAACCCTGCCTATTTTCAGGGCGATGCGGGAGAAAACGTCTTCTATACGAATCCCCGCCATCCTGTAACGTCCGGTGTGTACACGCTTAGTGTCCCCGCCGGTCTTGGTTCGGTGCTTTTGGTTGAAAGCGGAGGCGAAATTTTGGTAAACGAATCGGATTCGGCGTCTTTGATGTGTGACAGTGAAGACAGTGACGTTATGGTCTGCCGTCTTGAACTGACGGAAAGCGATTTTTACATGGAAATGCGTGGTGGCGCCGCGTATCAGCATTTCGGCCATTTCGGTTTGGACGGTTTTCAACTTGAAAAAGGAGAAGAGGCGACTCCTTATGAGCCGTATCAACCCAAAGACGATGTCGCTCCGGTCTTTTCGGGAAGCGGCTTCATCGTTTTGAGTTATACGGAAACGCAGACCCTTGAAGAACTCGTCGATGCGCACGTGGGGGCTTACGATGAAATCGACGGCGATTTGAGCGATGAGATCGTCATCGCCGAAGACGGTTACTCCGAACACTCAACGACCACCGGCGAATACGAAGCCACGTTAGAAGTGAGCGATTCTTCGGGCAACACCGCGTATTTTACGCTTGTTGTTATAGTAAAAGACGAAATCCCGCCGGTAATTACGGGGCCGGATACATTGCATGTGGATGTGGATAAGCCTCCTTTGCTTGAGGACTTGATCGACGAACATTTCCTTTTTTACGACGATTACGACGGCGCGTTGGATGGGTATGTTGTTTATGAAGACTCCTATTCGGACGCCTTGGGGGTTTTGGGTGAAAAGTCTGTGACCATTGGCGTCGTCGACGCAAGCGGAAACGAAACGTTCAAAACGTTTAGCGTTATAGTTGAAGACGTGACGCCGCCATCGATTGTCGGCCCGAGCGCGGTTGAAATCCTTCTTTCCGAACCGATGAGTTTTGAAGAGGTTTTGCTGTTATATGCGTTGGCCGACAATCATACGCCGGAAGAAGACATCGCTTTGTACATTCACGAGGAGAATCTAAGCGAGAACTTGGATACGCCGGGAGAATATTATTTGACGCTTCAAGCGGTCGATGCTTCCGGAAATGAAACCTTAAAGATTGTCCATGTGGACATCTTAGACGACGTCGCTCCTGAATTAAACGGCCCCGTGAATCACCGAATCTCTTACACCGTCGAATTCGACTGGGTTCAGCTGCGCAATCAACTGTTTGTTTATGACAATGTGGACGATTTGACGGTAGACGATGTGGCGATGCGAGAACACAACGTTGTTGAGGGCGAAATCGGAAGCTACACGGTCGTTTTCGAAGTTTCGGACGCCGCAGGGAACCTAGCGTTTCACAGCGTCGTTGTCGACGTCATCGACGACGTCCCACCGGTCTTTGTCGTCGACGATCGTATCATCGTGACTGAAGGTTCATCGCTTTCAGAAGGCGAGCTGCTTTCCATCGCCTCTCAAAGCGCGACCGCGAAAACGTTTGAAGCGGTATCCTTTGAGATACTTCATGACGATTACAGCGCTTTTAAAGATACACCGGGGCTTTACAGTTACGAAATCGAAATGACAAACGAGTCCGGTGAAAAGCTTGTGCATGCGTTCGACGTTGTCGTTGAAGAACCGCAAGCTGAAAGAGGCGTGGCGGCGGTTCTATGGATCGCTTTGTGCGGACTAGGGTTGATTGGTGCAAGTTATGTGGTTTTAAAGCGTCGCGAATAAAGCCAAAACACAAGGTTGCAAAAAAATTGCAACCTTTTTTCTTGGCCTATTGACAAAAAGACATGAACGTTTATAATGGTTAGGTAAAGCCTAACTAAATATTGCTTTCGGGAGTGGACGTCATGGATAAGGAACGTTTCCGCGAGTCCTTCAACGCATTTTTGAAAATGTATTTCAACAGTTGCCGCGAAGTCTATGAAGAATTGGATTTAAAAAACGTGAGCGATCGCCAATTCCGTTATTTGCGCGAAATCGAAAAACGCAGTTCGGTCACAATGAGCGAACTGGCTGAGATTTTCGGGCTGTCAAAGCCGACGGTCACCGAAACTGTCCGCACGTTTGAAGAGACAGGTCTCATTGTAAAAAAGAGGTGCAAAGAAGACGCGCGAGTCTACAACATCACCTTGACAGACCGCGGAAAACTGCTTGCGAAAACGAACGTCTACGAAAGCAACAAGGCGATGGAGAAAATTTTCTCCCGCTTAAACGCAGAAGAATTGCAGACCCTCGTGCGTCTGTTTGACAAAATAGGGCAGGTGTAAGACATGCTTTTTTCAAAATCCATCAACAAATATTACGTAAAATTCATCCATCTGTTCCTCCTTGGCGTAATCGCCCTGATCGTCGTCGATTTGGCGCAGCTTGAAGTGCCGATGATCATCGGGCGTCTCGTCGACGATTTGGAAGCCTTTCGCACCGGCGAAATCACTCGTGAGGAAGCCGTTGAGGCCGTACGGAACATATTGCTTTTGCTAGTGGGCATCAGCGTGATGATCGTCATCGGCCGTTTTTCATGGAGAATCGGCATCATGGGCGGTTCAAGAAGGATGGCGTACGAACTTCGCGACGACATGTTCTCGCACGCTTTATTGCTTTCGAACCGTTTTTACAGCGAACGCAAAGTCGGCGGGTTGATGGCGCTTTTCATCAACGACATCGAAGCCATCCGCCGTGCGGTCGGTCCCGGAATGCTGATGATGATCGACGCCATTGTTTTGGGCACGTTGGTCTTTACCCGTATGTTCTTGTTAGACGCGAGGATGACGCTAGTGCTTGTGTTGCCGCTCGTTTTGATCGCTAGCGCGGGCATTTTCATCGGCACCCGAATGCGCCAGCGTTTCCGTCAAGCGCAAAAGGCGTTTGAAGACTTGAGCGACGTTACCCAGGAATCCCTTTCGGGCATCTCGGTGATCAAAGCGTTTGTCAAAGAAGAACTCGAAATTCTCCACTTCCTAAAAGCCAACAAAAACGCCAAAGACAAAAACATCCGCTTTGTGCGCATGCAAATGCTTCTGCAAGTCATTGTCCGCGGCATCGTTTCGTTGACGTTCGTGCTGATGATCATCTACGGCGCGCAGCTTGTAGAGATGACAAGCGGTACGGATGATCCCTTCACCGTTGGCGACCTAGTGGCGTTCCTTTCTTATTTCGGTATGCTCATCTGGCCGATGATGGCCATTTCGATGATCATCAATGTCCGCAGCCGCGGGCGCGCTTCCTTGCAGCGCATTGAAGAGTTTTTGGACGAACCCGTTGAAATCAAGGACGAAAACGTCATCGATGTCAAAGAGATTCGTGGCGACATCGAGTTCAACCATTTATATTTCAAATATCCCGATGAAAAAGGCGAGGACTACGTCTTAAAAGACATCAGTTTCAAAATCAACGCCGGCGAGATGGTGGGCATTTTAGGGCGCACCGGCAGCGGAAAAACGAGCATCGTCGATTTGCTTTTAAGGCTTTACAACCTTGAAGAAAACCAGTTGTTGATCGACGGTTACGACATCATGCGCTTGCCGATCAAAAAGGTGCGTGAGGACATCGGATACGTTCCGCAAGACGGGTTCTTATTTTCCGATACCATCAAAAACAACATCGCCCTCGGTGTGGATTATGAAGGGCGCCAAATGGATAAAATCCAAGAAGTCGCCAAATTGAGCGACGTCCACGACAACATCGTGCAGTTCAAGCACGGCTATGAGACGGTCATCGGCGAACGGGGCGTCACCCTAAGCGGCGGGCAAAAACAAAGGGTTTCGATTGCTCGCGCTCTAGCGAAAAATCCGCCGATTCTCATCATGGACGATTCGGTAAGCGCCGTCGATACCTCTACAGAAGAGAAAATCCTGCGCAATTTGCGCAAAATACGCAAAGGCAAAACGACCATCATGATCGCCCACCGCATATCGACGGTCAAAAACGCGGACAAAATCATCGTCATCGACGATGGCGAAGTGTTGGATGTGGGCACCCACGAAGAACTTTACGAACGCTGTGCCTTCTACCGCGACCTAGTCGAACGCCAACAACTCGAAGACGAAGTGGAGGTGCAGTAAATGTACGATATCGATACGGACCAAAGACTGTACAACTATTCCGACAAAGCGATTCTGAAAAGACTCATGTCGTATGCGAAGCCTTATGTTCCCGCTTTCGTCCTCACGTTTTTCCTCATGGTGCTTTCGGTTATGTTCGCGCTGCTTGAACCTTTTATCATCGGGTTGAGCATCGATACTCTGACCGAGATTCCCATCGACACTACGTTCCTTTTCCGCATCTTGGCGTTGTTTGTCGCCTCGATCATCCTAAGCGCGCTCTTTGAATATTTGCAGACCATCATTTTGCAAAAGACCGGGCAAACCATCATTTACAACATGCGCGAAGAGGTGTTCACCCATGTCGAGCGCCAAGACATCGAATATTTCAACACCATCCCAACCGGGAAGCTCGTCACCCGCATCGCCAACGACACGAACACGCTCAACGAAATGTATACGAGCGTTGTCGTCAACGTCTTCCGCAATCTTTTGATGATCATCGGCATCATGACGGCGATGCTGCTTTTAAATGTGCGCCTAGCGCTTTTGGTGTTGACGGTCATTCCTTTCATTATTATCTTTTCGTTCATTTTCCGCCGTTTCTCCCGCAAGGCGTATCGCACCGTACGGGCCAACATGTCCCGTGTCAACGGTTATCTCGCGGAACACCTTTCCGGGATGAAAGTGGTGCAAATCTTCAACAAGGAAAAAGACAAGCACCGCGAATTCGACGATAAGAACACCGAACTCAAAAACAGCGAACTGCGCGAACTCTTGGTGTTTGCCATTTATCGTCCCACGGTGTATATGCTTTTTATGATCGCCACCATCATCATTTTCTTCTTCGGCGGCATGCAAGTCATCGCAGGAACCCTCACCGTTGGTACCTTGGTCGCGTTTTACAATTACTTGCGTCGCTTTTTCGAGCCGATTCAGCAACTGGCCGAACAATTCAACATCGTCCAGGCCGCGTTCGCTTCAAGCGAACGCATCTTCGCCATCTTGGACAACCACCCCGAAGTGGTGGACCGTCCCGATGCGATCGAACTTGAGGAAGTCCGAGGCGAGATCGAATTCAAAAACGTTTGGTTCGCCTATAAAAAAGACGAGTGGGTCTTAAAAGACGTCAGCTTCAAAGTAAACGCCAAGGAGGCCGTGGCGTTCGTCGGCGCGACGGGCGCGGGAAAAACGACCATTCTTGCCTTGCTGTGCCGCAATTACGACATTCAACATGGGCAAATACTCCTAGACGGCATCGACATCCGCAACATCAAAATTGCCAACTTGCGTTCCTTTATCGGACAAATGCTTCAAGACGTCTTCATGTTCAGCGGAACCATCATGTCGAACATCACATTGCGTGACGATTCGATCAGCGAAGAAGAAGTCGAACAAGCGTGCAAGTACGTCAACGCTCACCGTTTCATTGAAAAACTGCCCAACAAATACTATGAACAAGTGCGCGAACGCGGCAACAACTATTCCGCCGGCCAGCGCCAGCTCATAAGCTTTGCCCGTACGCTCGTGCATAAGCCGCGCATCATGATTCTCGATGAGGCGACGGCAAACATCGACACCGAAACCGAAGAACTGATTCAAGAATCTCTTAAGAAAATGATGAACATCGGCACCATGCTGATTGTCGCCCACCGGCTTTCCACGATTCAGCATGTCGACAACATCATCGTCTTGCAGCACGGAGAAATCATCGAACAGGGCAACCACCAAGAACTTCTCAAGCAAAAAGGCCATTATTACTACTTGTACAAATTGCAATATCAAGAACAATAACCCCTCCTCGGCGCTTTTTGGCGCCGAAAAGGGGGTTTTTCGTGCTCTTCGACATTGCTACAATCACAATCGTGGTGTATAATACGCTTAGTGACAGGAGGGGTGCATATGCCGTTATTGTTTTTCTTCTTAGTAATGCTGGTCTTCATCGACCACGCCATCAAATACAAACGCCAATCGTTAATCTATTACAAAAACAAGCACCGTTTTTCCGTTGTCGTCGCCATTGTGCAATACAGTTATTACATCGAGAAACTTTTTGAATTTGCCAGGGAATCCGCACACGAGTTCATCTTCGTTGATGTTAACGGCTCCTTGCCGGATTATCCCGACGATGTACGCGTGTTCGAGGTGAACCAATACATCGACCCCGAGGATCCAAACGCCAAGACCAAACTCCTTGAAAAAGCTTACAAAGAAGGTTATGAGCACACCGAAAACGAGTTTCTGTTGTTTTTGGACGCCGATTTGCACTTTGAGAATTATAAGATTTTAAAACACATGGCCAACAATCTCGTTGAGCATCAAGTATACACCCTGAAAGAGACGTATCCTTTCCGCGATTACAACCAAGGGTACAAACTGTTCTTTGACTTTTTCCGGGAGATGAATGTCTCTTCCGATCGTTTGAACCACTCGTTTTTTGCGGTGAAGCGCAA
Organism: Mollicutes bacterium; assembly: GCA_003554025.1. Classification (GTDB taxonomy): domain Bacteria; phylum Bacillota_I; class Bacilli_A; order Izemoplasmatales; family Izemoplasmataceae; genus T1SED10-81. The sequence goes on from PWFC01000039.1 coordinate 126,663, forward strand.
GACGTTCGAGCTTCCCGGGTGTCAGGCGAAACTTTACGACTGCACCGAGGATTTTGAAGAGGACATTGAACGGAAAAACATCAGCATTGTCCACATTGACCACAACCATTCCGTACGAAAAGGGGAAGTCGAAGCCGACCTCAAGTCCTTTTTGCGGCGGTGGATCGACCAATTCGCCAAACGGAAGGAGAACATCGGCATTCAGAAAATGCTGCTTTTCCTTTTAGCCCTCCACGGGTTTTATTTCGCCATCGTTTACGATTTCAGCGTTTTGAATCTGGCGTTGCTCGCGATGGTGCATGCCGCGCTTTATTTGCTTTCAAGACGCGACATGAAACAGCATCCGCTGCAGTTTGTGTTTATCCCTTTTTACATGCTGTTTTTTGATGTATTCTTTCTTTGGGGCGGTCTCAAGCGGCTCTTCCTTCGAAAAATTCGAAAAGAAGAGGCCCGCAGTTGAACGCCTTTTTGTTTCAAAACCTTCGCGACACCAACTATTTTGAAGGGTTTTACGTACGATTTTTCGATAGGGAACACACGGTGAATATCGCGTGCATTTTCGCAGTGACGTTCAACGAAGAAGACCCCCATGCGTTTTTACAGGTTTTCGACGGATTGAAACGTGAAAACCGTTACCACCGTTATCCGCTTTCCGCGTTTTCTTTTGAAAACGGCGTGTTGACCCTTGAAAACAACACACTCACGACAAAAGGCATGAAAATTGATACCGAAACGTGCAAACTGAGTGTCGAGTTTACCAAAAAGACTTCCCCTCCGCACAAAAGCGCGATGGGATTTTTGCGGAAATTTCCCCTTCAGTGCCATCAAGATGTTATTTTCATAAACGGCGAGGGCGAGGCGACGTTTCAAAGAGAAGACATGTCGCTTAAAGTTCGCGGGAAAGTCTATATGGAGACAACGTATGGAAAATCCTTTCCGCGTCGTTGGCTGTGGTTGCAGGCCAACGCCTTCAAGGCTTCAAACGCATCTTTGAGCGTAGCGGGTGGCAGCGTGCCCTTTTTGTGCTTCCAACCGTTCGCATTCTTCGTTCTGTTGACGCACAAAAACAAAACGTATCGTTTTGCGACCTATAACGCGTCTACGCTCAAAATCTCGCAAGAACATGGTACGATGAAAGTAACGGTACGCAAAGGAAGACTCCGTTTGGAACTATTTGTCTCTCCAAGTCAAGCGACAACTTTGCTGGGTCCTTCGGACGATGGAAAGATGGACCGCGAAGTATACGAAACCTTGGACGCAAAAGTTGCTTTAACCTTGAAGAAAGGTTCCACCATTTTGCTTGAGGACAAGGCGGAACACGCCGGCCTCGAGTGGATGTTATAATAGTAAAGGAAGGTGTTATCATGAAAAAAGTCACGTTGAACAACGGCGTTGAAATGCCCGCACTCGGACTCGGAACGTTTCGAAGCAAAGACGAGAACGCCTACAATGCCGTCTTGCACGCCATCAAATCGGGCTATCGCCTCATCGACACCGCCGCGATTTATGGCAACGAAGAGGAAGTCGGACGCGCCATTCGCGATTCCGGCGTGAAAAGGGAAGACCTTTTCATCACGACGAAACTTTGGTGGGCCGACCATGGGTATCTCTCGGCAAAGAAGGCCTTGAAGAAATCCCTGAAACGTTTGGGGCTTGATTATGTCGATCTCTACCTAATTCACTGGCCCAAGGATTACAGCGACAACAAGGATTCCTATCAAGCGATGGAAGATTTGTATTTCGAAGGTTACACCCGCGCCATCGGCGTCAGCAACTTCTCGTTCCATCACCTCGAACACTTGCTTGAGGATGCGGAAATCGTTCCGCAAGTCAACCAAGTCGAGACCCATCTTTATTTGCAAAACTACAAGCTTCAGGAGTTCTGCATGAAGCGCGGCATCTATCTAGAAGCGTACGCGCCCTTGATGAGCAACGAAATCAAAACGCTTTTGCAAGACGAAACCGTCAGCAAAATCGCCAAAAAACACGGAAAAACCAATCCGCAAATCGCGCTACGCTTTTTGAACCAGCGTGAAATCGTCGCCATCCCGAAATCCGAAAACGCCCAGCGCATCGAAGAGAACTTCGCCATTTTCGATTTCGAACTCGACGATGAGGACATGAAAGAACTCTTCTCCTTGAACAAGGCCAAAAAGACCTTCCCCGACCCCGACAATTTCCTAATCTGACCCCGAGAGAGAAACGAGGTGTAGCATGAGCATAATCCTAATGAATACTTTGTTTTGGCCCCCAAGTCCGCTCACTGTGGTGTTTGCGGTGTTGGTTGTGATTTTGGCGACCATCACCGTTTTCCGCATGCGCGCAATCAAACTTTATCGGAACATGGTGTTTTTAGACGATTTGACCGAACTGAAAAAGAGCACATACCTAGAGCAATATTTCGCCGATTCTTTGCCGGATTTCGATTCTGATGTGTCGATGTATTATTTGAACATCGACAACTTCAAAAATTACAACGACCTCTTTGGCATCAATTTGACCAACCGCCTGCTTTTCAAATTCGCAAGACGGCTAGAGGAGTTGAGCGCTCCTTATAAGCACGTATACCGCGTCCATTCGGACCGCTTCATCCTATTGCATCCGAAACAAGAACGCGAGGCCTTCACAAATCGTTTGCTTGCGAGGCTCAAGGAGCCTTTTGAAGTCGACGATTACGAAATCCGACTGACCGTGTCCGGCGGACGCTACGATTTGCCGGAGAAAAGGCCTCGCTACTACGAATGCGTTTTTAGAAGCGAACTCGCTTTGCAAGAGGCGAAAACCGGCGGCAAAGACCGCATCGTGGCGTATTCGAGTGAAATGCGCCGCGAAAACCAGGATTCGTTTAGGATGTTTCAGTCGATCAAAGACGCGCTCAAAAACGAGCTGTTCTATTTGGAGTTTCAACCCATCGTCGATTTGAGCACCGAAAAGCCCGTGGGGCTCGAATCCCTGATCCGCATCCAAGACAAATACAAAATCCATTTTCCTTCAGACATCATCCAATACGCCGAAAGATACAACATGATCGAAGACATCGACCGCTATGTGGTCGACAAATCCTTGCAGGGTTTCAAACAAATATTAGAGGCCGATGTGCCGATTGAGTTTCTCTCCATCAACATTTCCTCAAAAGAGATTTACAACCCCACCTTCATCGATTATCTTGCGGCCAAGACCAAAGAATACGGTCTTGACCCAAAGCGCATCGTGATTGAATTCACCGAAACCACCGACCCGCGGGGATTAGAAGAGGAAACAACCTTCATCGGAAAGCTTCGAGCGAAAAATTACAACGTCGCCATCGACGATTTTGGCACCGGGTATTCTTCGCTCATGCGTCTTTCGAAAAACCAAATCGACCGCATCAAAATCGACAGGATGTTCATCCATAATATCGCCACCGACAAAAACAACCGCGCTTTGGTCGAAACGATGGTCAAACTTGCCGAAAAGTTCGGCATCGCGACCATCGTCGAAGGAATCGAACTGCCCGAAGATTATGAAATCATCAAAAAGATGCCTGTGCAGTTTGCGCAAGGGTATTTGTTTCACCGTCCAATGCGTCTTGCGGCCGTATTTGAAAAGTTTTCGACAAAACAAGATAGTACACAAACATAATTTGTTTTGTGCGTGTTTCTTGCTGAATGAACGCCTTCGGATTGTTTTTTGAGTTTTCCTATGCTATGATTTATAGTAAGAATAAAGGCGTTTCACGAGAAAATGTGAAAAGAGGAGAGATGTTATGGAATTCTTGAAGAAACTGTTTGGTCGCAAGAAAAAAGCGCAGAAAGCGCAACCGGCACCCGAAAAGCCCAAAGAAAAAGAACCGCGCGATGTCAGTTTGGAAGAAGTCGAAAAAGATCTTGACGACGTAAAAGAGGTAGAGGCGCAAGCTACTGAAGAAAAACCCGTCTACCACATCAAAAAGCATTCCGACGGTTGGCAAATCATCAAAGAAAACGCAACCAAGGCGTATCGTGTCTTCAACTACCAAAAAGAAGCCATCGAGTTCGCCGACAAGGAAAATCTTGAATATCTCGTATACAAAGCCGATGGAACGTTAAGGGAAAAATAAAACCTACGGGCCCGTAGGTTTTATTTTTGCCCCGATACATGACAGTTTGTCACCTCAGGAGGACATCCATGCCCACAAAAACGTTTGAAGCTTTATCCCCATCCAAACAAAAACGCATTGAAGAGGCTGCAAGAACGGTCTTTTTGCGCATGCCATACGCCGAAATCACCATCAGCGCCGTCGTCGAAGCCGCCGCCATTCCAAGAGGCAGTTTCTATCAGTATTTCGACGACTTAGAAGACCTTTACGCCCATCTTTTTGAACAATCTCTCTCGGCGTATGAGGACATGCTTTACACAAGACTTCGTCAAAGCGAAGAGAAGTCGGTGTTCGATTATTACCGCACGTCGTTTGCCAAAGACTATCGTTATTTGAAGGATTCCGAGTTTCACGCGACGATTCGGAAATTCATACGTGAACGGCAAGGGTTAGGGTTTGACATCGACTATTTCGAACGTCGCCGCGATCGTTTTTTCCAATATCTTTACCGCCGTTTCAGGGAAACGGGTCTTCAATCTTTTAAAGAAGAGGATTGTTTGAAAATCTTTCGATTGCTTGCACATCTTAAAATGCAGTTCATCCAAAAAGTTCTTCGCGACGAGGCGCGTTACAGCGAGGCGTACAACGATTTTCTCTTTTTCGTCGATTTGATTGAAAGAGGCGCAAGGGAGGAATCAAAATGAGCCATATATTGAAACTGTTGCGCTATGCGACGCCATACAAAGGGTATATTTTGATATCCGTCGCGACGATGTTCGTGCAAGTGTTCGTGAGCTTTTACATCCCGTTTTTGATGATCGACATCATCGACGTCGCTTTGCCCGAACGGGCGTTTGACACGGTGCTCAATACGGCCTTCATCATGCTCGGGCTTGCCCTTTTGGGCATTGCAAGCGGCGTTGTCAACACTTATACCTCGCAATACATAAGCCAATACGCGACGGCTTCGCTTCGGTTGGATTTGTTTCGGAAAATCCAGGAACTCTCCTTTAAAAACGTTGACGATTTCAAGGCGTCGCGCTTGATCACCAACGCCACAAACGACGTGCTTCGTGTGCAGATGTTCTTCACGATGATGTTGCGCATTGTCATCCGCGCGCCGCTTATGATCGTGATGGGCCTGATTCTCGCGCTAAGAACTTCGCTTTTGCTCAGCCAAGTATTCTACATCACTATGCCGCTTTTGGTTATTGCGGTGGTGATTCTCATGATCAACGCTTATCCCCGCTTCAAAAAAGTGCAATACGCGCTTGACGATTTGAACAACGTCGTGTTGGAAAACGCCAATTCGCCTCAAGTCATCAAATCGTTCGTCACGCAGCCTCAGGAAAGCGGCCGTTTCGAACGTACGAACGAAAATTACCGAAAAGCCAATACGGGCGCGGAGACGGTCATGGCCTTCGCCGACCCGGTCATCAACTTCATTTTCACAACCGGCGTGTCGCTCATCTTGTTTTTCGGGGCTTATTATATGCTGCAAGGCGAGTTCATCAGTCCGCTTGGCATCCCGCAAGTGGGGATTTTGATGGCGTTCAATCAGTATAGCCAGCAGATTTTGGTCGGCTTGATGATGTTTGCGATGATTATGATTTTCCTGAGCCGGGCCAACGTCAGCGCGGCCCGTATCAACGAAATATTTTCCGCGAATATCGACTTGAAAAACCCGAAAGACCCCATCGACCGCCCGATTCGGGGCGAAATCGCGTTTGAAGACGTGAGCTTCGGCTACGGAAACGGCGGCAACCAGGTCGTCGAAGGGGTGAATTTCACCATCGCCAAAGGGGAAATGGTCGGCATCATCGGTTCGACCGGCAGCGGCAAAAGCACTTTGGTGCATCTCATTCCGAGGCTTTATGATCCCACAAGAGGCAAGGTCCTCCTAGACGGCATATCCGCCGACCGCTACGATCTCAAACGCCTGCGCGAGAGCATAGGCTTTGTTACCCAAAACGCCACAATCTTCAGCGGGTCCATCGCGACGAACATCCGCCAGGGCAAAGAAGACGCCAACTACGACAATTTGGAAGAAGCTGCGCAAAAGGCTTTATTGCATACGTTTATCCACGACCAAGACGACCATTACAACTATCTCGTCCGCAGCAAAGGCGTCAATCTAAGCGGCGGGCAGAAGCAAAGACTCTCGATTGCGCGCGCGCTGATCAAGCGCCCGCCGATTTTGATTTTCGACGACGCCACAAGCGCCGTCGACGCCCAAAGCGAACGAAGCATTCTCGCCCATATCGACGACCTCCCCTACGACCCGACGCTCCTTTTGATTTCTCAAAAGGTCGCCACGGTCCGTAGAATGGACAAAATCATCGTCTTGAACAACGAAGGGCGCATCGACGGGGTCGGAACCCATGAACGCTTGATGGAAACCAGTCCCGTATACCAAGAGATTGCGGCCAGCCAGCTGGATTTGGGAGGTGAGCGCCGTGAGCGATCCGAAGATTCTTACCAAACGGGAACTTAACGAAAAACTGAAAGCGCAAATCGACCCGACCGACCCGTCGCAATCGCCCAAAAGAGGCGGCCGCATGCGCGGAAGCCCGGCGGTCGGACCGAAGCCGAAAAACATCCGCCAGACGGTGTTCCGTTTGCTTTCGTATATGGGCGTGTTCAAGTTCGCCCTGCTTTTCGTGGCGCTCGCTTTAATCGCTTCGACATTGATGTTTTTGTTGGTGCCCTTTCTTTTCAGTTTCGCTTTGGACAACCATTTTTTGCAATTCGATTTTGAAGGGGTGTACCGCATTGCCCTGATCATCCTCTTTTTGGCCCTTTTCAACAGCATGGTCCGGTTCTTCTCAAGGTTCGTGATGGCGCGCATCTCTCAAAAAGTGGTCAAGAAGCTTCGCAGCGACGCATTTGATAAATTGATGAAAGCGCCCGTCTCCTATTACGACGAAAAAGGTAGCGGCGACATCGTCAGCCGCATATCCAACGACGTCGAACTCATCAGCAATTCGCTCGGCCAAACGGTTTTAGAGGGGATCAACTCTTCCATCGTCATTGTCGGCGCGTTCTTCTTCATGTTTTATTTGAACTGGATGCTCGCTTTGGTCGTTGTGGCCTTTTTGCCAATCATGGTGCTTTTCACCGTAAAAATATCCAAAAAGACCCGCAAAGGCTTCAAGGAACAGCAAATCCATCTGGCCAGCCTCAACGGCATCATTGAAGAAAACGTCTCCGGTTTGAAAACCGTAAAACTTTACAACCAAGAAGAACCCTTCATCGAAGAGTTTCGCGACGAAAACGACAAGTTGAAAAGAGCCGGCTTCATGGCGCAGTTTTTTTCAGGCCTCATTTGGCCGTTCATCCACTTTATGAACAACTTGATCTTTCTAACCGTCATCGGCGTGGGGGCTTTTCTCCATCTTTATTTAGGAGCCGCTTTCGTCACCATCGGCCACATAGCGGGTGTATCGCAGTATTCTCGGCAGTTCATCATGCCCATCAGCAACCTCGCACAGCTTTTCAACGCCTTGATGCAGGGCATCGCCGGCGCCGAACGCGTCTTTGAGATCATCGACGCCGAAAGCGAATACGACGCAGACGGCGAGGTTTCCATCGACACTTTGCAAGGCGAGATTGAGTTCGACGATGTGACGTTTGGCTACGATGAAGACGTCTTGGTGCTCCAAGACATCACATTCCGCGCGAAAAAAGGCGAGCTGATTGCCATCGTCGGACCAACAGGGGGCGGAAAAACGACAACTATCAAGCTTCTCAACCGCTTCTACGATGTGCTTTCAGGCTCGATCAAGCTCGACGGTATCGACGTTCGTGAGATGAAAAAAGACGAACTCCGCAAAAAAATCGGCGTCGTGTTGCAGGATACGCACTTGTTTAAAGGCAGCGTGTTCGACAACATCCACTATGGAGACTTCGACGCCACAAAAGAAGAAGTGCTGCGCGCAAGCAAACTTGCCGGCGCGCACGACTTCATCGTCAAGCTTCCAAAAGGGTACGACACCGAAATTCATGAAGGCGGGCAAAACTTTTCCCAAGGCGAACGTCAGCTCATCAGCATCGCCCGCACCATCCTTTCCGACCCGGACTTGCTGATTTTGGACGAAGCGACCTCCAACGTCGACACGCGTACGGAAGCAAAAATCCAAGAAAGCATGAACCTTCTGATGGAAGGGCGCACAAGCATCGTCATCGCCCATCGCCTGCAAACGATTCAAAAAGCGGACAAGATTCTCGTCATACACAAAGGCCGTTTGATCGAAACGGGCACTCACGCGTCGTTGCTTGAACAAAAAGGTTTTTACCACAGCTTATACCAAGCGCAATTCGAGTAGTTTTCCGGCTCGATTTGCATTTTACCGCATTATAAGCTATACTATACTAATTTGATGATCTCACGGGGGATAATCCATGAACAAAACGCTGAAAGAGTTTCAGGAGACGATCGCTAAAGACGGGGCATTAATTGCCAAAGACCCGCGGTTTTTGCGGTTTCTTGCGGTCCGTAGCGATACAGGGTTGTCGTTTCGGATTGTGAAGGGTGAAGCGAGCGCCGTCGGTTTGCCCGCGCAGGATTCTTTCGCTTGCGACGAAATCAAAGACCATATCGAACTCGATCATGTGTTCACCGAAATTCTCGGTCCCCGCGATTACCTGAATCTTCTAAAGAAGAATTTCCATCCTGAGTCGACCTCGAACGTTTTTCTGTTGCCGATCAAACGTGAAACCACTCCGCTTTGGTTGTTAGTGCGCGTCTACGCGCTCGGCGAAACGGCGGATGGGGATTACGCCTTTGGCGGCGAAGTCGTCCACATCCACAAAGACGAACCTTTCAGCATGAAACTGTACAAGACGGCGCACACCGACGACCCCACAGGGCTTTACAACCGCGAAGCGTTGCGCCAACACATCATGCGCATGGACAACCACAACAAGCTTTACGGCATGTTCATCGACATGGACGATTTCAAGGAAATCAACGACCTATACGGGCATTATCACGGCGATCGGACGCTTGAAAAAGTGGCGCACCGCTTAAAACAGCTCCAAAACGAGCACCGTCGTTTTTACCGCATCGGCGGCGACGAGTTTTTCGTCGTCGTGCGCACGAATTCTTCACAGAAGGCCCTTGGCCTTGCAAACGAGCTTATCCGCAAATTTCAAAACGTTGAAATCGAGGGGAAAGAAATGCATTTGACCGCTTCGATTGGCGTCATAAGGCTTCCTAAAGAACGCCCCGATTTTGACACGCTTCTAAAAAAAGCCGACGCCGCGATGTATGAAGCCAAGCGGAAAGGAAAAGGCAGAGTTGTCTATAAAGATTAGTCCCATCCCATGATGGGGCTTTTTTTTACGATTTCATGTTTACTTTTGCATGAAGATGTGATAGACTCTTTTTGTGCGACACACATTCTTATTTGGAAAAGTGGTGATTCTCATGCTCAAAATTGTAAACGCAAACGCGAAAAAACCGAATACCGATACACGCTATCCATCTTCAAAGGGTGCATTTTGAGCATGCGTTCATACCGTGCATGCCGCAATCTTTTCGCGCCGCCTTTTATCGTTGGATAGAAGGGGGCGCTTTTTTTATTGCCGCAACAAGAAGAGGTGAAACATCATGAGACGATTGAAACAATTCACACAATGGATGAAAGGACAATTGCATCTATACATCATCGGCATGCTGCTGCTGTTTTTCTTGCAGTACTTTCGTACGCTCACGCCGCTTTTCGTGCAGCACATTGTCGACACGGTGTTTGCCAACAAGCCTTCGGCGCTGCCGGCATTCATCGCGAACTTGCTGATTGCCGACACCGTGCAAAGGCAACTTTTGCTAGTGGCGGTTTTTTCCGTCGCGTTCGCCTTGTTCCGTCTGACGTTCGTGTTCGTCCAACGGGTCATTTTCGCCGTGTTCACCGAACGCACCGCCTACAATATGCGAAACACCTTATACGACCGTTTGCAAAACCTTTCCTTCACTTACCATTCGCAAGCCGACACCGGCGATTTGATTCAACGCACGACAACCGATGTCGACACCTACCGGCGTTTCATCGGCGAACAGCTTGTCGACGTTTTGAGGCTTTTGTTCCTGATGGTCTTCGCGGTGTATCAAATGATGCTTATGAACCCGCGGATGACCGCCATATCTTTGGCCATGTCGCCGATCATCCTAGTGAGCGCGCTTGTTTATTTCGCTTACGTCAAGAAAATTTTCCGCCGCGTTGAAGAGGCGGAAGGAGAGATGACGACCGCCGTGCAGGAAAACGTCACCGGAAACCGTGTCGTCAAAGCGTTTGCGAACGAACGTTTTGAAATGGAAAAATTCGACAAGACGTCGACCAAATTCCGCGAAGAAAGCATGCGGCTTACGAAACTTATGGCGTTTTTTTGGGGAGGCACCGATCTTCTGATTTTCGCGCAGTATGCGCTCACCGCCTCTTTCGGCATCTATTTCGCGGTCATGGGTACGCTCGACACCGGACAGTTCATCGCCTTTTTAAGTTTGCTCGGGCTCATTGTCTGGCCGCTTAGGCAATTAGGGCGCATCGTCGGGGACTTTGGCAAAACGACGGTCGCCTTAGACCGCATCGACGAAATTATGGCGCAAGAAAGCGAACACGAAAACGACACGACAAACACCCCCGACATTCAGGGGCATATCCGGTTTGAAAACGTCACGTTCCAATTTGTCGACGACACCAAGCCGCTGCTTAAAAACGTCAGTTTTGAGGTACACCCGGGCGAAACCCTTGCCGTCATCGGCAAGACCGGAAGCGGCAAGAGCACGCTGATGAATCTGATGGTGCGTCTTTTGGACAACCAGGAAGGACGAATCCTTTTTGACGGTTGCGACATCAAATCCATCAACAAGAAACATCTTCGCAAAAACGTCGGCATCGTCTTACAAGAACCGTTCCTTTATTCGAAAAGCGTTTATGAAAACATTGGCATCATTAAGCGCGACGTCCCCAAAGAACGCATCGTCGATGTGGCGAACATCGCCAGGGTGCACGACGACATCGAAGATTTTGAAGCCGGCTACGATACGCTGGTCGGTGAACGCGGCGTCACGTTAAGCGGCGGACAAAAACAGCGTCTGGCGATCGCGAGGATGCTTCTTGACACCAAGCCCGTCCTCATTTTCGACGATTCCCTAAGCGCCGTTGACACCGAAACCGACATCCAAATACGCCGCGCGCTATACAAGCATTGGCAAAACACCACCGTATTCATCATCACCCACCGCATCACCACCGCCATGGAAGCGGACAAAATCATCGTGTTGGACCAAGGCGAAATCATCGCCCAAGGCACCCACGAAACGTTGTTGGCCGAAGGCGGATTGTATGCGGAACTCTATCATCAGCAAACAAAAATCGCCCAAGAATTCGAAGCGCATAAAGGAGGCGATGAAGATGCAACAATTTGAAGAAGAAACGTACACAAAAAAAGAATTTGACACGAAAACGTGGAAACGGATATTTTCCTTTATGAAGCCCTTGAGGCGTTATGCGATCATCGTCGTCCTTTGCGGGGTCTTTTTGGCCGTCGCCGATTTGGCTTATCCGCTCATTAACCGCTATGGAATCGATTACATCATCGAAAACGAGGACCTCTCGATGCTTCCTTATTTCATCGGCGTCTACGTCTTGTTCATGGCGGCGATGGGGACGCTGGTCTTCACGTTCATCTATTTCGCCGAGAAAGTGCAAAACCACCTGGCCTACGCCATTCGGCAAAAGGCGTTCAAGAAGCTTCAGGAACTTCCGTTTTCCTATTACGACCGCACCCCCGCAGGATGGATCATGGCGAGAATGACCAGCGATTCGAGGCAACTATCCGACATGATCTCTTGGGGGCTCATCGACATCACGTGGGGGGGATTGATGATGATCGGCCTTGCGGTCGTGATGCTTGTTTTGAACTGGCAGCTCGCGCTCATCGTCTTGAGCGTCTTGCCGATATTGGTGTATTTGAGCCTGTATTTCCGTCGGAAAATTTTGAAGGCTTTCCGGAATATCCGCAAGCAGAACTCAAAAATCACAGGCGCCTTCAACGAAGGCATCGGCGGGGCAAAAACCACCAAGACGCTCGTGTTAGAAGAAAGCAACTACCAGGATTTCGACAGGCTCACCTCGCGCATGAAAAAACACTCGATCCGCGCGGCCATGTTTGCGGGACTCTATTTTCCAACCATCTTGTTCATCGCCGCCATCGCTACCGCGCTCGTCTTTTATTATGGCGGGCTTGATGTCCGCGACCAGGTGATTCAGGTAGGATTGCTGTACGTCTTTGTCAGCTATGTGGGGCAGTTTTTCGACCCGATCATGCAACTGGCGAACACAATCGCCCATTTCCAGCAAGCCCAAGCGAGCGCCGAACGCGTCGTCGGCTTGATCGACGCCGACCCCGACATCAAAGACACCCCCGAAGTCGTCGAGCGTTACGGCACGATTTTGGAGCCAAAAAAGGAAAACTGGGAACCGCTTCATGGGGACGTTACGTTTGAGAACATCTCCTTCAAATACAAAAAAGGCGAACGGGTTTTGGACAATTTCAACTTGCAAGTAAAAGCCGGCGAGTCGGTCGCTTTGGTCGGGCACACAGGCGCCGGGAAAAGCACCATCGTCAATTTGATTTGCCGTTTCTACGAACCGACGCAGGGCCGAATTCTCATCGACGGCAAGGACTATAAAGAGCGCTCGCTCAGCTGGTTGCACGGCCATTTGGGCTACGTGCTCCAATCGCCGCATCTATTCAGCGGCACCATCCGTGAAAACATCCGTTACGGCAACCTAGAAGCAAGCGAAGCGGAAATCATCGAAGCGGCGAAACTAGTCGGCGCGCACGAGTTTATCGAATCGTTCGCCGAAGGCTACGACACAGAAGTACAAGAGGGCGGTTCCCGTCTTAGCGTCGGGCAAAAACAGCTGATCAGCTTCGCCCGGGCGCTCATCAAAGACCCCGCCATCCTGATTCTCGATGAAGCCACAAGTTCGGTCGACACCGCGACCGAACAAAAGATTCAAAAAGCCATCGAGGTCATCATGCGCGGAAGAACATCGTTTGTCATCGCCCATCGCCTTTCAACCATCGTGAACGCCGACAAGATTTTGGTGTTGGAACACGGCAAGATCATCGAAGCGGGGTCCCACGAAGAACTGCTGAACAACCGCGCCCATTATTACCAGCTTTACACGAACCAATTCAAAGAAACCGCCTTGAGCCACTAAACGTCCGGATTCCGGGCGTTTTTCTTGTGAATTTCCCTTGCATAGTGCGTGTGTGTGGTACAATACAAGTAAGGAGGGATACCATGCGTTTTGTGATCATCGGCGGTGTCGCCGCCGGAATGAGCGCCGCAAGCAAGCTCAAACGTTTGCGCAGCGATGTCCAAATCGACGTTTACGAACAAGGCGAAGACGTGAGCTATGGCGCCTGCGGAATGCCTTATTATTTGAGCGACGTCATCAAAGACGCCGATTCACTCATAGCGCGCAGCGCCCAAGCCTTTCAAAAACGAGGCGTGAACGTGCACACGAACCACAAAGTATTGCGCGTCCATCCCGACAAGAAAGAAGTCCTTGTGCGCACGCCCAAACAAGTCGAAATTCGCGTCCCCTACGATTCTTTGCTGGTGGCTAGCGGAGCCTCGGCGATTCGCTTAGACGTTCCCGGGCGTGCCAACGAAAACATCCACAAATTGAACTCTTTGCAAGACGCAAGAATGCTCAAAGAGGCTTTGCATCGCAAAAACGTCCGCAAAGTCGCCGTGGTTGGCGGCGGTTATATCGGAATCGAGGTCGCTGAAGCGCTGGTCGAACTGAACAAAGATGTGCGTTTGGTCGAACGCGAGGATCGCATTTTGCCCGGGTTCGACGAAGACATCGCCGAGGTGGTAAAAGACGCTTTACAAGAAGCCGGTGTCAAGCTTTATTTGGGCGAAACTTTGAACGCTTATGAAGAAAGGGAAAATAGCGTTTCTCTACGCACCGACGCTTCGTCAATCGACGCCGACTTGGTCGTTGAGGCCGTCGGGGTGCGCCCGAACACCGACTTTTTGGCGCACACGGACATTAAACGCCTTGCAAACGGCGCCATCGAAGTGAACGACAAAATGGAAACTTCCGTCGATTCGATTTACGCCGCCGGCGATTGTGCGAGCGTGCCTCATCGCATCACCAAGCGTAGCGCCTACATCCCACTAGGGACGCACGCAAACAAGTGCGGCCGCGTGGTCGCCCACCAGATTGCGGGCGAAGACAAACGTTTTGAAGGCGTCGTCGGTTCGACCGTCTTAAAGGCGTTGTCCTTAGAAGCCGCCAAAACCGGGATCGGCAAGCGAGAAGCTGAAGAAGCGGGGCTTTCCATTGACAGCGTGACCATCGATGCGCCTTCGCACGCCGGCTATTACCCCGGCATGAAGAAAATGAAGGTCAAGGTGTTTTACAACCCCGACAACTGCCGTCTTTTAGGGGCGCAGATGGTTGGCGAAAAAGGCGTTGCCCACCGCATCAACGTTATGGCCGCGGCCCTGCACGCGAACATGGCGGCGGACGAATTCGCCGGTCTCGATTTGGCCTACGCGCCACCTTTCTCCCCGGTATGGGACCCCTTGCAGATTGCCTGCAATCAAATCAAGTGTGAAAAAACAAACTAATAAAGAGGTGTTGAACATGAAAACTAACGTCGGAAAAGTCGATCAAACGATTCGCTACATCGTCGCCATTGTCCTAATCGTTTTGGCCGCAATCTTTCAGGGAGTTTGGCTTTGGCTCTTGATTCCGGCCGTAATCCTAGGGGTCACCGCCGCCATCAGTTGGTGCGCCATCTATAGGATTTTCGGCTATGACACTTGCAGATTCGACAAGAAGAAATAACGCGAAAACCCTCTACAGCAGAGGGTTTTTTTCTTGAATGGAAAAATGTTGTATTATAAGTTGTTTGTTTTCCGCCGGCGATATGCTATAATGTCCTTGACGTTATGGTAGGAGGATACGCTATGAAAAGAAAAAGCAAAAGCCAAAAGGTTTACGATTATATAGAAGAACTGATTATCAGCGGCGAATACAAGCCCGGCGAGCGTCTTCCTTCGGAAGCGCAACTTGGTGAAACGTTGAAGGTAAGCCGTGTGAGCGTGCGTGCGGGCATTGAAAAGCTCTCCGCCATCGGCCTTGTGCACAAGAAAAAAGGTGGCGGAACCTATGTGAACAAGCCGAAAAACGACAACTACCTTTCGGTGTTCACGCCGACGCTTCTTCACAACACGGATTATCTCGAACTCATGGAAATCCGTCGCGCGCTCGATTCTTTGAGCGTGCAGCTTTGCACGCAAAACATCACCGAAGCCGGCGTGCGCAAGCTCGGAAAAATTATCGACCGCATGGAGCATTTGGAAGAAGACGACGATTTTTTCGAACTCGACAAAAAATTCCATCTCCTCGTTTCAAAGTACTCGAAAAACCGTTTTTTGCACAACATCCACCTAATCATTTGGGACGTTTTGCAAAAGACGCTCCGTCCGAAATACACCAAGGTGACCGAACCTTCCGCTTACGATCGTGTCGGGTCCCACAAGCGCATCTACGAGGCAATCGTGCACAAAGACGAAAACCTCGCGCGCATTTACACCGTGCACCACCTTGAGAAGGTCATCGACACGTTCAAATGCGAATACAACGAGGCGTACCAGGAAGCTCGTGAAAAAAATCAAAAAAAAGAAACGTGAACCGTTTCTTTTTTGCAAAGATTTGTTATAATACCTAATAGGCCAGCATGGCGGAACTGGTAGACGCGCTAGACTCAAAATCTGGTGGACGTTAGTCCGTGTCGGTTCGAATCCGACTGCTGGTATTTTTTTATGCCTTCATCGCTTCGCAAAACGTGTCCAAAAGCTTGCCGTCATAAAAGGAATTCTTTTTCGAAAGAAGCGTCTTGAGCGCTTCTTTTTTAGTTTTGCCGCCTTGATCGGCGTCGGTGAGTTCGTCGTAATCGTCAAGAATGCGCAAAATGCGAGCCGCAAGCGGGATTTCATCTTCCTTGAGGCCGAAAGGGTAGCCGGAACCGTCGTAGTTTTCGTGATGAGTCAGGATGGAATAGGCGACGTTTTTGAGTCTTGGTAGCGCGTTGGCGATGCGGTAGCCGATTTCCGGGTGTCGTTTTAGTTCTTCGCGTTGGTCGATGTCCAAGGAAGTTTCAGGGTTGAAGATGTCTTTGTCGATGCTGATTTTTCCGATATCGTGCAAATCGACAAGCATGTAGAGTTCGCGCTTGTCTTGCGGCGAAAGCGGCATCTTACGGGTGAACTGGATGGCGAGGTTTCTTAACCGTTTCAAGTGGTTCTCCGTTTCGTCTGTGTGTTCGTAAAGCTTGTCTAAAAGCGCGGAGACGACACTGCGGGTCTGTTGGTGGTATTCGTGGATCTTGTCTTTGTAAAGCATGTTCTCCGCGCGCCGAAAAGATTGTTTGAGGGTTGTGTGGTCGTGTTTTTTGCTGTAGCCGAAGGCGGCGGAGAGGAAAGGGGATTCGGAGGCCGACCGTTTGATTTTGCTGCGAATGGAATGAATGGTCTTTTTGATGTTGCGGCTGTCGAATTTGGGGATGACGGCCACAAACTCGTCGCCGCCGATGCGGGCGATGAGGCTGTCTTTTGGGAGATGTTCGCGCAAGAGTTGTGCGAATTCGCGGAGGAGTTTGTCCCCTTCATGGTGGCCGAAGACGTCGTTGACGAGTTTCAAGCCGTTGATGTCGGCTAGGAAGACTCCGCTTCCTTTTTTGTCGGCGTAAATTTCTAGGATTTGGTTGTAATAGCGACGGTTGTAAAGGTTGGTCAGATCGTCGTGGAAACTCAGGTGTTCAAGGTTTTTTTCTTTTTGTTTTTGCTCGGTGATGTCAATGGCGATGGCGACGTAATTGCGGAGCCCTTGTTCGTCGCGGCCAATGTAGGCGGAGTACCAATCCCAATAGCGGCGTTCGCTGTTTTTCGTGGATATGGTGAACGTCCCTTCGTAGGTGTTTTTCTTGTGGTCGTAGGAACGCAGGATGTGCTCATAGATTTCTTCGCGCTTTTGCGTGTAGGCCCGCTCGACCCAGGCGCGTATGGTCGGGATTTCGGCGATGCCATAGCCGGTTGTGTCGCGGAAATGTTTGCTGATGCGAAGGATTTGTTGGTTTTCAGAGTGCAGCATGATGGGGAGCGGCGCTTCGTCGATGAGCGTGTGGAGCATGCTTTTTTGAAGGGAAAGCATCTCTTCGTAGTTTTTCAAGGTGTTCGTTTGCGCGTCTAAATTTTTCTTTAAACGCTCGCGACGTTTTTCTTGAAAGCGCAGGGTAAAGAAAATGATGGCCGCGGAAAGCGCGACAAAAATCAGCCCTTTGACAAGGCTGAAATAATAAAAATCGTCCAAATCCGGGCGCAAGGTTAAAAGAAGCCAGTCCGACAAGACAATCCATGCAACGCCGAAGATGACATAAATGGCAACGACGGTGAAGGTGTCCTTATATATATTGCGCATACATTCACTCCTCTTTATCCCCTATCATTTTATATTAGCACACACAAGAGGATAATCAAACACCCAAACGACCGCAAAAAGAAATGAATTTGTCGTTGCAGGCGCTTGCCAATGACGCCGTTATGGTCTATAATTAGTAACTGTTAGGGCTTACAATATTTGTCGTTTTTTTTGCAAAAACGACGGTTCAGAAAGGAAGTCGTTCATGAAAAAGACCGCACTGCATGGAGAACACATTCGCTTGGGCGCCAAAATGACCGAGTACGCCGGGTTCGACATGCCGGTATCGTATTCTTCACTGAAAGAAGAACACCACGCCGTTCGCAAACAAGCCGGCGTTTTTGACGTTTCTCATATGGGCGAAATCGTCGTCCTTGGAAAAGAGGCGACGGATTTTGTCGATTATATCTTCACCAACAACGTTCGAAAGATGACCGCAAAACAGATTCTTTACGGATTCATGTGCTACGAAGACGGAGGCGTCGTCGACGACTTTTTGGTCTATAAGCACAACGACCAGCACTATCTTTTGGTTGTCAACGCGGCCAACACCGACAAAGATTTCGCATGGCTGCAAAAACAAAACACGTTTGACGCGACCGTTTTGAACAAGACCGAAGAATATAGCGAAATCGCCTTGCAAGGGCCAAAAGCGGAAGAAATTTTGCAACGCTACACCGAAACGAATTTGAAAGACATCCGCTTTTTCACGTTTGACGAAATCGTCGTAAACGGCGAAGAGTTTCTCGTCTCAAGAACCGGCTACACCGGAGAGGACGGTTTTGAAATCTATGGCGATCATGAGGCCGTTCGCGCCTTGTTCACGCGTTTGCTTGAAGAAAACGACGCACTGTTGCCTTGCGGGCTTGGTTGCCGCGATACGTTGCGTTTCGAAGTCGCTTTGCCCTTATACGGCCACGAAATCTCCAAAGACATCACCCCGCTTGAAGCCGGATACGGTTTTGCGGTCGACTTAGACAAAGAAGATTTCCTCGGCAAAGACGCATTGGTTGAACAGAAGTCCGAAGGGCTAAAACGCCGCGTCGTCGGACTAGAACTGATCGACAAAGGCATCATCCGCGAAGGCTATGAAGTTTTTGCCGGCGAAGCGAAAGTTGGCCATGTCACCAGCGGATACTTGGCCCCATCACTTGGCAAGGCCGTCGCGATGGCGCTCGTTGAAAAGCCGCACACCAAGAAAGGCGCCGAACTTTCCGTCAAGGTCCGCAAGCGTTTTGTGCGCGCCAAAGTCAGAAACAAGCAGTTTTACGATAAAAGACAAAAATAATGAATAGGAGTGATCGTATGAAATTCCCCAAGAATCTTTATTACACGGAAACCCATGAATGGGTCAAGGTTGAAAAAGGCTACGCTTACATCGGCATCACCGACTATGCGCAAGATGCGCTAGGCGAAATCGTGTTCATCGAACTTCCCGAAGAAAGCGACGAACTCTCGCAAGGCGAAGAATTCGCCGCCATCGAATCCGTCAAAGCCGCATCCGACGTCATGGCGCCCGTTAGCGGCGTTGTCGTGAGCGTCAACGAAGACCTTGAGGATTCTCCGGAATTGCTGAACGAAGATCCCTACGAAAACTGGATCGTCAAAATTGAACTCGACGATGAAAGCGAACTCGACAGCCTTATGAGCGCTGAAGAGTACGAAAACATGAGCAAAGAATAGGAGGCTCCTTGATGTTTAAGTATTTGCCGCATACCCACCAAGACATCGATGAAATGCTGAAAACCATCGGCGTGGATTCGATCGACGACTTGTTTGCGGAAATCCCGGACGAGCTCAAACAATGCGAAATAGACATCCCAAGTTCGCATTCGGAGTTAGAGCTTCGCGAACATTTCAAAAAGGTAGCCGGCATGAACGAACCGCTCATACCGTTTATGGGCGCGGGCGCGTACGACCATTACACACCGAGCATCATCCCGTATCTGACCGAGCGCCAAGAATTCATGACCGCCTACACTCCGTATCAGCCGGAGGTGTCGCAAGGCACCCTCCAATACATTTTCGAATACCAAAGCATGATTTGTCAGCTTACCGGCATGCATGTATCAAACGCTTCGATGTACGACGGCGCCACCGCCACCGCGGAAGCGATGTTCATGGCGGCCGGCGTACGCAAGAAGAAGCGCGTTTTGATCAGCGCCACCGTCAACCCCAACGTCGTCGAAGTCGTCAAGACGTATGCACACTATCGCGGCATTGACATTGTCGTCGTCGACGAAAAAGACGGCGCGACCGATTTTGATGACATGAAAAACAAACTTGACGGCGACACCGCCGGCATGATTGTGCAAAACCCGAACGTCTATGGCGTCATCGAAGATTTTGAAGGCTACAGCGACACGCTGAAAGAACAGAAGGCCCTTTTCATCATGAACCACGACCCCTCGACGCTCACGCATCTAAAAACCCCCGCCGAACACGGCGTCGACATCGCCATCGGCGAGGCGCAATCGCTTGGCGTTCCGCTTTCTTTCGGCGGCCCCTACATCGGCTACATGGCGACCACGAAAAAACTGATGCGCAAAATGCCGGGCCGCATTTGCGGCGTCACCGAAGACGTCGATGGAAAGCGCGCCTACGTGCTCACCCTGCAAGCGCGCGAACAGCACATCCGCCGGGAAAAGGCGAATTCGAACATCTGTTCGAACCAAAGCTTGATGGCGCTTTTCGTGACCATCTACATGGCGACCATGGGCAAAAAAGGCGTGTACGAGGCCCAGCAGATTTCCTACAACCACGCGCATTACCTCCACGACATGCTGCTGAAGCTTCCGCAGTTTGAAAAGGCCTTCGACAAGCCGTTTTTCAAAGAGTTCACTTTGAAGACCACCCTCGATGTCGAAAAGATGAACCGCGCCCTTAGGGAAAAAGGCTATTTAGGCCCACTCTCGCAAGCGCGCTTCGACGAAAACAAAGAAGGTCTTGTCACCTTCGCGGTCACCGAAAAACGCACCAAAGCACAAATGGATGAACTCATCCGCACACTGGGGGAGTTATAAAATGTCCGTATACTATGGCCAGTTGATATTCGAAAAATCGCAAGAAGGACGCAAAGGCTACACATTGCCAAAAAGTCCGATCAAACACTACGAACTTAACGACAAATACAAGCGCGCCGATTGCCCGCAGCTTCCCGAAGTGAGCGAATTCGACGTCGTCAGGCACTACACCAACGTCAGTTTCAAAAACCACGGCATCGAAAAAGGCTTTTACCCCTTAGGTTCTTGCACGATGAAATACAACCCGAAAATCAACCTAGAGGTTTCTTCGCACGAGAATTTCACAACGTTACACCCCTATCAACCCGTTGAAACCGTACAGGGCGTGTTGAAGATTTACCACGAAACCCAAAAGATGCTTTCTGAAATCAGCGGGCTTTCGAAATACTCGCTCAACCCCTTCGCCGGCGCACACGGCGAGCATGTGGGCTTGATGATCATCAAAGCCTACCACGAATCGCGCGGCGATCATAAACGCAAAAAAATCATCGTCCCCGATTCGGCCCACGGCACCAATCCGGCCAGCGCCTCCGTCTCGGGCTTCGAAGTCGTTGAAGTGAAATCGAACGAAAGCGACGGCACCGTCAACATCCCCGACTTAAAAGAAGTGCTCGACGACGAAGTCGCCGGCATCATGTTGACCAACCCGAACACCATCGGCATGTTCGAAAAGGACATTCTTGAAATATCGCGTCTTGTCCACGAAGCCGGCGGACTCCTTTATTACGACGGCGCGAACTTGAATCCGCTTCTTGGCATCGCCCGTCCGGGCGATATGGGCTTCGACATCACCCACATCAACTTGCACAAGACTTTCTCGACGCCCCATGGAGGCGGCGGACCCGGAAGCGGCCCAGTCGGCGTCACCAAAGAACTCGAGCCCTTCCTCCCCGCGCCCGTTGTCCGCAAGGCCGGCGACCTTTACTTAATCGATGGAAAAGGCAAGCGATCGATCGGACAGATCAGCCATTTCCTCGGAAACATCGGCGTCGTGATCAAAGCGTACGCCTACTTGCTTACAAACGGCAAAGAACGGATGAAGGAAATCGCGAAGATGAGCACCTTGAACGCGAACTACGTCAAGGACGCCCTCAAAAGCGTATACAAGCTCCCCGTCGACAAGGTTTGCAAGCACGAGTTCGTCTTCGACGGCCTCAAAGACGAATCGATCGACGTGCGCACGCTCGATATCGCCAAGCGCCTCCTCGATTTCGACATCCATCCGCCGACCGTGTATTTCCCGCTTTTGTTCAAGGAAACGATGATGGTCGAACCCACGGAAAACGAATCCAAACAAACTCTGGACGCCTTCATCGACGCCATGTTGAAAGTCGCCAAAGAAGCGAAAGAGGACCCCGAGATTTTGAAAAACGCTCCGTATTCGACGCCTGTAAGGCGTCTTGACGAAGCGCAGGCGGCGCGCAAGCCCCGCGTGAAATACAAAGATTTGCTTGAAGAATAAACCCCATGGAAAAAGCTCCCGAATGTTCGATTCGGGAGCTTATTTTTATTCGCGGGTTTCATACATGAACGTGCTCTTCTCCGAATTCAGTTTGTCGGGTTCCGGATAAAGAACCAGCTTGGAAAATTCCGGAAGGTTGTCGAAGGATTCCCGCAAGTTGTCGGAAGGACTTTGTCCGGGCGTGCTTTGATAAAGCGAATTGAAGCTGAACGTGTGGTCGCCGCCACCTTGGCCCGGAAGGCCTGCGCCCGGAGGCCTGCCGCCGCCCGGGTTCGCGCCGGGGTTGCCCGGAGGTCCGCCGCCGCCCCCGCCGTTGTCGCCGCCATCGCCGGGGTCGGAGGAACCGTCCTCAAGGTCGATGGTGCCGTTGTAGCTGTTGATCCAAATGCCCCGGAAGGGAACTTCTTCGTCGTCTTCGTCGATGTAGAAGTTTGGCAGCGGGTCGCCTTGGCCTTGAGCGTAGATGGCGCCGCCAAAGGCCATTCGGTCAAGAGAGGCGTTGATTAGGACGGATTGGCGAGCAAAAACGAATAGCGACATGCGCACGCCGCTTTGATGGGCGAACGTTCTCGAGTAATCGATGAGGACATGGCCGTTTGCGAAGAGGCCGAAACCTTCGTTCGCTTGGCCTTGTGCGACGATTTCAAAACCGGTTTCGCTGTCGAATTGAACGTGGATGTCGCCGGTTGCGTAAAGGTTTGCGGTCACTTTCATATCGCGGTCGTTTTCGAATGTCGCATCGCCGTAGATGAAGATTTGGCCGGGTCCGTTAATCTCGGCGAGGCTATCTATATGGAGGTCGCCGAGGACGACGAGACTGTGGCCGTTCAGTTCGAGGTTGTTGCCTTCGATGTCGATGGTCAAATCGCCGTCTTTGATGGTGTCTTCGCTTAGAGTGTGGGTTTCGTTCACGGTAAGGTCGCCTTCAAGTTCGCCCAAAACGCCGTCGTTCGCATCGCTTGTGAGCAGGGAATAATAATTGTCTGCGGTGATGCGCTGGCTGGCGTCGACTTCGGCGTTGAGGGTTTGGTAGTAATAATCCATGAGATTGAATCCGCTGAAAATGTCGGTGAAGAATTTGTCGCGGTCCTGTTCTTCGGAGAAATACTGATCGCGGTCCAAAATGACGTTGTTTTCTTCCCCGTCGACGTTCAAGCAGTTGCCCTCGGGACTGCATTCACGGTATTCGCGGGTGACGAACTGCGCGTCATCGCCGCTTGGGAAATTGTAGGTGCCCCCAAGCGTCCCTTCGGTGGGGTGATAAAAGCCGTCGAAGTCGCGGTAGACGGTGTTGAACCCGGCGAATATTCTGCGCCCGTAGAGTTCGGTCGCATCGAGATATTGGCCGCCGTTAACGACGACGTCCTCGTTCGTGCCGATGGAGAAGGAGAAGGCGTCGTATTCTTCGTATTCGATGCCGTGGTTGGTAAGGTAGAGGTAGCGGACCATGTCCTTCGTATCGTCGACGGTATAGGAGACGCGGTAGGTGCGCACGACGATGTCGTCTTCTTTGAAGGTTTCCGTTTCTTCGATGGTCGTGCCCGAATCGGCTTCGATGGCTTCGATGATGTCGACGTCGTAATAGTTGTCTTCAAAATCGTTGAAAGCGGCGACGCCGTGTTCTTCGATCAAAGCGTTCATCTCCCGTTCAAGGTCGTTGATCGCTTGCGAAACGGCGCGCTTGGCGCGGTTGTCGCTGTAGTTGCCTTCGACGACGCGGTTGGTGTTCGACGCCGTACGGAAGGTGTAGGCCGAAAGCGAAGTCAAGGAAAAAGACAGGATGGCGATGACGATGATCGCTACGGTCATGACGCTGCCTTTTTGGTTTCGCATGGGGCAACCCTCCTAAAAAACAATGGTCGACTGATAGGTTTTGGGCCTGAAAATCGGTCGGTTTTCGATGGTGAACGTCAACGTGATTTTCAAGTTGATGATGGCGCTTGCGCATTTGACTTCGCCGCCTTGAAACTCGGCTTCGGCGACGCAGGTGTAATCGAGAATGGTGACCGGGTCGTCGGTCGTGCCCGGTTCGACCTCGACATCGGGGCTGTTTACGCGGTAGGCCTCGCGGTCGAGAAACTGGCGGTTGCCGAAGTCAAAGTATTCTTCGGGTCCGTAGTAGAGGGACTTGTTGACCATGTCGAAATGCAAGACGTAGGATTCTTTGTTGCTGTAATCGCGGTAGATGACGCCGGAATACGGGTCGGTGCGCAAATCGTATTCGTGATTCAGCTGCAAGATTTGGTCGTTTTCGTCTTGGACGATGGTTTCAATCGAGCGCACGCCCATGTCGAATATTTGGGCTTGAAGGAACTCGGAGATATGGTAGGATTCTTGCAACAAGCGGTTTTCGTGGTCCATATAATTGCGGCTGATGAGCGTTGTCGATAAAATGTTCATCAGCATAATCATCACAAAACTACCGATGGAGATGGAAATGAGGAGTTCGATGAGGGTCATCCCTTTTTGCTTGAGGTGTTCTTTAGTCACGGCTCACATCCCCTTCCACCAATAAGGAAAGGTTGTAATCGGCGTCGTATTCCATCCACACGAACATGTTCAAGAAGTTTTCGTCCGCGCGTTCGGTTTCATCAAGCGCTTCGATTGCGGCGAGCACTTTGTCGGGGACGTCCATCGCTTCGATGGTCTCCCAATCGTTTTCATCGATCTGATTTGAAGCGATGAAAACGCGGAAAGCGTCTTCTTCAAAGGTGATGTTGCTCCACATTTGATCGAAAATCATCCCACAGACTTCGTCACTGCCCATCAATCGGAAGGGGTCGTCGACATCGATGGTGAAAAGGGCGCAGTCGTCTGCGTCGATTTCGGCGAGAGGTTCTCCGTTCAAATGATTGTACAAATTGTCGAAGTGCACTTTGGAAAATGCTTCGATGGTGGTGTCGCCGAGGCTTGAGGCGGCGCGGCGGTTGTGCATGCGTTCGTTGACATCAAGGTTGGCGATGAAACCGCCAAGCATGGGAAAAAGAATGATCGAAGCGACAATGATGACCGCCATGAGTTCGACAAGGGTCACGCCTTTGCTGTTCACAAACCTCACCACCCTCATTTAGTAAGTTATTATTATTATACCACAAATAAAACGACATGCTAATAGCGGAAAGGGTTTTTTCAAGTGAAAATGCCCTTTGTCAAATGCGCTCTTGTGTTGTATAATGAAGAAAACCCGCGAAATAGGTGGTAATATGTTTTCTAGGCTTTTAAACAGCAACATAGGCTATCTCGTATACACGATTTTCGTTCTCGCCATCGGGGCGGGAAGCCTTGTGGTTTTTTATTTTATGGTTACCGGTTTCAACATCGGCGTTTATTCGGAAAATACGCTTGTAGGGAGCGTCTATGTCGGCGGACTCACCGAAAGCGAAGCCGAAGAAAAGGTGCGCGACAGCGTCAACCGCTGGCTAGATGATGAAGACATCACCTTTGAAGCGGGCTATCAAGGGTATTATTACACTTTCGACCGCGATTTGATCACTTTCGATATCGGCGCTTCGATGGACGATGCGCGAGATGGTAGAGCCAACGACCTTTACGTCAGCTATTCGCCGACGGCCCTAGACACCATCGACATGGAAATCACGCAAATGGATTTCATGGAAGGACGGCGCGACTTGTTCGATTTGGACGCCTTGATCGACGATGTGCTTGAAGACGCTTCGATGCTCACTGAATGGTCGCGCCATGAATTCAGCGACTATTTCGTCAACGAAGAAGAAGTCATAACGACGTTGCAAGATGTCACCATGCCGGTCGTTCATAGCGTAAACGCGGAAGATCTTATTGAAAAAATCGAAGGCGATTTTGAAAACGGACGCGTCACCTTGTCCCCGGGCGAATCCTTCAGCGTGCTTGATAACTTCGGACCGCACTATACTTCATCGGAACTCGACATGGTCGGCTCGATCATGCAGGATTTGCTCGTTCCAACCTGCATTCAGATTCAAGAACGCCATTACAACCCGCAAATCGACTTCACAAGATATTCCATCGACAATTATCCCTATTTCGGGCGCAACGTGCGCGTCAACCGCCGCGTCGATTATGATTTTGTCGTCGAAAACGATTGTTCAATGAATTACGAGGTGCGGTTTTCCGCCCAAGACGAAAACACGCTAAGGGCGCAATTCATCGGCGCGCCCTACCTTGACGACGTGGTCGTCACTAAAGAACAGATTCCCGTCCCAGAAGATGGAATGATCGTCATCGTCACGCGCGAAATTTACAACATTTACGGAGAAAAAATCGACGACTTCGTCGTCGTGTTCGAATATTATCCGCCAGTGGATTAGGCAAGGGAGTGAACCACCATGGCTAAAAAATCTCCAAAACGTTTAGGGGATGTTTTGGTTGACGAAGGCGTCGTCACCGAAGAAGAAATCGAAGAGGCGCTAAGGAAAAGGGACCGCGGTGAAAAAATCGGCGAAGCGTTGATCCGTTTCGGCTATTGCAGCGATTCGCAGATTGTCGACGCGCTCAGCGACAGCTTGGGCATCAAACGCGTCAATCTGGGAATGATTTTTGTCGACGACCATGTTTTGAAACTGCTTGATGAAGATTTCGTCACCAAAGCGAAAATCATGCCCGTCAACATCAGCGGGCGCAGGCTCGTCATCGCGACCAACGACCCGCTCGATTTTCCGACCATCGAAAACGTCCGTTTGAAAACGGGGATGAACGTCGAGACCGTTCTTGCGACCCAAAACGACATCGAGACGGCCATCGCCCGTTACTACGGATTCACCAAAACCCTCAAATCGCTCGGCATCGAGGTAGACAAGGAAAAGAAAGAAGACGAGAAGTTTTACGAAGAGATGGTCAAAGAACCCGAACAAGACGCTTCGGATTCGCCCATCATTCAGCTGGTCAACCAGATTCTTCTTACCGCCGTCAAATCGGAAGCGAGCGACATCCATATCGACCCCACCGACATCGAATTCAAAATCCGTTACCGCATCGACGGCGTTTTGACGACCGAAAGGCTCTTGCCGAAAGTCGTGCTGCCGAAGCTGATTTCGCGGATCAAGGTCATGTCGCACATGGACATCACAGACACAAGAAACCCGCAGGACGGAAGGATTAAGACGGTGCTTGAAGGACGGCCCGTAGATTTGCGTATTTCGACCCTTCCGACCGTCCGCGGCGAGAAATGCGTCATGCGTGTCCTGGACTTGACGCGCGACTCAAAAGGCATCGACCGCCTAGGCATGACGCAAACCGAACAAAGACGTTTCATGCGGCTGATTAAGAGACCTAATGGCATCGTATTGGTGAGCGGACCTACCGGTAGCGGTAAGACCACCTCGCTTTATGCCTGCCTAGACCAGCTCAATTCTCCCGAGGACAACTTGATCACCGTTGAAGACCCTGTCGAGATCGAACTTGAAGGCATCAACCAGGTGAACGTCAACCCCGACATCAACTTCACCTTCGCCAACGCCCTCCGTTCGATACTCCGTCAAGACCCCGATACCATCATGATCGGGGAGATTCGCGACGTCGACACCGCTCAGATCTCCGTAAAAGCCGCCTTGACGGGACACCTCGTCCTCTCGACCATT
Source organism: Mollicutes bacterium (assembly GCA_003554025.1). Taxonomy (GTDB): domain Bacteria; phylum Bacillota_I; class Bacilli_A; order Izemoplasmatales; family Izemoplasmataceae; genus T1SED10-81. The sequence goes on from PWFC01000039.1 coordinate 154,292, forward strand.
CACACCAACAGCGCCGTAAAGACCATCGGCCGCTTAATCGACATGGGCATCGACCCCTTCCTCGTCGCCTCTTCCTTAAGCGGCGTCGTCGCCCAAAGGCTCGTGCGCCGTGTCTGCAAGGTGTGCGCCAAAAGCGAAGAACCCACGGAAAACGAAAAAGAAATCTTCAAAAAGCACAACGTCGAAATCCCGACCGTCAAACGCGCCGTCGGCTGTTCAAGCTGCAACAACAAAGGCTATCGCGGCCGGACGGCGGTTTTCGAGATTTTGGACGTCAACGACCAAATCGCCAAGATGATCTCCAACAACGAAAAGGAATACCTCATCTTAGAACAGGCCCGCAAAGACGGCACAAGACTGCTTGTCGAGGCGGGACTCGATAAAATCAAAGACGGCGTGACCACCGTCGAAGAGATTTTGAAACTCGGACTCGACTAGGTTAGGAGAGTGGCCATGCAAATCAACGATTATAAGTACAAAGCCAAACGGATGAAAGACGGCAAAATCGTCAAAGGCACCGCCGAGGGCCCCTCAAAAGCCATCGTCGATCAGTTTTTGTTTGAAAACGGCCTTCGCGCCATCGAAATCGACCGCTACAAAAGCTTGATCGGCCGGCTCAACCGCATCACGCTCAACAAGGTCATCGGCGAGCAGGATTTGATTTTTTACCTCAAGCAGCTCAGTTCCCTGCTTCGAAGCGGCGTGCGATTGAACGAAGCGTGTGAAATCCTCGCCACCCAGCAAACCAACAAAAACATCCGCCGCATCCTTTTCGGCGTCTATTACTCGGTAAACGGAGGCTCGACGCTTTCGGAAGCCTTCAAGGACTATCCCCGCGAATTTCCGAAAATCCTCACCTCGATGATCGCCGTCGGCGAACACGTCGGCGATTTGGACGAAGTTTTGACCGAAGCGGTCGACTACTTCGAAAAGCAGCACCGCCTCAAAAGCTCGATCAAATCGGCCGTCATGATGCCCCTGGTCTACATCATCGTCGCCATCGGCGTCGCCGCCTTTTTGATGGTCGGCGTGCTGCCGCAGTTTGAAGACATGTACGAAGGTTTAGGCGGCGATTTGCCCGGCGTCACGGTGTTTTTCATGGGCATGGGCAACTTCTTGCGCGAAAACATTCTTTACATTCTTGCGGGTCTCTTTTTGACGATTGCAGGCCTCGTGTTCGCGTACAAAAAATCGTATAGGTTCCAATACGCCCTGAGCGCGCTTGCCATCCGAATGCCGCTTTTTGGCGAACTTGTCAAAATGAACAACCTCTCCCGCATCGCCTCGACCATCTCGGAAATGCTCAAAAACCACATTCCCCTTCAAGACACCTTGAAGACCACCTACGAAGTCATCAACAACAAAGTCTACCAAAAACTGTTGATCGACGCCCAAAAAAGCGTCACCGGCGGCGATTACATGTCGAATTCGTTCATGCACCACTACGCAAGCGAAGTCGTTTTCAACCGCATGATGTCGGTCGGCGAGCGAAGCGGCGAACTCGGCAAAATGATGAGCAACCTCTCCGACTTTTACGACGAAGACAGCGAAATCAAAGTCGAACGGCTCAAAAAGAGCTT
>PWFC01000010.1 GCA_003554025.1 Mollicutes bacterium
AGTTTCTCTTCAAGCAAGGGAATCAAAATGTTGTTTTCTTTGAAGACCATGTCGCGGATTTGCTTGATGGCGGCTTCGGCTTGTTCTTTGACGTCTGCGACGGTGGTGCCTTCTTGGTTCAACAGTTCGCGCACCGCGTTCAGTTTCTCGCGGATCTCGTCGTCGACGCCCCACATGACGCGCGGAGGCGCGGTGACGCCTTTTTCCTCAAGATACGGGAAGAACAACTGTTCTTTTCTGGCGTAGTGCTTCTTGACTTCGTTTAAGCGGTCGAAGCCGACGCGAAGCATCAAAATCGCGTGGTTCCCTTCCTGTTTCAGGTAGGGGACGATTTCTTCGTCGATCAAACGCTCGATCCGTTCGTTCTCCATTTCCAAAACTTGCAAAGGATGGCCTTTCCTACGCTTTTTCTTGCCGTGTATGTCTTCGACCGCCGTGCCCATGATGTCGGCGTGGACATCGCAGAGCTTTTGAATCTCTTCGACCTCCATGCCCTCTTCGACCAAGGCCTGTTCGAGGCGGGAGATTTCTTCGGTGCTTACGCTGCCGAATTCTTCGGCGAATTCTTGTTTCACGGTTTCGAAGTCTTCGCCTTCGTGCAATCTTTTGATCAAAGCCTTCAGTTTTTCCTGACGGGCTTTTTGGTTGTTGTTGATGAGTTCGCTCATAGATATCCTTCCTTTCACCTACTATTGTAAAAGGGAAACGAAATGAGGCCCACCGAAACGATACACTTTCTAATTAGTGGAAGATTTTACTCGCTATTTGCAATCATTCCCAGTCCAAAAGTCGTTTTTCGCCCTGTAACTCGCGGATGTCGGTGACATCCTGCGAAGCCTCCAACACGCCTTCGTAGTTCCCTTCTTCATCGCGCACGGCAAAATAGCGGATGTGCAAAAAGCGGCCTTTGAAGGTGATCCAAAACTCGGCGGTGTCTTTTTGTCCGTTTTTGAACGCCTCGACGATTTTTTCGACCATGTCGACGCTTTTTGGGGGATGGCAATGCTTGACGAGCCGGCCGATGATCGAGGGGCTTCTTGGGAAATGCCGTTCGGCGCGGTCGTTGAAATAGCGCACGCGGTCGTTTTTGTCGACGTAGGTGATGTCGACGGGCAAATGGTTCATAAGGAGCGTAAGCTGCTTGAACGACAGGGTGCCCGTCTTGGTTTTGAAGAAGCCGTCTTCAAAGCTTTCGTCCTCGCTCTCTGTTTCGGGCGGCGTTTTTTCTAAGAAGGTGAAGCCGTATTCGAAGGCTTCCTCGTACATGGCATCAAGCGTCTTCTCATCAAGCGCTTTGTCGGCGACGGGGAAAAGAATCATTTGTTCTTTCTGGGTGAGTCCGTAGATCAAATAGTAATAATCGCCGATGATCTCTTTCATCGTTTGGTCTTTTAAAGAGATTGTTCCAAGTTTGTTCAAAATCTTCTTGATGAGCGTCCGGGCATCGTCGTGAAGCGCCCACATCACTTCCAAAGGCTTTGTCGAGGGGACGCCTTTTTCCATGTTCGGAAACAGGATGTTTTCCTTTTTGACGAACTTCTTTTCGAAATCCAGGCATTTCTCGAAATCCTTGCGCACTTCTTCTACGTTTGGATCCGCATCCTTTTTGAAATACGGTTTCATCGAACGAAGGTGCTCAAGAATCGCCTCGTTTTCTTCAAGGAGCGCTTGGAAAAAGGGGTGCTTGTGCGACGTCATTTCATGATGCTTGAGCCCGGCGCTAAAGAGGTTTACGAACTTGTTCGCCTGCGCCTTGATGGTTGCCACATCCAAAGGCGTGTCTTCGCGGTATTGTTCGACGTAGAACAAATCGACGGGGGTAACGCTTTGGATGTGGTCCTTGTATTCTTCGTAAAGTTGCTTGCGCTCGCGCCCGTCCTTGGTTTCGTTGAAGGCCCGCATGAAGGCGCTTAACGCTTCGATGCGTGCTTTGTTTTTGTGCAAGAGTTCCATATCCATCCTCCTTTGGTTTCAGTCTATCACAAAAGAAATAAAAGTATGTTCAAAACGAGAAGCCTATTCACTTCTTTGAAGATATACGCCTGTTTCGAACTCTTTGTGACAGGGCGGCGCTTTGCGTGGTATAATGACCATTAAGGAAAGAAGGTGGTACTATGAAAACGAGCTATCCGGTCGTCGACAACATCAAAAACACCTACATCGCCAAAAGCCCCATCCACGGGCAAGGGCTTTTCGCCGAGGTCAAGTTCGCCAAGGAAAGTGTGCTCGGCTATTTGGACGGGCAAAGGATGTCGTGGGACTTTTTCGATTCGCTGAAGAAGCTCTACGACGAACAAGGCGACCATCTTTACGGCGAATGGAACGCCATCGACGAGAACACCTTGCTTGTCCGGGCGATCCGCACCAAATACGGATTCATCAACCATTCGCGGAATCCGAATGTCGAAATCCGCCATTGCCCGATGCGCCTGGTGGCTTTAAAAGATATCGCCATCGATGAAGAATTGACTCTTGATTACCGAAAAGAGCCCCTCAGGAAGGAGTACCTCGACGGACATGGAAAATCCTACCTCTAAATACACCCTGACGTTTTACAACGTGCAACCTCTCACCTTTTCGCTGACGTTCATGAAAACTTTGAACCGGACCACCATGCAAAAAGACACAATCGACGCGTACAGTGCGGACGCCCCCCGGTGGCTAAAGTCTTTTCAAAACCTCGGCAACGCCTATCAATCGCTCACTCCGCTTTCAATCCGAAAACCTTCGATGGAAACGCTGCGCGAAGATTTCCGAAAACCGGAGTTCATGGTGCGAAAGAACCATTCTTTGGAGACGTTTTTAGACGAAGGCGAAACGGACGTTTCGCTTCTTTTTGACCGCCACACGCAATATTTCTTGCTGTGTTATAAGATACGACTGGAGATAAGCGAACCGGAGCTCCGCACATTGATTGAAACGCCTGAAACCGCGGACAAATCCGACCTTTACAACACCGTCCGCAACTTGATGGTGCGCGAACACGAAACCGACGCCATCGGAAAATACGCAAAAGCGGTCGAAACCGAAACGCTAAAGGTCGTCCATCAATTCCTCAAAGAATCATACCGCTTGAAACACATCGACGATGACGCCGTCTTTGTACAGACGAACACCGGAAACCTCACCGTCATGCTTTCAACGCCAAAAGGCGGTTTGGAGGCGTTTGAAAAACCAATTCTTACGCTCAACGACCACGCCGAACGCCGGGACTACCACGGCGATCCCGTGCGCTTGAAAGACGGCACCGTCTATTATTTCAACGGACGCTTCCACACCATTCTTTTAGGCGAGGCAAGCGATGAAGACCGCTTCATGCCGATACAGTTCCACATGCAGTATATGTGGATGTATGCACTCAAAATGTATGCGCTGATGGAATATGTCAACCGGGAGATTCTCATCAAGCATTCGACCAAAACCTTGAAAGACCTCAATCAAATCATCGACAACATCATCCAAAAGGTTCAGCATCTCTCGCTGTTCCACAGCAATTTCAAGCGCGCCATCGAAAGCGACAACAAAAACATCTACGCCGAAATTGAAACGCTTTGGCACATCGACGAGACCTTGCAGGGCACCGAAGAATACATGAACAACTTCAAAGACTACTTAAGCCGCAAGCATCTCACACACTCAAGCCGGGCGAACCGGCGCCAAAGCAACATTCTCTTCGTGCTCTCGATGATTCAGCTCTTCTCTTTGATCGGCGTTTGGAGTTCGTACCTTTCTTTGCTCGACCAAACCGATTTCGAAGCCCCGGGGTTTTTCCTGCGCGTTTTCGGCTCCCAAGAAAACCTCATGCGCTTCAACATGGCCTTGCCGCTGATTTTTCTGTTTTTCATTCTCGTGCTCTTCGTCAACGGCTACGTAAGAAACGCCAACAAGCTCTGAACCTCCAAAAAACACCGCGTTTTCGCTAAAACGAAAATGCGGTGTTTTTGTATGGTTGCGTTTTTACAACGAATCACTCGCCGGTGACGGCGACGAACGCGCCGTTTTCATAATCGGGATTCCATGAAGGGCCCCCGAAAAAGTGGATGTTGACGTCCATAAACGGATTGTTGAGGTTCATGGTGGTTAGAGTGTTGTAATTTGTACCCAACGTCAAGCGCTCGTTTAGGCCGTAATCGTAATAGGTGATTTCATAAGCTGTCGCACCGCCATCGAGTTCTTCCATCGTATAGAACAAGTCTTCCGGCACCGCATAGCCCTTGTGATTTGTATTGGTGACGGCGGCGTTGGTGCCCACAAGCACGCTTTCGCCTTCGTAGGTCGCAAAGGTGACGCCGTTATAAAACTTTCCATCGATGAAATCGTACTCAAAGGGAACCAAGACAACGCCTGAATAATGTACGACGCCATACTTGCCGTTACGTTCAAGAACCACCGTTTCTTCTTCGTCCAACGTTACTGAGCTCGTTGTGGAGAAAACTTCGTTCAAGTCCTCATCCAAAATCGCATTACGGTCCATGTTGATGAAGTACTCATCGTTCAAACTGCGTAAGTGATGATACTGAAGCCCATCGAGAGAATAGACGATGTTGCCGTCTTTGTCCAAAACCACCTCGCGCATCATACCTTCGGGCAATCGGTTGGATATGGGCATCATCGCCGCGTATCCGTAGCGAACTTGTCCCTCTTCGTCCATGAATTGGTCGACAAATTGTATGATATAATCCGGCGTCGTGATCGAACGCGCTCCCGTGGTCAAATCCACCGAAACAAGCCTATGTACCACGTATTCACCATCGTAGGTGATGGTAAAGTCCATTTCGTTGTCCACCGGCTGAAAATGTTGGTACAGCAAATGCCCATCGAGCAAAAGCTCCACATTTTCCGTATATTGGGTGTCGGGCAACGTGAAACGGCTTACGACTTCGTTGTTTTCATTGTAGACGATGCGATGTCGATCGTGTTCGGACATCGTGTAGCCTTCCAAACCGTAATCGGCCAAATCGATGCGGGTCGTGTCGTCTTCAAAACGATCGCCACGGACGAATTCCGCTTCAAACGAATACTCCGTGCGCGCGCCGGTATCCAAATCGACCTCGTAGGTTTCAACGGTTTTTCTACGTACGCCTTGGTCATAATCGCTTTGCAAAATGTATTCGACCGTTTCCAAATACACGGTTTCGTCATCCGTCTCTTTGATGCGTCCATGAACGTCCATTTGCGCATACTCGTCTCTTGCCAAAACGCTCTTGCCTTGGATGTCAAAGACCTCCGCTTCCCCGCCGGGGTACATCAAGAAGATGTAAGCGCCCATGACGCTGTCCATATCGATCCATACATCGGAAAATTCTGTGGGTTCCAACACGTATTCGCCCAAAGCGACCGACCATACGGCCATTTCGTCTGTCGCGGGATAATATAGTTGTGCCAACCCGACGTTTTGGTAAAAGTTCCAAAGGTTCCCATCGCCTTCATAGGTGGTGTTTTCCACAGAAGACACCGTGCGTTTCTCCGCATAGTCGTATTCCGGGATGTTTTCAATCAGCAACCCCGAACTTATGGCCTCTCCCGCCGTAAGCGACATCCCCTCTCCTTCGACATCACCGTTCGTGCACGCCGAAAGCGTTAGCGCCATCATGACCATGGTGGCTATAAACCATTTCTTCATTCAAATCCCTCCGCATTCACTAATTTTTTTGTATGAAAAAGCACACCGCATCCACGGTGTGACGGTTTCTACTTTTGCGCAAATCCCAAACCTTCCATCAAGCATTCCCCCTCGTTCTTCCCTTTCAGTGTACCACGCCTTCTTGAAAGTTTCCACATCTATTTTTTGCTCAAAGGGCTTTGCGAAAGCATTTTTGCGGTTTTCGTATGAAAAAAGCACTTGTTTGACGGTTTTCCGCAAACAAGTGCTATCAGAGCTATTTTTTTGGTTTTTCCCTTTATCAAGAAAGGTGTATTATGCAAACGCGAAACGTTTGTCCGGTTCGATGAGAAGGCGCGCAATCTCATGGTCGTACCCGGGCACAATGGGCGCATGAACCATGATGGCTTCGCCACGTTCAACGCTGACTTCGTAGACAAGGCCGTTGGAAGTGACGGTGATGTTGCCGTTGACATCCGTTCCGTAAAGGGCGGAATTGACCGCGGCGACGTTGTCCAAAAACTCTTGATGCGGATGGCCGTGGGAATTGCCTTCCCCCGCGGAATAGATTGTGGTTGAGGGCGTCATGGCCTCCATGAATGGAAGCGTTGAGGAAGTGGACGACCCGTGATGGCCGGCTTGGTAAACGTCGACATCGAGCGACCATCCCTTGTCGCTTGCGCGATTGATCATGTTGTTTTCTTGCGTTTGTTCGGCATCGCCTGTGAACATGAAACGGACATCGCCATGCGTCAATATGAAACTGATTGAAGCGTCGTGAATGCCGCCAAAATCGGGCACGGGATTTAGAACCTTCAACTCTTTTTGGCCTAGTGTCAGCGTATCGCCGAAACGCGGCTCGTCGTATTCGATGTCGCCGGCGTCGAGCGCGTCGCTTATGGCGGCGTGTACACGGTCGTAGGTTGCGGTGTCGTGAACGTACCCGCTTTTCCAAACCAAGCCGACGTCAAACAAATCAAGCACCACGTCGAGATCGCCGATATGGTCCATGTGCGGATGGGTGCCGATCACAAGATCAATCCGTTCAATTCCCAAATCTTGCAAATAGGGAATCGTCTTGTTTTGAGAGTTCCAATGTGTGCGGCCGGCGTCGATCAAGATGTTGTAGTTCGCGCCTTCGATGAAGGTCGCGTCGGCTTGCCCCACATCGATATAATGGATGGTGATGGAATCTAAAGGAGCAGGTTCATCGTTGTTGTCTCCATTTTCACCGTTATCGCCATTATCACCGTTGCCGCCATTGTCATCGTTATCGTCCGCCGATTGAAACACGGCTTCAATGACCATGCTGCGTTCGACGGTGAACGTAGTCGAAGCGTCTTCGCTAAGGACGGATTCGGTCGTGGTTTCATACCAGTGAACGAACTCGTAGCCATCTTCATAACTGTCAAGCGTTAACGTAGCCTCTTCTCCATCGGCCACTGCGTCGCCCGGAGTCAGCGTATACTCGAAATCAATGTTCGCGTTAACCGTGATGGAGTGCATGGTGGGTTGAGGATCCATAATTTGGCTCCGATCACATGCAGCAACGGTAAACATCATCACAATCAGCGTTAAGAAAGTCAGCGTCTTTTTCATTTTTATCACCTTTGTTTAACTCATTACATCTGAAGTAATGAAGATTCCGCATGAATCAACATTTTCGATGTTTCCCATTTAAGCATACCACAATAGTCCGCACAATAGGTGAAAAACACACATTTCTGAACGATTATTAAAAAGAGAGTGGCGTGTGCCACTCTCAATTTATCCGTTTTGCATGACCTTTAATCAATCAGCGATAGGAAATCGTCATGAAGAATGACAAGCTTTTGGTAAGCCGGAGAAGAGTCGTAAAGGAAGCCGTAAAGAACTTCGTCAGAGTATTCGGTGGCATCGCTTGTAAAATAATCGGGCAATGTGCCGGTGATGTTGCCGTTGTTGGCGCCAAGTTGGAAGCCAATATAGTACCCGTCATAGTTTTGGTTATCCAACCCGTCTGTGTCATGCGCTATCCGCAAATAGTTGGTCGCACCGGTTCCGGCCAATCTTGCCCAAAAGCCGTCAAACTTGATGAGTTGACCGTTTCTGTAATCGGCGTTGCTATAGTCGGCCCAATCGATGTCGGTGGCGTTAGAAGTATCGAGATTCATGTCGTTACCGGAAGAGACAACTTCAAGGCTTGCAAGTTCTCTCACTTGCGCAATGCCCCAGTTGATCTGCCATTTTCCGCTAAGAACCACCAAGTCACCCGCATCCGGGTTGAACGAATCGTCCCAAACAGAGATCAAATGCGTAGTGTCGACATCCTGAAGAATGAAACCGCGATCGGTATACCCGGCCACAATACCCTCTAGAATTACATCGGTATTGTTGGAATAATCGGCGGCCCAAAGTTCAGAAATAGAAATGGATCCATTGTCACCGTTGTCGCCGTTATCGCCGTTGTCACCGTTGTCGCCGTTGTCACCGTTGTCGCCGTTGTCACCGTTGTCGCCGTTGTCGCCGTTGTCACCGTTGTCACCGTTATCGCCGTTGGTTGCATCGGCGGTATAGACCGCAACCAAGATGATGTCTTCAGTGACGGTAAACGTATAGGGGTTCGCGGTGCTCAAAGGAACAGTTTCCCCTGAAAGACGCCACTCGGTAAATGTGTATCCTTCCACCGTTGGCGCAGTAACAGTGACTGACGTGCCGGCTTCTACTTCCGCAGAAGGTTCAATGGTGAAATCCGCACTGTCGGCTTCTGCCGAAGAAATGCTTACGGTGAACGTCTCTTCGTCTTCCGTCCTTCCTCCGCAGGCGACCAACATCAAAGCTAATGATAAAACAAAAAACAAAACAATTTTCTTCATTTTTTTCTCCTCTCTTAAGAAGCGGAAAAGTGCTTCTTTATCCTACATAAATCATACCACAATTCCGGTGATTTCAGACTCACGTTTCCCATTTTTCAAACCTGAAATGCAAAAAAGAAGCGGCAAGTGCCGCTCTTTGATGATAACATTCGTACGCTTACTCTCTAATCCGAAAAGTCGCCGCTTTCTGTGTCATTGCCGTTGCCGGGGGCATCCTCGACATAGATGGCAACCAAATTGATGTGTTCATACACCGTGATGGTAAACGGATTGGCGGTGCTAAGTGTGGTTTCTTCTCCGCTGTAACGCCATTCGGAAAAAGTGTGCCCTTCAACTTCCGGAGCGGTAATCGTAATTTGTCCGCCCGGTTCCGATTCCGAGCCCGGATAATAATCAAAATCCAAATCGCCTCCCACTAGCGGTGAAGTTGCCAAAACCGTGTACATGCCGTTGTCTTCAACGGGTTCGC
>PWFC01000016.1 GCA_003554025.1 Mollicutes bacterium
ACTTGACACCGAGTTCTTGTGTGTGGTTGAACATCTTTTCGCTCAGTTCAAACCCGGAAACCTTCCCTACCCCGGGATAGTTTTCAATTTCAAATGTGTTGACCATGTAGCCCCCGGGCGCGGATTTTTCAATCATCATGGTGTCCAAGTTTGCGCGTTGGGTATAAATGGCGGCGGTCATGCCTCCGGGACCGGCGCCAATGATGATGACATCGTTCATAAAACATTCACCTCGTTTGTGTTAGGCTTTGTTCTCTTCAAGAAATTCATAATATTTTTTTCGGCGGAAAACATAGCGGTTCATCAAAAGCAGCGCAATGCCGCCGAGAATCATGAGCACTGAAATGACCTGTGCGATGCGAAGCCCCGTGCCGCCGATATAAAGGGCATCGGTGCGCAAGTATTCGATGAAGAAGCGAGCGGCGGAATACCAAATCAAATAAAAGACGATCAAGTCACCGGAACGAATGAGTTTCGTACGGCGCAGCACCAGCACGATGATTAACCCTAAAATGTTCCAAAGCGATTCATAAAGGAATGTGGGATGGTAATAGTGCCATCCGTAATCCGCACTGAAAAACATATTGTCGGTGATAAAATCGGGCAACCGAAGCGTGTTGCTCAAAAAATCACGTTGCGCATCATGATTTAGCGCCACGTTGCCGTTTTCCAATCCGCCTATCACACCGCCGTGCGCTTCTTGGTTGAAGAAGTTGCCCCATCGCCCAAGCGCTTGGGCGATTAAAAAGCCCGGGGCCATCAAGTCCAACGCGCGGAACAGGTCGATGTTGCGTTTTTTGGTATAGACAATGGTTGCCACAAAAGCCGTGATGAAACCGCCGTGAATAGCGAGGCCTCCCTCCCGAATGTCGAAGATGCTCCAAAAATCACTGCTGTATCGGTGCCACTCGAAAATCACATACCATAGTCTGGTCCCTAAAACGGCCAACGGCAGAATGATGATCAAACCGTCGATAATGTCGTCGCTTTTTATGCCAATCTTTTTGCCTTCGTAAAGACCCAAACCTAAGGCGCAAAGAATGCCGATGACGATGAAAAAGCTGTACAAATACACAGTGAAAGGTCCAACGCTGAAAAGATAGTTCCGCAAAGGTTCAATTTCACTTCGGGGGAGATTGTGGACCAAGGTCATAATGGTTGTCATAGTATACCTTCTTACTTGTTATTTTTTCGCTTGATTTCCTGGGAAACGGCTTCAGTGAAGTCTTTTGCCATGTTGGTTCCCAAGGCTTTTAAACGGGTGTTCATCGCCGCGACCTCGATTAGGGAAGGTACGCTTCTAGCCGCGGTTATGGGGATTTGCACATAAGGAATGTCGGTCTCGAAGATTCGTTCGCTTTCAGTCTCTAAGCCTAATCTATCATAGTCTCCCTCATCTTGCCAAGCAACTAGCTCTACGATTAAATTGATGGGTTTGTTCTCCTTGAAAGCGCTAGCGCCAAATAGTTTCACTACGTTGACAACGCCGATGCCCCGAATTTCTAAATGCTCGCGGATTAGTTCGGGCGCTTCGCCTACTACAAGGCCGATTTCTCGCTCGTAAATGTCGACTCGGTCGTCGGCGACTAGTTGATGACCGCGGCGGACGAGTTCAAGCGCAACCTCGCTTTTGCCGATGCCGCTTTTGCCGCGTATCAAAACACCAATGCCGTTGATGTCCACAAGCGAGCCGTGCAAGCTTTTTCTAGGCGCCAGTTTCGAAAACAAAAACTGATACAGCGAACTGAAGAGTTCGCTGGTTCGAAGGTCGCTTTTCAATACCGGAATGCGGTAATGGTCGCCTTTTTTCCGAAACACTTCGGGAATGTCGACATGTTTGGAAAAAACAAAAGCCGGCGGTTTTTTCTGAAAGAGTATATCGACACGGATTTCTTTGTCTTCTTCGCTCAACCGGTTGAAAAAAGTGATCTCTTTGCTGCCGAAAATTTGCACCCGGTCGTTTTCAAAATAGTCAAACAACCCCGCAAGTTCAATGCCGGGGCGGGTGAGCTGAGAATTCTCAACCGTGGTGCCCAACCCTTTTTCTCCGCTTTCAACGTGCATTCCGAAAGCTTTTACAAGATCTCTAACGCACAAACTCATGCAATCACCTCATTGCCTTTAATACGGCGTGACGAATCAAATGGCTCAGCACATAGCGAACGGTGATGAAAACGGCCACAAACAAGATAATGTGGGTTTCTGTAGGAAATGTGATGAAACCAAAGGCATAACGCTCAAGTAGAAAGAATAGCGTCAAATAACCGAAGAAGAAGATGAATCCGAACGTCCGCATCACGAAGCGGAAATGGTTAAGCAAGACATAGTTTCGAAACAGCATCTCCAAAAACGTGTACAGCAGAACAAATAGCAAAACGCTAAACAAGTCCCGTTGAAAATCGACTAGGTTGAAAAGTTCGAACAGCCCCATGATGACAACCAGGTTCATGGAAAAGTACATGAGGAAATTAATGAGGCCGTTGCTGTGGAACGTCGCGCCGAATTCCACCATAATCATACGTGAAGGACCCTTGCGCTTGCGGCTGGGCTTTTGTTTTTCTTCTTCTAGTTTTTTTAGAGTTTTAAGAAGGTCTTCAAGCTCTTTTTCCTTGTCTTTGCGTTCTTCGTTATCAGAAGAAGTCTCATCGTTCTTGTTGCCCGAGTCTTTTTCCTCATCTTTCTTGTTTTGTTCTTCTTCTCGTTGTTTGTTTTTGTCTTCTTCGCTCATATGCATTATCCTTTCAATACGTTTCGCAAGAACTTCCCGGTATGGCTTCGTTCGTGATTGGCCACAAATTCGGGCGTTCCCTCGACAATGATTTCGCCGCCGGCTTCGCCGCCTTCCGGCCCCAAATCGATGATGTGGTCGGCCACTTTGATGACTTCAAGGTTGTGTTCGATAATGACCACGGTAGCGCCGGCGTCAACGATGGCGTTCAAGACTTCGAGCAAACGCTTGACATCATCGGAATGCAACCCTGTGGTCGGTTCGTCTAAAATGTAGAAGGTGTCGGGTGTGATGCGTTTGTGCAGTTCTTTGGCAAGCTTAACACGCTGGGCTTCTCCGCCGCTCAAAGTGGGCGCAGGCTGCCCGATTTTCAAATATCCAAGGCCGACATCGATTAGCGTTTTCAGTTTGTGGGAAGCCTTGGGGATGTTTTCGAAAAATTTGTACGCCCTCTCCACGGTCATGTCCAAAACATCGGCAATGGTTTTGCCTTTGTATTTGACTTGCAGGGTCTCTTTGTTGTAGCGTTTGCCGTCGCAAGCTTCACAGGGGACATAAACATCCGGCAAGAAATGCATTTCGATCTTGATAAGACCGTCTCCGTTACACGTTTCGCAGCGTCCCCCTTTGACGTTGAAAGAGAACCGGCCTTTTTTGTATCCGCGCATTTTGGCTTCGTTGGTCATCGCAAACACATCGCGAATGTCGTCGAAAACGCCCGTATAGGTACCGGGATTGCTTCGAGGGGTCCGACCGATCGGAGTTTGGTCGATGTTGATGATTTTTCCGATTTTTTCTCCGCCTTCAATCTCGTCAAAATCGCCGGAGGTAAGTTTTTTCGGGTATACGATGTTGTGCAGTCCTTTGAACAAGCATTCGTTCACGAGGGAGCTTTTCCCACTACCGCTTACCCCGGTGACTAGAGTCAGAAGGCCTTTGGGGAACTCGACATCGATGTTTTTGAGGTTGTTTTCCCGCGCCCCCTTGACGGAAATGTGGCCGTTGTTTCGTGTCCTTCGTTTCTCGGGCAAGGGAATGAATTTTCTTTTCGAAAGGTATTCTCCCGTAATGGAATGTTCGGCTTTGAGTATTTCTTCATAAGTGCCTTGAAAGACCAGTTTTCCACCCTGCTCGCCGGCGCCGGGCCCTATGTCAACGATTTCGTCGGCCAGCGTCATGGTTTCTTCATCGTGTTCAACGACAATCAAGGTGTTGCCTAGGTCCCTCATGGATTTCAACGTGTTGATCAAACGCAGGTTGTCGCGCTGATGAAGGCCGATGGATGGCTCGTCTAAAACATAAAGGACGCCGGTCAAGCGCGAACCGATTTGCGTAGCGAGACGGATGCGTTGCGATTCGCCTCCTGAAAGCGTTGCCGCCCGACGCGAAAGCGTAAGATAATCGAGGCCGACGTTCTTTAAAAACATCAATCGTTCGCGGATTTCTTTCAAAACCATTTCACTGATTTTTGCGGCGCTTTTGGACAAGTTCAAAGAAGAGAGGAAATCAAGCAATTTCGAGACGCTGAGACTTGTCGTTTCGATTATGTCAAGGCCCCCGACCTTTACGCTCAATGCGGCTTCGTTCAGCTTTTTTCCACCACATTTACGACACGTTTTTTCGGTCATGAGGGTTTCAATCCATTCGCGCATAAACCGTGAAGTCGTTTCAATGTAACGACGTTCGAGATTGTTGATGACGCCTTCGTAGTAGTCGAACTTTTCATGCTGTACTTTGGAAGTCTTTCCACGAAATTTGAAATGGATGGGCTCCTCGGAGCCGTAAAAGATTAAGGCTTGTTCCTCATCGGTGAGCTTTTTAAAGGGTTTTTTCAAATCGATGTTGTAATGCTCACCAAGACTGATAAGTTGTTTGAAATGGTAGGTATTGGGATTTTGCCAGCCTTTTATGGCGCCTTCGTATACAGAAAGATTGGGGTTGATCAACAAATCCGGATCGACCTTTTTTGTGTAGCCTAACCCGCCGCATGCGTCGCATGC
The DNA here is from genome assembly GCA_003554025.1 of Mollicutes bacterium. GTDB lineage: Bacteria > Bacillota_I > Bacilli_A > Izemoplasmatales > Izemoplasmataceae > T1SED10-81. The sequence continues at coordinate 4,729 of PWFC01000016.1, forward strand.
TCCATATGGTGCGTTGAATGAAAACAGCCGAGGTTCGAGTTCGCCAATGCTGAAGTCGCAGTGAGGACAGGCGAAGTGTTCGCTGAAAGTATGCTCTTTTTTGTTGAGCAAGACAATGACTTTCCCTTCGCCTAGTTTGCTGGCCGTCTCTAAGGAATCGTATAGTCGTGAGCGAATGGCTTGCCGCAATTTCAAGCGGTCAATGACCACTTCAATGTCGTGTTTTTTGTTCTTGTCGAGGTCGATGTCGTTGTCAAGGTCGATGATTTCCTTATTGAGACGAACGCGGACGTATCCGTCTTTTCGAAGCTGTTCAAAGGTTTTCTGGTGGGTTCCTTTTTTGCCTTTTGCAATGGGAGCGAGCACTTCGACCCGTGTACCCTCTTCCTTCTCGAGAATTTTCTCCGTCATTTCTTCAATGCTTTGTGAGGTAATCTCAACGTCATGATGGGGGCACATGGGGGTGCCGATTCTCGCGTACAAAAGCCGCAAGTAATCGTAAATTTCGGTGATGGTTCCCACGGTGCTTCGGGGGTTTTTCGACGTCGTTTTTTGATCAATGGAAATCGCCGGAGAAAGCCCTTCAATGGATTCTACGTCGGGTTTTTCCAGGTTTCCTAGAAACTGGCGGGCGTAAGCGCTCAGGCTCTCTACATAGCGGCGTTGCCCTTCTTTGTAGATGGTGTCAAAGGCCAAGGAAGTTTTGCCTGAACCGCTGAGTCCGGTCATGACAATGAATTTGTTTTTGGGGATGGATATGTCGAGGCTTTGGAGATTGTTCTCTTTGGCCCCTTTGATCACAATGTTGTTTTCCACGTTTTCACTTCCTGTTCAACATGTCTTGGAGTTCTGCTTCGTCAATGACCGTGACATCGAGTTCTCGAGCTTTGCCCAACTTGCTGCCGGCGTCTTCACCGGCGCATAGATAGTCGGTGTTTTTCGAAACCGATCCGGTCACCTTCCCACCTTGGGCTTCGATTTGCCGCCTTGCTTCCTCACGAGTCATGTTCGAAAGTTTTCCGGTCAACACAAACGTCTTCCCTCGTAAAGCTCCTTCGGAATCTTTTGCGCCCAAATAGCGAGTATTCAGTCCTTGCTCTTTCAAGTCTTCAATCATGGATAATCGCTTCGTGTCGCGGAAATAACGAAATACGCTATCCGCAATTTTCTCGCCGATTTCATCAATGGACAGCAATTCATCCTTGTCGGCTTGCATTAACCGATCCAGTGTTTCAAAGCGTTTTGCGAGAATTTCGGAAACTTTTTGCCCGACAAAGCGTATGCCTAAGCCGAACAATAAGTGTTCTAAGCTGTTCTCTTTGGACTTATCAATGTTCGCAAGCAGTTTGTCGATGCTTTTCTCGCCGAATCCCGCTCGTTTAATAAGCTCTTTGCGATGTTTTTTCAGATTGTATATGTCCGGTATTTTTTTCAAGTACCCTTCGTTGTAGAAATGCTCGCATAAGCGAATCCCGAGGCCTTCGATGTTCATTGCGGCGCGCGAAGCGAAATGAATCAAGGCCTGCACGTTTTTGGCGGGGCATTCAGGATTGGGGCAATAAAGGTCGACCTCGTTTTCTTCGCGGCGCAAATGGGTGTCGCATTTTGGGCATTTGTCTGCAATGGAATACGGCTTCTCCGAGCCATCCCGACGCTCTTTGACAACCGCAACGACTTCGGGAATGATGTCTCCGGCTTTCTTGATGGAGACATGATCTCCTTTGCGGATGTCTTTGGCCCGTATATAGTCATCGTTGTGCAAAGTGGCGCGCGAAACCGTGCTCCCCGCAACATCCACCGGTTCTAACGATGCAACGGGAGTGATTTGGCCGGTTCGTCCGACTTGTAAGAAGATGTCCTTTATGCGGGTCAAAACCTCTTCGGCCTCGAATTTGTAGGCAATGGCCCATTTAGGGTTTTTCGCGGTATATCCTATGTCTTTATAGAGCGAACGCTCGTTCACTTTGACAACGACACCGTCGATGTCGTAAGGAAGCTCAAAACGTTGTTCTTCAAAGTTTTTGGCGAAACGGATGGCTTCTCGGATAGTTTGGACGTGCTTAATGCGGTCGTTGATTTTAAACCCTAACGACCGTAAGCGGGAAAGCACTTTGTGGTGAGGCGTTTTCGCCTCTTCATCACTTTCTGCGACACTATAGACAAACATGTCGAGGTCTCGTCGAGCGGCTATGGAACTGTCGAGCTGGCGAATGCTTCCCGCCGCGGCGTTGCGTGGATTTTTAAAGAGAGGTTCGCCTCGTTGTTGTCGCGCTTCGTTTAAAGCCAAAAATGCGGCTTTGCGCATGTAGATTTCACCGCGAACTTCAATGTCGACGTCTTCGTTCAAAGAAAGGGGGACGCTTTTAATGGTGCGGACGTTGTGGGTTATGTCCTCGCCGATGGTTCCGTTTCCTCTTGTGGCGGCCCGAACCAAGCGTCCGCTTTCGTAAAGAAGGCTTGCGGCCAGACCGTCTATCTTAGGCTCGACTACGTAACTATGCGATTTCCCAGTCTTTTTCAGTCGCTCGTCGAAACGAATGAGTTCTTCCTCGCCAAAAGCGTTTGCTAAGGAAAGCATCGGTAATGTGTGTTCTACTTTGCGAAAGCCGTCCAACACTTCGCCCCCAACGCGTTTGGTCGGTGAATCGCTATGAGCGAGTTCCGGGTGTTGCGACTCTAAGTCGACCAACTCTCGAAACAAACGGTCGTATTCGATATCGCTGATTGATGGATTGTCAAGAACATGGTACTCATAATCGTAACGGTTAATCCGTTCGACGAGTTCGTCGATGCGTTTTTTTGCTTTATCGCTCATGGTCTCACTCTTCCTTTTTCACAATCGCCGGATGGTTTTTCATCAAGGTTTTAAGCCCGTGCTCTTTTGAGAAGGCGATGACGCATTGGTCGCGGGCAACGCTTACGACGACGCCTTCTCCGAAAGCTTTGTGAACAATCTTATCGCCTTTGTTGAGGTCTTTTTCAGTATAACTGTTTAGCGATTCGCGACGGGCGCGGATGCGCTTGGTGCGGTTATAATCGCGGGTGTAGCGCACTTCGTTGTCGGCGTGTTCACGGTTGAGCCCCTCTAGCTTCATAAGCGTAGGGTCAATCGCTTTAAGGAACATGCTGTCAGGGTTGGCGACGGATTCTCCGTATAATTGCCGGCGTTTGGCATTGGTAAGAAAAAGACGTTGTTGCGCACGGGTTAGACCCACATACATCAAACGACGCTCTTCTTCTAAATCCTTGGAGCTTTCAAGGCTTCTATAAAGTGGAAACATGCCTTGTTCCAACGCCGCGATAAAAACAACGGGAAACTCCAATCCTTTCGCGGCGTGCAACGTCATCAACGATACAGCGTCGGAATCGATTTTCTCGTCTTCTTGGCTTTTTAGGGCAATGTCTTCCAACACATACGTCAAAAGAGTTTCTTTGTCGGTTGTCGCATAGGTGTTTTCGGTTTCTTTGAGCATGGTTTTCAATTCTTGGATGTTTTCGTAACGAACGTCGCCCCGTTCATCGTTTTCCAACGCCTTTTTGTAGCCGGTTAAATCCAGCAAATCGTCGAGAAAGACATTGAAATCGACTTGTCCCAACCTTTTTTGCAAAGTTTCTATCATGTTTTTGAAGGCTTTGAGCTTCTTAGCGGGAGCGCCAGAGACGGGAAGGGTTGTTTTTTCAATCGCCTCATAATGGCTGAACCCCTCGTTGTCGCAATAGTTGGCAAGCTTTTCAACAGTCGTCGCACCGATTCCTCGTCGTGGCTCGTTGACGATACGGCGAAAGCTATAATCGTCGTGCTCGTTCACCACAAGGCGCAAATAAGCCACAATGTCCTTGATTTCTTTTCGTTTGAAAAAGCTGGTGTTGCCAATGACCTTGTAAGGAAGACGTTTATGCATGAAGCCTTCCTCAAACATGCGAGAAGTACTGTTGGCGCGGTATAAGATCGCCATATCTTCATATGCGTACCCTTCGCGATGGAGTTTTTCTATCGTATCGGCGATGTATTCGACTTCATCACGAGCGGAATATCCCTTGAAATAGCGAATTTTCTCGCCATCTCCGCGGGTTGAATGCAGCGTTTTTTCGATACGGTTTTTGTTTTCGGAAATAACTTGGTTTGCGGCTTTTAAAATCGTGTTGGTACTCCGATAGTTTTTCTCCAACAACACGGTTTTAACATTCTTGTAATCGTTGTTGAATTTTCGTATGTTGTCGATGTTTGCGCCGCGGAAAGCGTAAATGCTCTGATCCTCGTCGCCGACGATGAAAACGTTGCCTTTTTCATCGCTCAATAGGCGAATCAAGTCATACTGCAAGTTGTTCGTGTCTTGAAATTCGTCCACCAAAAGGTATTGGAATTGTTGTTGGTAGTGTTTGCGAACTTGTGGTTGTTCTTCCAACAGACGAATTGTCAATACGAGGAGATCCTCAAAATCCACAAGATTGTTTTCTTTGAGCTTTTTTTGATACAGCGGAAAAACTTTGTGGAGATACGTCGCAAGGGGTTCACCATAGGACTCGATGGTCTCCGGTGCCGATTTAAGATTCAAGATATGCGGTTTGAGTTTGTTTGGTTTGATTGTTTTCACATCTAAATTGAGCGATTTCATGACAATTTTTATCATTTGGGTCACGTCGTCGTCGTCGATGATTTGAAAGTTCTTCGTATACCCCAAATGTTCGATATGTTCTCTTAATATGCGCGCGCACATTGAATGGAACGTGGAAATCCACATGCGGTATGTAGACATGGAGAGCAACGAAGCGATACGGGTTTTCATCTCATCCGCGGCTTTATTGGTAAAGGTGATGGCTAGTATGTTGTCTTTTGGCACACCCACATTATCGATTAGATGGGCAATCCGCCGGGTCAAAACGCGGGTTTTGCCGCTACCGGCGCCAGCGATAGCCATAACAGGTCCCTCAACCGAGAGAACGGCTTCTTTTTGTGCTTCATTCAAGTCTTTCAAGAGTCTGTCCATTTTAATCACCTATGAAAATTATATCAAAAAAGGCCCTCTTTTCATACTGAAAACACAATGAAAAAACCAACCCGAAGGTTGGTTTTTTGGTCAATGTCTTAGTTGTTAAACTTTTGTGATGTTTTCGGCTTGGGGGCCTTTTTCAGCTTCTACGACTTCAAAGGTTACTTTTTCGCCTTCTTCAAGAGTCTTGAAGCCTTCTTGGTTGATTTGCGAGTAGTGAGCAAATACGTCAGTGCCTTCATCGGTAGTGATGAAGCCAAAGCCCTTTTCTGCGTTGAACCCCTTTACAGTTCCAGTCAAGGTGTTTCCTCCATTCTTAATTTTTTCCTTAAACTGCACGTTACTAATAAGAATGGAAGTACATGGTTCCTTGTTCTTATCGTTCACATTACGTTTAAGTTCCTTTTACATAATACACCATATGACGAATATTGCAAGTCTTTTGTTTAAATTTCTACCACATTTTCAATGAAAACGCTACAATGGTTCAATATTTGTGGTAAAATAGGCCTAAAAAGGTTTAGAGAGGAGTGTTCCATGAAAATATTCATCAGTGCCGATATTGAAGGTGTGACCGGCATACACGAATGGAAGCAAGCCACGAAGGGCGAGGCGGTGTATGAAAAAATTGCCAGAAGAATGAGCGAAGAGGTTTCCGCAGCCATCAAAGGCGCAAAGGAAGCCGGCGCAAAGGACATTGTGGTTCGCGACGCACACGGAATGGCCGACAACTTGGACATTGAGTTGCTTGATGAAGACGTAACCCTTATTCAGAAATTCAGTGACCATCCTGATTTGATGATGTTTGGCATTGACGAAAGCTTTGACGCCGCTTTGTTTATCGGCTACCATGCGGGCGCTTATCAAGGCGGAAACCCCCTAGCCCATACGCTAACTAGTTCCAAAGTCCACAAAATGACCATCAATGGAAAGCTCGCCAGCGAATATTTGATCAACGCATACATCGCAGCGGAAAAAGGCGTACCGGTGGTGTTTATGAGCGGCGACAAAACGTTGGGGGAACACGCCAAAGAACATCAAAGCGACTTGCATTTCGTATCAACGTTTGACGCGGTTGCGCAAACGGTCAAGTACACGCACCCCAAGAAAACTCAAGCGGCAATTACTGAGACCGTCACAAAAGCGTTAAAAGACATGCCGCAACTCATTGAAACACCCAAACGTTACAAAATCAAGATTGAATACAAGCACCATACTATGGCTTATAAGAATTCTTTCTATCCGGGCGTAAAGCTTGTTGATTCCCATACGATATCGTATGAAAGCAAGGACATAGAGAAGATTAAGGCGTTCTTGGTTTTTACTACTTAAATAGTTGTTTTCCGGTTATTTGGCGGTGTGGATTAAAACAATATTGTGCAAAAAAGGAAGCCGGCCGGCTTCCTTTTTGTATGCTTAGTTTGATGTTTTATTTCTTTTTGGGTTTGAACGAAGATTTAAGCGCCACGGTGCGATTAAAGACGAACATATCGCCGCTTGTGTCCTCGTCGAGTGTGAAATAGCCTTGACGGGTGAATTGGAAGGATTCTTTTTCTTCGGGTTCAATTAGGCCTTCGATGAAACCGTGTTTGACAATTTTGGAATTTGGATTCAAACGGTCCTCGAAGTCCGCATCGGAATCGACCTCAGGGTTAATGAGGTCGCCATAGAGACGAAATTCCGCAGGTTTGGCGGTCTTGGCGTCCACAAAATGAATCGTTCCGTTGGGCTTGCGTTCTTTAAATCCACTGCCGCTTTTGGTTTGAGGATCATAGGTTGCATAAATGGTGTCGACGTTGCCTTTATCGTCGTAGTGCACTTCATTGGCTTTGATGAAATAGGCATGCATCAAACGAACTTCAAGACCCAAAGAAAGACGTTTCCACTTTTTGTTGGGTTTTTCTTCCAAAAAGTCCTCGCGTTCTATATAAACGGTGTTGCTGAACGTCATTTCGCGTTCTCCCAGATTTTCATTTTCACGATTGTTTGGCGCAACAAGCGTTTCGCTTTTGTCTTCCGGGTAATTGGTGATGACGATTTTAATCGGGTCGATGATGGCGTGAATACGGCGAGCGCGTGTTTTGAAATGGTCGCGAATGTATTCATCGAGCATGTGGATTTCGGTCTCTCCTTCGGATTTCGGAAGGCCGAGCGCTTTGATGAAGTTGTGAATCGCTTGTGGCGGAACGCCCCGTCTTCTCAAAGCGCTGAGCGTAATGAGCCGGCTGTCGTCCCATCCGTCTACGACGCCTTCTTCGACCAGTTTTCGGATATGTCGCTTCCCGACAACCTGATTGGGGATTTTCAATTTGCCAAACTCAATTTGGCGCGGGGCGTGATCCATTTCACAATGTTTTACAAACCAGTTGTACAATGGGCGATGGTCCTCAAACTCCAAACTGCAAAGCGAATGGGTAATGCCTTCGATTGCGTCTTCAAGAGGATGGGCGAAATCGTACATCGGATAGATGCACCACTTGTCGCCCGTATTGTAGTGCGGACTCCGTTGAATTCTATAGATGATTGGGTCGCGCATGTTCATGTTCGGACTTGACATGTCGATTTTTGCGCGCAAAACCATTTGGCCATCCGCATATTCTCCGTTTTTCATCCCTTTGAAAAGACGGACGTTATCTTCAATCGGACGGTCCCGGTATGGGCTTTCTTTCCCGGGGTTCTTCAAATCGCCGCGGTATTCTCGGATTTCCTCCGCAGAGAGCTCGCATACGTAGGCAAGACCTTTTTCTACCAAAAGCATCGCTTTTTCGTACATGATGTCAAAATAGTCGCTGGCGTAATAAAGGTCATCCCATTTACAGCCCAGCCAAGCGATATCCCGTTTCATGGAATCCATAAACACCGAATCTTCGGTCACCGGATTGGTGTCGTCAAATCGCAAATGAAAACGCCCTCCGTAATCCTTTGCGAGCGTATAGTTCATGATGATCGCTCTGGCGTGGCCCAAATGCAAAAAACCGTTCGGGTCCGGCGGAAAGCGGGTCACGGGGTATTTGTGTTTGCCTGTTTCTAAATCTTCTTCAATGATGCTGCGGATAAAGTTTTTGTTTTCCATAGTTTTCACCACTCTTTTCGAAACCATTATACTAAAAAGCTTGTCAAATGAAAAGGGACGTTATAAGAAGACCTCCGGAGTTCCGGAGGTCTTTTATCGGTTTGTCCGCCTTAATCTTTGAACAAATCGTTGAACTGTTCGACGACGCTTTCGTCCATGGAGTCCTCAAATGCCTGCATGAACGTTTCTTGGGCTTCGGAATCCATTTGCTCGTATGAATCGAAGAGCTCTTTGATTTCATCCTCGTCGATTTCGGCGTCAGGATCGTCTTCAAGTTTGTCCTGAAGAGCTTGTGCTTTTTCCACGGTGTCTTTTTCGGGGCCTTCATCCTCGATGTTCAATAAGCCGGCAAGCGTTCCTCCGATATTTCCGGTTGCAAAAGCGTTACGGATGCCGCTTGAGAATGCGGTAAGAGCGGTCTCATAGTCGCCTTCGACGCTGATGTATAACTTGATGGCCCGTTCGACAATCTCCAGTTCGTCAACTTGAAGGGAATCCTCGGTCGCGCCGTCTTCCATCAGTTGGTCAAGATTGTCGGTGTTGATGATCAGTTTGCCGGTTTCGTCAAAATAGCCGAAATGCACATCGCCAACATCGGCAAGCAACGCTTTAAACGCGTCAAGGTTTTCAACCGTCAAATAATCGTCGACGCTTTCCCCTTCGTCTTTCCCCATCGTAATCAAAGTGAGGTCATAAGCATAGCTTGTATCAGTGGATTCAATGTTGTCGAACGTGATTTCCATTAAAGATTTAACCGTGTCCATCGCAAAAAGCGCTTTGACGACGAGGCCGTCGTCTTTGAACTCGAACCAAAGCGCCTCTAAACCAACATGCATGGTGGTCGTTTCGCCGTTTCTTTCAATTTCGCGAATCATGCGAACGCCTTCGAACCCTTCAAAGCTGTCGTAGAGAATTTTATTGAAAGTGGACTCGCTAATGGTGAAAGACTGGGTGTTGCCCAAAGCGTAATTGAAAACGTACTCTTCAAAACGTTTCTCCATATGCGCCCCGGCGTCGAATTTATCAGGGTTGTATCCGTCTTCGTCGTGCAAATCGTATAAATAGGCGGGAATGTCCGTATCGTCGTCGTTTCGTATTTTGGATACGGCAAGCGAAAGCGAGAGGGAACCTTCGTCAATCTTTACCCCAATCATGTCGTTTTTAAACATGACATCGAGCTGCTCGCCGGCTAAGGCCAAGAAGGGTTCTTCCTCGTCGGTGTCGCGAAGCCAATCGGTGAGTTCGTCTTTTGACACAGTGTAACTGAACTCACGGAGATTCAAGTCGCCTAAGGGCATATCGTCGGTAGCCGGGACGATATCGCCGGCAAACCTCTCCACAAGGCCCAAAAGCCTTGTGAAAAGTCCGCTGCTTAAGGGGAGAGAGCCCACACGGAAACCTTCAAAAGCGATACGGTACTCGTCGCCCTCATCAAGCAACGAAAAGCGGCTTGCGACGGTGGTGTTGTAGGCAAAGCCGTCTTCCCCGTTTTGGAGTTGCAGCGCGGCCTTGAGTACGGCTTCATCGTCGGTAAAATCCACCCAGACGCCTAAAAGGCGGAAGTGGTTGTTGTTTGACTTTTGCTCAAAAATGTAGCGACATGAGGCGTCTTCGCAATCATCACCGGGGAGATAATCGGGATTCACGCCGGGATTGTCTTCGTCTCCACGAATCGTCTGGAAAATCCAAGTGTTGACAACGTCTTGGTGCAACTGAAAGTCCAAATCCGCCTCTTGGTCGTTTCGCAACGTCTCCAAAGAATCGTCCAAATCCTCAAGCGCCATTTGTATGGCGTCGGCATCTTCCGTATAAAGATGCGTCGGCATATCGTTGACTCCGTCGGTGTCGGACATGATCCAAAGAAGCGTTAGCGGAATGCCCGCTAAGATTCCTACCATAACAAACAGGAAAATCAATAACTTTTTCATAATGCGCTCCTTCTACGCGCCAATGCGCAAAGTTTCAATGGTTCACGAGGGGCCGTATCAAGCAAGCTTCAAGCGGGAATACCCGTTTAAGTCCATCGCATCGGCGGTTTTATTTTTTTTGTATTGATAATAAGCGGCAATGCCCATCATCGCCGCATTGTCGGTGCAGTATTTGAATGGAGGAACCGAAACCTTGACATGCGGAAACTTCTTAGCCACTTCGTCTCGCAAATGCGAATTCGCGGCGACTCCACCGGCAACGATGAACATTTTCGCGTCGTAATCGCGGACAGCGTTTTCGCTTTGCGTGATGAGATGGCGGATGGCCGCTTCTTGAAAGCTGGCCGCCATGTTCTTTTCGTCAACGGATTCGTTTTTCATCTTCTTTCGGTTCAAAAAGTTGATTACGTGGCTTTTCAACCCGCTGTAGCTAAAATCGTACACGCCCTTGGTGCGAATGTGCGGCATCGGGTATTCGGGCGTTCCTTCTTTTGCGAGTTTGTCGATAATCGGGCCTCCGGGATAGCCTAATCCTAAGACCCTGGCCACCTTGTCGTACGCTTCTCCAACAGCGTCGTCGTGCGTTTCACCAAGTTTTTCAAACGCATAATGGTCTTTCATTAGAATCAATTCTGTGTGACCGCCTGAAACCACTAAGGCCACAAGCGGGAACTCCATTTCCTCTTCGATTTGGTTGGCGTAAATATGACCGGCCAAGTGATGCACGCCGACTATGGGCACATCGTAGGCAAACGCGAATGCTTTGGCGGCGTTAATGCCGACAAGCAAACTGCCAATCAGTCCCGGGCCTTTGGTGACGGCGACCAAATCGATATCCTCTTTGGCAACGCCGGCTTCAACGAAGGCTTTCTCGAAAATAACCGTGATTCGTTTTATATGCTCTCGTGAGGCGATTTCGGGCACAACCCCTCCAAAAGACTGGTGCAACTCTATTTGTGAGTACACGACGTTGCTGAGGACGGTTTTGCCATCTTTGCTGATGCTTACGCTCGTCTCGTCGCAACTGCTTTCAATCGCTAAAACAATCATGAATTTCCTCCAATCTTTTTCGCCATCAAATACGCGTCGTCGCCATTTCGGTAGTAGTTGGGTCTTGTGGTGACGACCTCAAAACCAAACGTCTCGTAAAACTTGACGGCGGGGGTGTTGTTGACGTTGACTTCAAGCGTCAACGAATCGATGTTTTCGTCTTCACAAAACGCAATGGCCTGCTGGACGAGGGCTTTTCCATACCCTTTGAGGCGGTGTTCTTTTTGAACGACGATGTTGATCATCTCGGCGTTGGGTCGAGTCAGCCAAAGCCCTATGTAGCCGATTTTTTGATTGTCCTCGGTCAACACAAAATAATGGGCCATATCGTTGTATAAGATTTCTTCGTAAAGCATCGAGCGGATTCCGCCGAGATATTCGCCTTCTTCTTCAAGCTTATAAATAAACGGCGCGTCGCTCATGTCTGCCCTTCGGATTTTCATGAGTTTTCTCCTTGGGTGCGTTCGGCTTTCGTTTTCCGCAAGTAAGAAGGCGCAACGCTATGGATATTGTCTGCTCTTTGCAAAAGCGAACTGTGCCAAAGCGGCGCAAGAGAGGGTTTCCCCGTCGATATCAATTGCGCATCTTCACTGTGGGTGCTCCGATATTGTTCCAAGTTCGTATGCCGGTCGTCTTCGATGGTACGAATAGTGGTCTCTTGTACTTCGTAAAGTCCCAAAAAAGCGTTTCCCCGACGTGCGTCGATCCAGGGAAGGACCTTGCCTCGCTTCCCGCTGGCCATCATCGCGAGGCTACTGACGGTATAAAGCGGGATGTTCTTGCTCCAGGCGAGCATCTTTGCAACGACTACGCCAATTCGTACGCCCGTATAACTGCCGGGACCAATGCCCACGACGATGCATTCCAGTTCGTCAACGCGTGTTGAAAGACGCGCGAACAACTTGCTCAGTTCATCCATCAGTTTGACAGAATGGTCGTTATGGCCTTTTTTGTAATAATCGCCCAATAAAGTCGTACCGTCAAATAGACCGATATAAAGATACTGTGTAGCGGAATCAATTACTAAGCGTTTTTGCGATTTCGGCATACGGACCACTCCCTTCTATCGTGCATTGTCGTTTTGTCTCGCCAATCCACTTGAACTCGATCGACAAATACTCAGCGGGCAAGTATTCCTCTATGTTTCGATACCATTCGATGACCGCAACACCGTCGCCGTGAATGTATTCTTCCAATTCAAAATCACCCGTTTGACCCTCTAAACGGTAGGCGTCTATGTGATAAAGCGGCAAAGAATGATCGTAGACTTTCATAATGGTAAACGTTGGCGAATTTATGGTTTCTTCAATGCCCATGGAAGCCCCTAAAAACTGGGTGAAGGTCGTTTTGCCGGCCCCAAGGTCGCCGGCCAGACAAAGCACAAAGCCCGGTTTGGCGTAAGAAGCGACCGTTTCCGCCAACTTGGCCGTTTCTTCTAAGTTTTCCACATGTATAACCGTCTTCATGAAGCCACCTCGTTTGCAATTTCTTCCTATCCCGACTGCATGGAATGCGCAATTCGTGCTATAATGAAACTACTTTCAAATGCAAGGGATGAATGTGATGTATATTATACTATATAATCCGCTTTCCAAAAACAAAAAAGCAAAGCGAGTCACAAAAAAAGTTGTGGATTTGTTCAAAAAGAACAACGTCCCTTTTCGGTTGAAAAGTTTGCTTAAAATTAAAGACATCGAAAAATACATCAAATCCACCCCAAAAGACATCAAACTGTTGCTTTTGGGGGGCGATGGCACCGTGAACACCTTCATCAACCAAACATACAGTTTGCATTTGGAACAAGAAATTTATTTGATGGGTGTTGGCTCGGGAAACGACTTCATGCGTTCCTTGAACAAACAAAAGCCCGACACGCAACCCGTCATGCGAATGAATTTCGACCGAAAGAAACGCTTCTTTATCAACGGCTCGGGACTCGGCATGGACGGCATGATCGCTCACAGGGTCAACCAATCCACCAGCAAAAACCGCTTCAATTACTTCTTCAATACCATCCGAACGTTCTTGTCTTTCAAACCAAAATACATGGAGGCTGTCATCGACGGCAAGTTGCACACGTTTAAAAAAGCGTTTCTCATCAACGTAAACAGCGGTCAATACATTGGCGGCGGCATGCGGCTCACACCGGATGTTTTGTTAGAAGACGACGAATTCGAAGTAATCATCGTCCACAAGCTCAACAAGCTCTTGTTGTTGCTTATTTTCATCAGCGTCTATTTGGGGTTTCACACCAAATTCAAACGTTATGTGTTCACCACAAAAGCCAAACACGTCAAAGCGACGATGTTCTCCACCCAAATCTCACAGTGCGACGGCGAGACATTCCCCGGAACGCACACCATCGAAGTCTCCACCACGGGAAAAAAGGCTGCTTTCAAGGTGTTTGATGAAAAACAAATTCAAACAGAAAAAAACACGTAAAATCAACGTGTTTTTTTCTTAATCCTCTCTTTTAAGCGGTTTCCAAGTTTCTCAAAGCCGGGTCTCTCAAGCAGGGCGAACATATTCTTCTTGTAGGCCTCGACCCCCGGTTGGTCGAAAGGGTTCACCCCGAGCAAGTATCCGCTTAATGCACAACTCAGCTCGTAAAAATAGAACAAGTGTCCCATCGCGTAGGCGTCGAGCTTTTCAACATCAATGACTATATTAGGGGCTCCGCCGTCCTCGTGAGCTAGCAGTGTCGCTTCCATCGCTTTTTGGTTGATGTCCGCAAAGGTGCGTCCGCTCAAATAGTTCAGTCCATCCAAATCGTCTTCGTCAATGTCCACCTCGTGTTCGCGGGTGGGCTTTTGTATGTTCACTACGGTTTCAAACAAGTGCCGCTCTCCATCTTGGATGTACTGGCCTAGCGAATGAAGGTCGGTGGTGAAACCTGCGTTCGCAACAAAAAGCCCTTTCCCACCTTTTCCTTCGCTTTCCCCGAAAAGTTGTTTCCACCATTCGGCGAGATAATGAAGCTTGGGTTCGTAATGTATGAACATCTCTATTTTCTTTCCTTTTTCGTAAAGAGCGTGACGCGCCAAAACGTATTGATAAACAGGGTTTTGCATAGATTGTTCCTTGTAGCGTTTTGCCGCTTCTTCGGCGCCTTGTAACATCGCATCAACGTCAATGCCGGCTATGGCAAGCGGAAGCAACCCGACCGCACTCAATACGCTGTAACGACCACCTACGTCGTCGGGCACTTCAAAGGTTTCGTACCCTTTCGCATCCGAGAGCGCGCGCAATGCGCCTTTTTCTTTGTCCGTCGTAGCCACAATTCTTTTCGCGGCTTCTTTCGTCCCGTACCGCTTTTCCAAAAGCGTTTTGAATGTGCGAAACGCCACAGCGGGTTCCGTTGTCGTTCCCGATTTGCTGATGACGTTGATGGAAAACGACTTGTCTTCTAAGTAATCGCGCAAATCTTCCATGTACTCGCCGGAAAGATGGTGGCCCACAAAGATGATTTCCGGCCCCTTGCGGGAAAAATATGGACGCAATGCCTCCAAAGCGGCCTTAGCGCCTAAATACGAGCCTCCAATGCCGATGACAAGCACCACGTCGCTTTGGTCGGCCAATCGTTTTGCGGTGGTTTTTAGGGCGTGGAGATCTGAACGCATACGCCGGTGCAAAGTAAGCCACCCGGTAAACTCGCTTCCTTTGCCTTCTCCCCGTTCCAATAGCGTGTGGCAGCGCTTCAATGATTGAAGATTCGAGGCAATGTCATCTTGGGATATGGTGGAGTAAACGTGTTCTAACCGAACATTAATCATCGTTCATCCTCCTTTTCGCGTTTCATTCGGTTTGATTCCTTGTATTGTCGAATCCATGTCGACAGACGTTTCCGCAAAGGGTCAAATCCCCTTTTCAAATGGATGCGCAAACGCTTTTTGCTTTTGTTGAGGGCTTTAAAGCTTAAATAAGGACGTTCTTGCTCATCGAAAGACAAAACTTTGAAAGCATACGTCTTGCCTACCGACAAATAATCTTCAATGTCGTGGACATAACGGTCGCTGATTTCAGAAATGTGGACCAGCCCTTTACGGTCTCCGACGTCCACAAAAGCTCCATAAGGTTTAATTGCAGTGACTTTTCCACGAATTACGTCATCGATTTTCATAATGGCACCTCTAACGAGTGAGCTGCTTTAAGTATATCATATTCGCCATCCATCAAAAATAAAAACCCTTAGCGCCTCCGCAATAAGGTTGAAACCGAACGTTGTTCGTCGAATTGTTTGTCGAAAACAGAGGGCGTTGAATGAATCTGGGAAAATATAAAAGGCTAATTGGTGCGATTTCCCATGAAAAAACCGCCCGCTTGCTTGCGGACGGCATACAATCGCTAATCGGCGTAGCGATGCGCGAGCGAACTGGCCGCAGCGGCCGCAATCGCACCGACGATATCGTCAAGAAAAGTGTTGCAGCGATCTTTCGCCTTGCCGGCTTCATCAATGCGCTTGATGACGCCGGGTTTGACTTTGTCGACATAACCGAAATTGGTGAAGCCAATGGACCCATACACATTGACAATCGCCAAAGCCAAGACTTCGTCAATGCCATAAAGGCCATAATCCTCCATCAACATACTGCGCAATGGCTCACTCATATGGCCTTTTTCCGCCATTTTATCGAGCTCAAGACCTGTGAGTATCGCGTTTTGCACTTCGCGTTTCATGACGACGCGTTCGACGTGTTCCAAACATTGGGTTCTAGTCAACCCTTTGATGTACTTGCTTTGCAAATCGTAGGCGATATCGGCGATTTCCTCAAGGGTCACGCCTCGTTCGGCCATCATCTCAACGACAGTGTCGCGAGTTCGCGTATCGTTTACGCGGTCGTCCGCATAAGGTCTTTCCATAAAAACCCCTCCCTTAGATATGTTCAACACCGATGATGCCCGGGACCTCTTCGAGGAGAATGGCCTCGACACCTTCGGTGAGAGTCGTATCCAATGCGGCACAACCTACGCAAGCTCCCATCATCTTCACATAAACGATGCCGTCCTCGTACTTGACAAACTTTATGTCTCCGCCGTCTCGATTGATGTAGGGGCGAATCTTTGCAATCGTTTCGACGACTTTTTTCTCAATGTCTTTTTCTTCCATGCATAACACCTCGCTTACAGTGACATTATACATGAAATGCGTTGAAATCATGTCGAAAACGCTAAAAAAATCACTTGTCCTTCACGCGTTTTAAAATGAAATAAGGCGCATTGGGCGTCGAAGACTCAATGAGGTAATCGAAAATCTTGTCGTTGTCTTTTTCGCCAAAGCCTTTCAACCTCAACATGTCGGCGCTTAAGTCGCCGACGATGTAGACATACTGGTCCAGATAATCAACGTAACGTTCGTTGAACGTTTTGACGTCGAAAGCCTCTTTATGGTCCTTAATCAACTCAAACGTGCCGTAATCCGTTTCAATCATGGTATACACCTCTACTGTGAATTATTGATAATCTTCGACGATTCGCCCTTCTCGAATTAACTGGGTTTTGGTGGGCAGCACCATCGCGAGAATCAGATACGCGATGATCATCGCGCCAAACGAAGAGAAAAGCAGAAGGACGCCAAACAGTCGGAAAACCCACGGGGGAAGACCGAAAAACTCCGCCATGCCCCGACAAACACCGAAGAACACATTGCGCCGGTCGTTCCGGTACAAAATACGGGTCTCGTTCATAAGTATTCCACCCTGTCGCCTTGTTTAAGAAGCACCACGCATTCGCAAACAATCGCCTCTTTTCGGCCAACGGCGCCCACGCCTTCGCCGCGTGTTGCCTTGACGCTGATTTGGTCCTTTTTTACCTTCAGCTTCGCCGCAATGTTTTCTCGGATGGAGTCTGTGTATGGGGCGATTTTAGGCGTCTCAAGGTGGATGGTGGCGTCAAGATTCACTAAAACGTAGTTTTGTTTTCGCACCTTTTCGTACACCGATTGCAAAATTCTCATGGAATCAAAATCCTCATAAGTCGCATCGGTATCGGGAAAAAAAGCGCCGAGATCGCCCAAAGCCAATGCGCCAAGCATGGCTTCGGCGATGGCATGCAAAAGGCAATCGCCGTCGCTGTGAGCAACAATTCCGACTTTGGAAGGAATTTTGATGCCCCCCAGTTTGAGCGATTTCCCAGCTTTCAGACGATGAGTGTCCCGGCTTTGTCCAATTCTATTCATGCACGATCAACTCCAACATTGACAAGTCTTCTGGCGTAGTGAGTTTGATGTTTCGGCTATCGCCTTCGACCACACTCGCTTTGATTGACAAAGTTGCCTCTACGAGGCTGACGTCGCAAGTCGCCCTCATTCCTTTTTCCTTAGCAATTCGATGAGCTTCTTTAATGGTATCGGTGTGAAAGCCTTGTGGCGTTTGCATACGACAAACGCCTTCACGGTCGATGTTTTCCACGATTATTCCGGCTTGCACACGTTTTAGGGTGTCGGATACGGCCACAGCCGGAGACACGGCTTGACTATCGGCCATCGCCTTTTTAAGACGCTTCATGGTTTCATGGCCGATAAACGGTCGCGCGCCGTCATGAATCATAACATAAGAGCTATCGACATGTTTCAGGGCATTACGAACGCTTTCTTCGCGGGTTTGGCCGCCAATTACGATTTTGTCTGCGTTGAAGCTTTGACGGATGCGCGTTTCCTCGTTCGGATGCACCACCAAAACAATGCGTTCGCAGTGTTCGTCGTTTGAAAACCAAGACAGCGCTCTTTGAAGCACGCTCCTACCCGCTAGTTGAATAAAGACCTTGTTTACGCCCTTTCCCATGCGTGTCGACTCTCCGGCGGCCAATACGATGGCGCTATACATCTTCGTGCGGACTTTCATAAACTTGGTTGTCGGTGACAAGCATGTCCACCGGGATGTCGTGCTCGCGAGAAGGCAGCGCCTCCATGCGGAAACGCTCGAAACACACGCCTACGGAGAGCCCTTTGTAGTCCCGCAAGAAATCGTCGTAAAATCCTTTCCCGTAC
Organism: Mollicutes bacterium; assembly: GCA_003554025.1. Classification (GTDB taxonomy): domain Bacteria; phylum Bacillota_I; class Bacilli_A; order Izemoplasmatales; family Izemoplasmataceae; genus T1SED10-81. The sequence goes on from PWFC01000016.1 coordinate 22,756, forward strand.
CCAAGACGATACAAAGCGTAATCGTAGACAAGCCCGGGAACAATGACGGCGTCGAGGTCGTCTTTGTCGATGGTTTCATCGCTTTTTGGTTCGAAAGTACCCATTGGGCCCTCTTCGAACTCTCCCGTGTCTTTATAAAAGACGATGCGGCCGTCTTCGATCTTTGGATAATACAGCTCATAAACTTCTTGAAGCGCTCGTACGTCCACTTCGCCGCGAATGGGATAATAAACGCCCAAGCGTTTGATGTTGTGCTCAAAGAGAACTTCCTTTAAGCTTTCCATCAACATGAAATTGAGCATTTTATGCATGCGCGGCTCTATGTTGTCGCGCTCGTTTTGAAACAGTTTTCTCAATGTTTTCTTGTCCATATTCATCACCTGCTATTTGATTATGAAATAGTTTTCGGGAGTGTTGTCGTCAAGTGCAATGTTCAAGGCTTTCTGCCCGCGTCCTAAAATCTCGTCAACGGGTTCGTCGAAATAATCGATATATTGAATGCCGAAATATGGATAAACGCTTTCCTTGACCTCGCCGAAGGTCATGGAAAAATTGACGAGTTCTCCGCCTTGTTCAAGAGCTCGTTTCAACATCTCGTATTTCCTGTGGTCGCGGATGACCATCGCAAAACGGATGCCGCTCAAACGGAAAATGGCTTCGCTGTCCTTTAAGAAGTGGTAAACGAGCTTGTTGAGGAACTTCCCCATCATCAAATCGCCGATGTCCCGGCCATAGTTTTCGTTGATGCGCGGGATGTTGGAAAGCTCAAAGAGCACCAAGGTGTAAGGTTCACGGCTGCGGTTGTACTTTTGCAAGGCTTCCAGAAGTGCCTGGTCGATGCTCAAACGGTTCAAAAGGTCCACGTCGGTCTTGGGGTAACGGCGAACATCCAACCCTCGTACAATCGCAATGTACATCGTGCGCTTTTCGTAATCCATTCTGACGCCGTTTTCTTTCACCCACTCATAGACACCATGCTTTTTCACGCGATAGTGGGTTTGATATTCTGGTTTCTTTTTCGAGCACTTGGAAACGGCTTCGTCATACGCCCGGCGATCATCCGGATGCAAATGTCCGAGGAAGTCTTCATAGGAAAATTCGTGCTCTTCAATGCCGGTCACAGAAAGCATTTTTTCCGTCCCGAACATGCGGTTGTCTTCGGTGCGGAACATCACACCCTCGTCAAACAGATCCAACATGGTGATAAAGCGTCTACGCAAAAGTTCGGAACGATCTTTGAGTTCATCGTGTTCTTTTTGCAGGCTTTTAAGCTTTTCTTTGGTTTTGTCGCTTTGGGACAAAGCCTTGATGTCGAACATCAATACCGTGTACAAAAAGCCCGCGTAAAAGAAAATTTCCAAGTATTCCAAGGGTAGCTCCGCCATCTCAAGCCGATGGAACACCACGTAAGCGCCGAAAGCGACCACGAACAAAAAAAGATCAAAGTCGCCTTTTTTGGCTTTCGTCTTCTTCAAAAACAACAATAGAAACCATACGGCAAACAGTATCACGAAACGGTCAAACCATTCCCACATAGCGACGCATCCTTTTCATTGACGTTGTTTGGCCCATCAATTCTGCAAATACCTTTCCAAATACAAAATCAAAGACTCCTTGGATATGTCTTGGTCGAGATACCCTTCAATCGCGACGCTGATTTCTCCTGTTTGTTCGCTGACAACGATTGTGAACGAGTCGGTTTTTTCACTAATGCCAATGGCGGCACGGTGGCGGGAACCCAAATATTTGGGGACTTTGGCATGGTCGCTTGAAGGGAAATAAGCGCCAGCGCTCTTTATGACATTTTCTTTGATGATGACCGCTCCATCGTGCAAAGGGGTATTCGGTATGAAAATGCTTGAAAGCAACTCGCTTGTAAGCGGTGCGTCGATCACAAACGAATGCTTGATGTATTCGTCTAACGAATCGGACCGCTCAAACGTTATCAAAGCGCCGATTTTATGACGAGAGAGGTAGTTTACGCTGTGAAGCAGTTCATCTTTGACGTCGTCTTCAATGGCGTTAGAAACCAAAAGACCGCTTTTGACTCCAATGAGAATGAGCAAGTCTTTGAACTCTTGTTTGATCGCATAAAAGAGAATCAACAACAACGTTGCTCCCTGCAACGCAAAAAGCGACCAAGAATGAACACTCAAGGAGCCCGCAAAAACGCGCACGAAAAAATACACGACGAAAAGCGCGGTTAAAAACCGGAAAGCCCTATGAACATGCGCATGCACATATGGTTTTGACAATAAGACAACGATGGCAAACAAATAAATTTGTGCCAATAGGGTTTCGATGGGTTCCATGCCTTCACCCCGCTTTCTGCAAAATGGCAATTCACACCGTTGATTATAACATAAACGGTGAGTTTACGTAACGAAATCGGAATACGAAACAAAAAACATGTTTGGAAAAAAATTAATCCATAGTTCTTCCTTTCATGCTCTAATTTCACAAAAGATAGAAAAAATCAAGGCTTCACAAGAGACTTTCTAATTAGTAAAATTATATGATACACTCACCATAAAATCGGAGGGTCGCATATGACAAATTATGATTCGGTCCTAATTGAACGTTTAAACAGGGATATTCGGAAACATTTCCCTCATTTAAGCCCTGTCACGGGCTCCATGGAGAAATCGTTCTCGGGTGTTTCGAGACTGGTCATGCTCGACCGTTACAGCCAAAAAGACTTGAACCTCAAGACTTTGCGCGAAGGGGATATTGTCCTGACCATCGTACGCGACGACCCGAAATTTCCAGCCCGGGGCGTAGGCACTATCGAAAGCATTGATGAAGATGAAGTCCGAATCAAAGTGGACTCGGACTATCTTGCCAACACCGAAGACGCCGATAAAGAAGGATGTGTAAAGCGGCCGAAACGACAAATCGACAAGCCTCTGGAACTTTACTTTGAACAAATCGCCAAACGAATTTCAGGCCATCTCGGCGAAGACGAAAGCGAAGAAATTCGTCAAAAGTTTTACGAAGAAGTGTCGAGCTTGAACCTAGTCCCTGCGGGTCGAATCCTCTTCGGTGCCGGGTCCAAAACCGAAGTCACCTTCTTCAACTGTTTCGTCATGCCTTTTATGCACGATTCACGAGAAGGAATCAGCGACCATCGCAAGCAAGTCATGGAAATAATGTCCCGCGGCGGAGGCGTTGGCACCAACGGCAGCACCTTGCGTCCGAAAAACGCACTCGCCAAAGGCGTAAACGGCAAATCTAGCGGTGCGGTGAGCTGGTTGAACGACCTTTCCGAACTGACGCATCTTGTCGAACAAGGCGGCTCCCGCCGCGGCGCGCAAATGATTATGCTCGCCGATTGGCACCCCGACATTGTCGAATTCATCGTATCCAAAATGCAAAACCCGAAAATCCTTCAATTCCTCATCGACACCATCGACGACCCCCTAGTCAAAAAAGCCGCCAAAAACAAACTGAAATTCATTCCCTTGAGCGAAGAAGAAATCGAAATCAACGAATACATCTTAGAACAAGCCAAAAAAGACGAAAACCGTTTCTCCAAACGTATCGTCGATAAAGCGTTCGAACGCCTCAACAAAGGCGGTCACTATGAAGTGCACGACGAAGAGTTCCTCTCGGGGGCCAACATCTCCGTCGCCATCACCAAAGATTTCATGCAAGCCGTCGAAAACGACGATTATTATCCGCTTCGTTTCCCCGACATCGACAACTATACCGGCGAAAACAAACGCATCTACAACGAGAAATGGCAAGAGATCGGCGACGTGCGCGAGTGGCAAAACATGGGCTTGCCCGTCAAAACCCACTATAAAATCCGCGCCAAAGACCTATGGAACCTCATAAACATTTGCGCGACCTATTCCGCAGAACCGGGCATCTTTTTCATCGACAACGCCAACGCAGAAACCAACGCCGTAGGTTACGACCAAAAAGTCGTGTGCACAAACCCTTGCGGCGAACAACCGCTCGCCCCGTACTCTGTTTGCAACCTCGCCGCCCTGAACCTCTCCAACATGGTGGACCACAAGACCAAAGATGTGAATTATAAGAAACTAGGCAACACCATAGAAACGGCTGTCAGGCTTCAAGACAACGTCATCGACAAAACCCACTACTTCTTGGAAGAAAACGAAAACCAAGCCCTAGGCGAACGCAGAATCGGTCTTGGCGTCATGGGACTCCACGATTTGCTGATTTGGTGCAACCGCCGTTACGGCGCCAAAGACGGTCTAGCATTCATCGACAAACTTTTTGGATTCATCGCCAAAAAAGCCTACGAAACCAGTATCGAACTCGCAAAAGAGAAAGGGTCCTTCCCGTTTTTAAAAACCCAAGAGAACCGCGAGAAGTTCGTCCAAAGCGGCTATATGCAAAAAATGACGGAAAGTTTGCGGAGCCAAGTGCTTCAACACGGCATACGCAACTCGCACTTGCTCACCATCGCCCCGACCGGCTCCACAGGCACCATGGTCGGAGTTTCCACAGGGCTTGAGCCGTACTTCGCCTTTTCGTATTTCCGCAGCGGACGTCTTGGCAAGTTTATCGAGGTCAACGCCCCCATTGTGAACGATTATTTAAAAGCCTATCCTGGATACGACGCCGACAATCTTCCCGATATTTTCGTCAGTGCCATGGATTTAAGTCCTGAAGAACACGTCGACGTTCAGTGCACCATTCAAAAATGGGTCGATTCTTCCATCTCCAAAACCGTCAACGCCCCCGAAGGATACAGCGTTGAAGAAGTCGAGCAGGTCTACCGCCGACTCTATTACGGCGGTGCAAAAGGCGGAACGGTTTACGTCGACGGTTCCCGAGACGCCCAAGTCTTAACTCTCACACGAGACGACAAAGACAGCAAACCGAAACAAGTCGACATCAAGGACATGGGCCTTGAGGTCGAAGAAAAACCCAAAAAAACCAAAAAAGAACCAAAGACCAAGGGCTTAAGAAGCGACCGGCAGGACCGAAACATCGGCATCGAAGCCGGCGACATTTGCCCAATCTGCTTAGAAGGAACGGTCGAAGACCTTGGCGGATGCCACACTTGCACAAATTGCAACGCCCAACTTAAATGCGGACTCTAAAAAAGGCGCTCAAGCGCCTTTTTTCTTTATGGAAATGGCAAAACATGATACACTGAACATGAGGTGATGCTATGAGAACAGCGTTTGTCGTCGGCATCGACCGATACAAACCGGAAATGATCCACTACTATCTCGATGAACTGAAAAACCTCGCTTTTTCCTTGAACATCGACGTTGTAGACTCGTTTACCCAACCATCCAGACAAACGACGCCGGCTTATAAAGTCGGTGAGGGCAAGCTGCAGGAAATCAAGAAAGCTGTTGAACGCAAAAACGTCGATTATGTGATTTTCGACGAAGAACTCACCAATTCTCAAATCCGAAACCTTGAAGAAGTTTTGGACGTTGCGGTAATCGACCGCACCCTGCTCATCTTGGAAACCTTTACGAAACGAGCCAAGACCAAAGAAGCCATGTTGCAAGTCGAAATCGCCCAGCTGAAATATTTAAAACCGCGCTTGAGCGCCATGCGCAGTTCGTTTGAACAACAACAAGGCGGAATCGGACAGCGGGGCCCGGGTGAGAAGAAACTTGAACTCGACCGCCGAAAAATCGAACGCGACATCAAAAAACAGGAAAAAGCGTTGAAAAATATTGTCAGAGTTCGCCAGACCAACCGCAACAAGCGACGCAAATCCCTCATCAAAAACGTTGCCATCGTCGGATACACCAACGCCGGAAAAAGCACGCTGATGAACACCTTGTTGAAAGCCAGCAAAAACGGCGAAGGGAAAGACGCCTCCGTGAAGGACCAGCTGTTCGCGACCTTAGAGACCTCCACAAGACAGATTCAGTTCAAAGACAAGAAGGCGTTTACTTTGACCGATACCATTGGTTTTTTGTCCAAACTGCCGCATGAATTGGTCGAATCTTTCAAAGCGACTTTAGAAGAAATCAAAGAGGCGGACCTCCTTTTACATGTTGTGGATTTTGCCCACCCTTACTATCTCGATCAAATTCAAACAACAGAATCCGTCTTAAAAGAACTAGGCGCCGACGAAATTGAAACGTTATACGTTTTCAACAAAATCGATTTGACCAACAACATCCTTCCCCCTTCTTATTCCCCCGCTGTCAAAGTTTCTCTCAAAGACGGCACAAACATCGACACATTAATCGAAACGTTAAACGACAAGCTCTTCAAGGACGATACCATCGTCGTGTACGCCATTCCTCAAAAAGACGGAAACATCATCCATATGTTGAACGAATATGCGGAAATACTGCACAAGGACTATGAAAACAGCGTCGTACGAATCAAAGCCAAAGTCTCCCGTCCTATCAAAGAGCGCTTAAAAGCCTATGAGATTTGAAAAACGATACGCGCAAACGTATCGTTTTTTTAGTCGCAATCTTAAAACGATTCCAAATATCGATCCAACAAACCGAAAAGTTCTTCCCTCGTATGGACCTTAACGATTTTCCGCTTTAACGCGGCGCTGTGTTTGAGCCCTTTTAAGTACCAAGGTGCGTGCGAACGCATTTCCAAAACCGCTCGTTTTTCACTCATTTCAAGGCAAAGAAGTTCCGTATGCCTTTTGATCATCTCGATGATTTCTTGCGGAGTGGGCATCGGACCGTAAGAACCGGTTTTCAAATAGTCGACGGTATGCTTGATCAGCCAAGGGTTGCCTCGCAATCCTCGTCCGATCATCACCGCGTCCACTCCCGTTGTTTCAAGCATTCGTTGCGCATCTTCCGGTGTCTCGACGTCGCCGTTTCCTATCACAGGTATTTTCACATTTTGTTTAACTTGCTTGATGATGGAATAATCGGCCCGCCCTTTGTACATTTGGGTTTTCGTACGGCCATGGACAGTGATCGCCGATGCGCCGGCCTCTTCGCAAATTTTGGCGATTTCCACAGCGTTGATGGTGTTTTTGTCCCATCCTGAACGGATTTTTACCGTCACAGGCTTGTCCGTCGCTTCAACCATGGTGCGGACAAGCTCGCGCAAGAGTTCGGGGGTTTTCATCAAAGCGGCGCCCGCACCGTGCTTCACGACTTTGGGCACCGGGCACCCGGCGTTCAAATCGATGATGCCGCAACCGCTGTGGAGGTCGACATATTTCGTGGCATGCTGCATCGCCTTGACATCGTTGCCAAACAATTGCAAAACGGTTGTCTTTTCTCCCCGAGGAACCTTCGTCATGCGCAAAGTTCTTGCATTGGCGTGTTCGATCCCCTTATCGCTGACCATTTCCGTATAAATGAGTCCCGCCCCAAAAGATTGACATATCGACCGGAAAGCAGGGTTTGTAATGCCCGCCATGGGCGCGACCACTACGGGGTTTTCAATGGTGATGTCGCCGATTTTAAACATATTCTCACCTCATAAATCACACTTATTGTGCCACAAAAGAACTTCCGGCGCAACTGTTTTTCTTTGGCTGCAAACATGCTATAATAAGCGCGGTGATAAAGATGAAAGACTATCTGGCAAAAGCGTACGCCTTTGAAGGCACCGTGCGGATTTACGCCGCACGCACAACAACTTTGGTGTATGAAGCGCAGCAAATCCACGACCTTTGGCCGACGGCGACCGTCGCCTTGGGCCGTTTATTGACGGGCAGCGTCATCATGGGCGCAATGTATCAAGACGACCAGGAACTCACAATCCGCGTCGATTCCGACGGCCCCATCGACGGGATGGTCGCCACCACCAACGCCCAAGGGGGCGTGCGAGGCTATGTTGGAAATCCGCACGTGTTCATGCAAAGCGAAACGCAAAGCCTGCCTATCGCCCAAGCCATAGGCAATGGGAAGTTGCATGTGACAAAGGACTTGAAAGTCCGCGACATTTTTACGGGAAGCGTCGATTTGACCAGCGGTGAAATCGCCGAAGATTTCGCATACTATTTTACCGCCAGCGAGCAAATCCCTTCCGCCGTGGCACTTGGCGTAAGCGTTGATGAGGACAATACGGTTCTCCATGCGGGCGGTTTCATCTTGCAACGCATGCCCGGCTGCAAAGAAGAGACCGTCAAGGAAATCGAAAATCGCCTGAACCATTTGCCCGCCGTTTCGGAAATGCTTAAGAAAGGCTACACCCCCGAAGACATCATTCGAGAAATCGCCCGCGAAGACCATCAGATGCTCCATACGATGGACCTCGCCTACCATTGCGATTGCAATCGAGAGAAGTTCGAACAGGGGTTGCTTTCCTTGGGCAAAGCCCAACTAAAAGAACTGCTTGAAAAAGACGGAGGCATTGAGACGGTGTGCCACTTTTGCATGACGAAATACCAATTCGACAAAAATCAGGTGCGTCGCCTAATCGAAATCTCAGGAAAACAACCATAAGAAAAAGCCTTCCATTCGCGTCTTTCGAGCGAATCGGAAGGCTTTTTTTATTCTTCGTAAAGCGGATAGGTCTTAGTCAAGGTCTCTACCTGTCTTATGACTTCGCTTAGGACGTTCTCGTCTTCCGGGTTGCGAAGCGTGTCGTTGATGAGCTTTGCGACAACACGCATGGCGTCTTTGGTGAATCCGCGCGTCGTAAGAGCGGGCGTCCCCAAGCGAATGCCGCTTGTGATGAACGGCTTTTCGGTGTCGTTAGGAACGGTGTTCTTGTTGCAAGTGATGTTGACTTTTTCCAAAAGCGTTTCCGCGTCTTTTCCCGTAAGGCCTGTGGGGGTTTTGACATCGACAAGCACCAAGTGGTTGTCCGTGCCGCCACTGATGACTTTAAACCCAAGCTTCATGAGTTCATCGGCCAAAGCCTTGGCGTTTTCGATGACGCGCCGCTGATAATCCTTGAAATCCTCAGAGAGAGCTTCTTGGAACGCGGCGGCTTTCGCGGCGATGATGTGCATGAGCGGACCGCCCTGGATGCCTGGAAAAATGGTCTTGTTGATCTCTTTGTAAATGGTTTTGTCGTTGGTCAAAATGATGCCGCCTCGTGGTCCGCGAAGCGTCTTGTGCGTGGTCGAGGTAACAACGTGCGCGTAATCGCAGGGATTGTTGTGGAATCCTGCGGCCACCAACCCCGCGATGTGGGCCATGTCCACCATGAGATACGCCCCTACTTCATCGGCGATTTCCCGGAATTTCTTGAAATCAATCTCGCGTGAATAGGCGCTGGCTCCGGCCACAATGAGCGCGGGTTTGATTTCGTTGGCGAGCTTGCGCACTTCTTCGTAATCGATGGTTTCGTCTTGTTCGCTGACTCCATAGCTATGGAACTTGTAATCGACGCCGCTGAAGTTAAGAGGGTGTCCGTGCGTCAAATGGCCCCCATGGTCGAGACTCATCCCAAGCACTTTGTCGCCGCTTTTTAAGACGGCCCTGTAGGCCCCCATATTCGCGGTCGAACCCGAATGGGCCTGCACGTTGGCGTATTTTACGTTAAAAAGCTGTTTCACGCGTTCGCGCGCAAGGTTTTCCACCGTGTCGACATGCTTGCATCCTCCGTAGTAGCGTTTTTTGGGGTAGCCTTCGGCGTATTTGTTTGTGAGGATGCTCCCGTCGGCTTCTAAAACGGCTTTGGACACGAAGTTTTCACTGGCAATAAGTTCTAGGTGCCCTTCCTGCCGTTCTTTTTCTAAGTTCATAGCTTCATAAAGTTCTTTGTCTTGCTTTTTCAATGTTTCCATTATTGTCCTCCTTTTTGAATACGGGGTTTGACGTAACGGCGGTTGAGTCCCCATATGGTTGCAATACCCAACGCCAAAAAGATGAGTATGAGGATGCCGCTAACCATCCAAAAGGCTTGGGGAAGAAGCTGTATCAAGGCGTCATCGGGGGAAAGCTGCCATTTTCTTTCTTCATCGAAAAAGAAGAAAAATTCATGGAAAAAGACAAAGAGGCTGCCAAAATCGATCAACAACCACCCGCCGATAAACACGATGAAGAAGGTGGGAAAGTAAAACAGGTCACGAAACGTCTCATAAAAGTATCTTTTGGACTTTCGCCACATCAAAACCGCAAAGAAAGCGGTGAGCAATAGGCCGACGCCCGCAAGAATACGAAGCGTGGTGTAAACCGAACGCACGTCTTCCATGTGCACAATCTCTCGTTCTCGAAGAAGAGTCCCGTCATCCTCTTCGTTTGCGCCGAATGTCAAATCGTCGCTGCGATAGTTTAGATAACGGATCAATTGCCGGCTAACATAAGAATGGTCGAACTCTATGTTCTCATGCGATGCGTAAAGGCCTTCGGAAAGACGCATGTATGGCATGCTTGTCAGAAGCGAAGCGCCAAGCACGACAAGTATCACCGGCACGAAAAACCAAATCAAAGCCCTCATGAGTTTCATCGAATCACCCCTTCAAGGGCTTGTGAGGCATGAGGAAAAGTGAGCCTTTGAGACTCACTTTTATCGTTTGCCTTCCAATATTTCAAAACATTCGAGCGTATTCTCCAGCAAAGAAGCGATGGTCATTGGTCCAACACCGCCCGGGACGGGCGGGATGTAGGAAGCTTTGTCCTTCAACCCTTCAAAATCGACATCGCCGATGAGTTTTCCTTCGACGCGGTTGATGCCGACGTCGATGACGACGACGCCTTCTTTTACCATATCCGGCGTCACTAGATTGGGGACTCCGGCGGCGGCGACGATGATGTCGGCCTCTTTGGCGTGTTTTTTCAAGTCGCGGGTTTTGGAGTGCGCGATGGTGACGGTCGCTTTTTCCTCGAGCAAAAGCATCGCGATGGGTTTGCCGGCGATGTTGCTGCACCCGATTACGAACGCCTCTTGGCCGACCAAATCGATGCCGGCGCTTTTTAGCATTGTCATAACGCCTTTTGGGGTGGCGGGGACGATGCCGTGTTCGCCGGTATGGATGGCGGCGATGTTTAAGGGATGGAACCCGTCGACGTCTTTGTCTTTGCGAATGGTGTTGATGACGATGTTTTCATTGATATGGTCGGGCAGAGGCAGCTGAACGAGTAAGCCGTGCACGTCGTTGTCATCATTTAGCCGCTGCACCAAATCGATGAGTTCTTTCTCGGTAATGTCGGTGTCTTTATGGATAATGGTGCTTTTCATCCCGGCGCGTTCACAGTCGCGTTTTTTTCTTTTCACGTAAGATTGGCTTGCGGGGTTGTCCCCCACCAATATGACCACTAGGTGCGGAACTTTTCCGTATTGTTCTTTGATGTCCGCGACGCGGTCGGTGACTTTTGCGCGGATGTCTTTGGCTAGTTGTTTGCCGTCAATGATTTCGGCCATGGTGTTACGCTCCTTTCATACGGTAGGAATCGACGATTTCTCCGTAAAACATGATATGGGTGTCGTGGTTCGGGTAATAGCGCTCTTTTATTTTTTCGTCGATCAGAGCGGGTTCTTGGGATTGTTGGTAGATCATCTTGCATTCATACTGCAACGCGCATTCGGCGATAATCGGACTTTTGACTTTTCGCCCCGGTTTCAAAGTGAGGTTCGCCTCTTTGAACTTGTCGATGTCGCGTCCGGATTTGGTCCCGGCGATTTTCAGGGCTTCTTGCATGGTGCCCTCGGCGGGAACGTTGATCGTATAGTCTTCCGCGTTTAAAAGAACATCGTAGGTGAAACGCGAATAGCGAACGTAGGCGATGAAAACAGGCCGCCCCCATATCACGCCGATATGCCCCCATGCGACAGTCATGGTGTTCGTAGTGCCGTCTTTGGCGCGGGTGGTTATGAAGACGCCTTTGGGAAGTTGGCGCAAAAACAGTTCGCTGTGTTCGTGAAAACGTTCATGATAAGCCTCAATCATACAATCACTCCTTGCCGTTTAGATACAGTTCGCTGTATTTTTCTTTCAAATAGCGAATGTAGTGTTTGGGGTTGAACGGTTCGCCCGTAACCCGCTTGAGGATTTCTTTCGGAGTCATGCTCTTTCCAAAACAATGGATGTTTTGCTGCAGCCATTTGTTGATGGCTTCAATGTCGTTGTCTTTGACAAGTTTGTCAAAGTCCAGTTGTTCACGCATGGCGTAATAAATCTGTGCGGAATAGGCGCTGCCTAAAGCGTACGTGGGGAAATACCCCATCATCCCGGCGCTCCAATGGACGTCTTGCAGGATGCCTTGGGCGTCGTCTTCCACCTCTAAGTTCAAATATTGCTTCATTTTCTTGTTCCAAAGAGCGGGAAGGTCGTCGACTTCGACTTCGTCTTCGAAAATCATGCGCTCGATTTCGTAGCGAATTAAAATATGCAAAGGATACGTCAACTCGTCGGCTTCGACGCGGATAAAAGTTTCATCGACACGGTTGATGCCCTTGTAGAAATCGTCGAGACTGACGTTTTTAAGTTGTGGTGAAAACATCGACTGCAGTTTAGGGTAATGCGCTTCCCAAAACATTCGGCTCCTGCCGATCATGTTTTCGTAAAAGCGGGATTGGGATTCATGGATGCCCATGGACGCACCGCTTTTGAGATTGGTCATGTCGAACATGTCGTCGATTTGCTGTTCGTATAAAGCATGGCCCAATTCGTGAATGGCGGCAAAGATTGAGGAGAAAACATAATTCTCAAGATAACGGACCGTGAAGCGGACGTCTTTGGAATGCGTATTCCAAGTGAAAGGATGGACGCTTTCTTTCAAAAGGCCCTTGTCGTAGTCGAAACCGAAAACCCCCATTAAATATTCCACGAATTCTTTTTGCTTGTCTTTGGGGTATTTTGCGGTGATAAACGAGGGCATTTCGTCGTCTTTGACGGCGAGAATTTTTTTCACAAAGGGAACAAGCTCCTCTTTGACGGTCTTAAAAAACTCGTCGTATTTCTCGATGGTCATGTCTTCTTCAAAGTCGTCAAGCAGCACATTGTAGGGATGTTCGTCGGGGTTTCGATATTTGGCGATTTTCTTTTTGAATTTAATGATTTTTTCCAAATACGGTTTGAAATGGTTGAAATCGCTGTTTTCTTTCGCTTCTTCCCATTCTCTTTGCGACATGTTGACCAATTTGGAGTACTCGACAAAATCCTTTTTGGGAATCTTGTCGATTTTGTCCAAATCCTTTTTGGCTTTGCGAATCTCTTTTTGTTGAATGTCGTTCAAATCGTCCATGTTTTCATAAAGGGCGTTGACGACTTTTTTATATTCGTCGCCGGTTTGCATGGAGAAGTACTCGCCGCTGACGATAGAAAGCATCTCCGAACGGTACGGGAAACACGCTTTCGGGGCCTCGGTGTTCGAGTCCCACGATGCGATGCCCAAAACAAGCTGATACGCTTTTTGTTTCTTTTGAATCGCTTTGAAGCTTTCAAAATCGCTCATGGTTTCGTCTCCTTTTTATCGTGGATTAGAAAAGGCCTTTCGCGTTTCCGTCTTCGTCGATGTCCATGTCTTCGGCCGCCGGTCTTTTGGGCAATCCGGGCATGGTCATCATCTGTCCGGTCAATGCGACAATGAAGCCTGCACCGATTGAAGGGCTCAATTCGCGGACGGTGATGGTGAAGTCTTTCGGACGTCCGTATTCTTTCGGGTCGTCTGTAAGGGACATTTGCGTTTTCGCCATACACACCTGCAGATTGTCCCAGCCTTCGCGTTTGTAACGGCGCAACTGGTTGCGGGCTTTTTTGGCGAAATTGACGTCTTTGGCTCCATACACACGCGTTGCGATCGCTTTGATTTTGTCTTCAAGCGAATCATCGTTTTCGTAAAGACGTTTGAAGGTCTTCGTATTGTTTTCGATTTGGTCGAGTACTTTGTTTGCGAGGTCGATTGCGCCATCGCCGCCTTCGGCCCATACTTTGGAAATTGAATAGGGGTGGTTGTTTTGTTCAAGCCATTCGGTCAAAGCGGAAATTTCGCGTTCGGTGTCGTTGACGAAATGGTTGATGGCAACGGTGTAAGGCAGATTGAATTCCTGAATGGTTTCAAGGTGTTTCTCAAGGTTCTCGATGCCTTTCTTCAAGGCTTCCACGTTTTCTTCGCCCAAATCGTCCTTCTTGACGCCGCCATGCATCTTTAACGCGCGGATGGTGCTGACTATGACCACGGCGCTTGGGTCGAATCCGGCTTGACGAGATTTGATGTTCATGAATTTTTCAAGGCCCAAGTCCGCGCCGAATCCGGCTTCGGTGATGACGTAATCGGCAAGTTTCCGCCCCATATTGGTAGCGATTATGCTATTACAACCGTGGGCGATGTTCGCAAACGGGCCGCCGTGAACCAAAGCGGGAGTGTTTTCCAAGGTTTGCACAAGGTTCGGCTTAACGGCGTCACGCAATATCAAAGTGACGGCGCCTTCGGCGTTGATGTCGCCAACGGTGACAACCTTGCGGTCGTAGGTATATCCGATCACAATGCGACGGATGCGTTCTTTCAAATCGTGGATGTCTCTTGCAAGGCATAAAACCGCCATGATTTCAGAAGCGACACTGATGTTGAACCCATCTTCACGAGGGAGAGAGTTGCCAACGCCACCAAGTCCGATGGTAACTTGGCGAAGAGCGCGGTCGTTCATGTCCAAAGCCCGTTTCCAAGTAATCCGTCTCGGGTCAATGTTTAGCTTGTTGCCCTGGTGGATATGATTGTCGATCATAGCGGCAATCGCGTTTGTGGCCGTCGTAACCGCGTGGATGTCTCCGGTAAAATGCAGATTCAAATCCTCCATGGGCACGACTTGAGCGTGGCCGCCTCCTGCGGCTCCGCCTTTTACGCCCATCACGGGGCCGAACGACGGTTCACGAAGGGCGACAATTGCATTCTTGCCAACTTTTTTAAACGCTTGACCCAACCCGACGGTGGTGGTGGATTTCCCTTCTCCTGCGGGCGTTGGGTTAATGGCGGTGACAAGGACGACTTTCCCCTCTTTTTTGTCTTGAAACCTTTTTTGTGCTTCGAGACGAACTTTGGCTTTATAGTTGCCATAGCGTTCGATGTCTTCTTCTTGAAGGCCTAATTCTTTCGCAATCGTCCCGATGTCTTTCATTTTTGCCTGTTGGGCAATCTTAAGGTCTTTGTTTTCCATATGATAATCCTCCATTCATTATGCATAGTCTTTTTTTATTATCACACATTTACCCTTTGTTTTCAATGCAAAAATAAAACGCTTCCATAATCACCCCTATCGCTTTGAAAGGCGATGGTGTATAATGGAAATGTGGCTTGAATTCAGTCTTTCAAAGGAGTTTTCACAATGCCCTACGACGTTCTCATATACCCTTCTACTTTGACAGGAAGAATTAGAATTCCCCCTTCAAAAAGTCTCTTGCATAGGGCGATTATTTGCGCGGCTCTTAGTCCGGGAAAGAGCTTGATTGAGCCCTATTACGAAAGCGAAGATATCCGTGCGACGCTATGCGCCATCGAAGCGTTCGGCGCGAAATATAAAGTGCGCAACGACGTTTTAATCGTCAAGGGCCGTGCGAAATGGAAGCCGCCGAAAAAGAACATCCATGTCAACGCTTCAGCCTCCACCCTGCGTTTTTTCATCCCCCTTGCATTGCTTGTGGGCAAGAAAACCGTCTTCACTATGGACGAGACGCTTGCCAAAAGACCGTTGGAACCGTTTAAACAACTCTTTGGGGACGCTTTGAAACAAGAGGGCACTACCTTGGTTGTCAACGGGCAACTCAAACCTGGGGATTATCGGATAGACGCCACCCTCAGCTCTCAATTTGTGAGCGGTCTTCTATTCGCCCTACCGCTACTAAAAGACGCTTCAAAGTTGTATGTGGAACGAGCCGTTTCGCGCCCGTATGTGAATTTAACCTTGCAATCTTTGCGCGCTTCCGGCGTCAAAATCATTGAAGAAAACGACGGATTCGCGATTCCCGGGCATCAGCGATACCGGCGCGGGACCCACGCAATTGAGGGCGATTATTCGCAAGCGGCCTTTTTTCTGGTCGCCGGGCTTTTTCATCCGGGCATCGAAGTCTTTCCGTTGCCAAGCAAAACCTTTCAAGCCGATGAGGCCATCGTAGATTTTATACGCAACTCGGGTGGGAAAATCATTCATACGGAAAACGGATACAAAACCAGCCAATCCAAAACAACGGGGTTTACCGCCAATATCGGACACTCTCCGGATTTAGCGCCTCCATTGGCTCTTTTAGGGACCTTATCACGAGAAGAGACCGTCATTGAAAACATCGTTCGATTGCGATTGAAGGAATCCGACCGTGTCGAAGCCGTCGTGACAAGTCTCAAACGCCTCGGCGCAGCCGCCACACAGGCGCATGACGCCATCATCCTCAAAGAAATTTCCTCTTTGTCGGGTGGTGTGGACATCGATGCGTGCAACGACCATCGAATCGCCATGATGATTGCCTTCGCCAGCACATTGGCCGATAACCCGGTTCGCATCAAAAACGCCCAATGCGTGGACAAATCTTACCCGGATTTCTTCGAGGATTTGCGGTCGCTTGGAGGAAATCTCACGATAGAGGATGAAAAACATGGTCATTGAAGTCAAGGGAATCGAACACTCCTATAAGGTTCATATCGAAAACGGCCTTCTTAACAACCTGCCGCTAAACAAAAGCAAACCCACTCTTCTTCTAAGCGATGACGGCGTTCCGAAAACCTACATAAAAACCGTTCAGCATACGCTCAATCCCGAAACAACCCACATCGTTGCCTCGGGAGAACGCGCAAAAAGCCTTGCGAATTATGAAGATTTGGTGCGTTCTATGGAAAAGAACGAACTGGGGCGTGATTGTCGAATCATCGCTTTGGGAGGCGGTGTCATCAACGATTTGGGGGGATTTGTGGCCGCAACCTATAAGCGCGGCGTTGAACTCGTATTAATCCCCACCACGCTCCTTGCGATGGCGGACGCTTCAATCGGGGGCAAGTTCGCATTAAACACCAATGCCTCAAAGAACACAATAGGTACGTTTTACACACCTTCACACGTCTTCATCGACCCCGAGACACTGGATTCGCTTCCTCAAAAACATCTGGCAAACGGCATGGCGGAAATTCTCAAAATTGCTTTGGTCCGTGATGCCAAATTGTATGAAAAACTGTGCCATGGCGTCTCTTTCAAAGATGCCTCAATCATCCATAAAGCCATCACACTAAAAAAAGCGCTCGTCGAAAAAGATCCGCGCGACCAAAACAATCGCGCACTATTGAATTTCGGCCACACTTTCGGTCATGCCATCGAAACCGTAACTTCTTACGAGCATTTGCACGGCTATTGCATCGCAGCCGGCATGAAAATTATGGCCAAAGGCAAATCGTATGAAAAAAGCCTTCACGACGTGTTAGAATTATACGGTTTGAACAAATACATTCGTTTCAACCGTGAAGAGGTGCTTCAACAAGTTCGATTCGACAAGAAACGAAGCGGGGGCCAAATGACCATCGTCGAAGTAAAAACACCTGGAAACGGCTTTTTAAAGCGAATTGATTTAAACGATTTAAGCGAATATTTGCAATGAAAGGAGCGGCTTATGAGCACATTCGGAAAAGCGATTGAAGTCAGCCTTTTCGGCGAAAGCCATGGCCCGGGGGTTGGCATCACCATCCACAATTTGCCCGGCGGCGTTGCAATCGATGAAAAGGCCCTTGCGCATAGTCTGAGACAGCGCAGCCCCAAACGCACGTATTCCACATCCCGAAAAGAACCGGACGAATTTGCGATACAAAGCGGGGTTTTCAAAGGGAAAACAACCGGCGCGCCGTTGACGTTTTTCATCAAAAACAAGGCCCAAAAAAGCGAAGACTACACCGAAGGGCTCATTCGACCGGGGCACGCCGACTATCCGGCCTATATGCGTAGTGAACACTACGATTATCGAGGCGGTGGGCATTTCTCCGGCCGATTGACCGCTCCGCTGGTTTTGCTTGGGGAAATATGCCGCACCCTCTTGGCTAAAAAAGGGATTCTCATTGCCTCGCAAATCTATCGCATACACACGGTAAAAGGGCAATCTTTCCGTGATGAAGACGTTAATCGTGAAACCTTATATAGCCTCTTATCAAGCGATTTCCCAGTCCTTAGCAAAAAAGATGGCCAACGGTTTGAAAAGAAACTGGCCGAACTGAGAAACGAAGGCGACAGTGGCGGCGGGATTGTCGAAACAATCGTCCGAGACGTTCCCGCAGGAATCGGCGAACCGTTCTTCGATTCTTTTGAGAGCTTGCTGTCCCATTTGATGTACTCCATCCCCGGGGTCAAGGGTGTCGCGTTTGGAGAGGGGTTCGATTTGGCTTCGAAAAAAGGCAGCGAAAGCAACGATTCGCTTCATTACGAGAATGGAAACGTCGTCTTCGAATCCAATCGGATGGGTGGCATTCAAGGCGGATTGTCAACGGGGGAAGACGTATGCTTTGAAACGGCGTTCAAACCAACGCCCACGCACCAAAAAGAACAAGCCACCGTGAACCTCAAAACCGAAAAAAACGTCAAGTGGCGGGGGAACACGCGCCACGACGGCTCCATCGTCCCAAGAGCCGTCCCCGTCATCAACGCTTTGACGGCATACGCCGTTGTCGAACTCATCGCAAGGAAGGAAGGGTGCCAATGGATGCTTTGAAAACCTACCGAAAAGAAATCGACAACCTCGACGAAATACTGATGGAAACATTGGAGAAACGATTTGAAATCGCAAAAAAAATCAGAACGCACAAACAGACCCACAACCTTCCCATCACCGATTGCGACCGTGAAAACGCCATTTTCCAAAAAATCGATCGGAAAACTCATTCGGACGCCTTAAAAACGGTCTATGAAACCATCTTGCAGGAAAGCAAACGCCTACAAAGGTTGTGATGGTGTGTACGGATTGTTGGGAAAAACCCTTTCGCACAGCTTTTCAAAACGTATCCACGAAAAAATCGACGATGAGCCCTACCACTTGTACGAAACCGATGATGTCGGCTCCTTTTTGACGAGCAATTCCTTCAAAGGTGTAAACGTCACCCATCCCTACAAACAAGCCGTCATGAACCATCTTGATACGCTAGATTCTACGGCCAAAAAAACCGACGCCGTCAACACCATTGTCAAAAAAAACCACAAACTGATCGGTTATAACACCGATTACTTAGCGCTACGAGACATCATTCAACGCCGTTTCCCCAAAGACAAGAATACAACCATTGGAATACTGGGAAATGGCGCCACTATGCGCTCATTGAAACACGCCCTTAACGATGAAAACTACCGGAACATCACCATATACGCCCGCAACCCTCGCAAGGATGAATGCCCTCTCAATCAAATCAGTGCAGACGTAGAAGTCTTAATCAACGCAACCCCGGTAGGCATGTACCCGAACAACAACGAAAGGTTTCCTTTCCGCTTGCAAGACTTGCGCGCCTTGACCTTTGTGTTCGACGTGGTCTACAACCCCTTCAAAACCCGTCTTCTAATGGAAGCGGAAGCTTTAGGGGCGGAAACGATGAACGGGTTGGAACTGTTGATTCGGCAAGCGCTATTGAGCCGAGCTCTTTACAAAGACAAAAACGATGTAGAGACGAAACCGACGAGTTTGCTTCGCTCACTCTATGAAGAGCTGTCGAACATTGTGCTAATCGGTCTTCCCTATGCGGGAAAATCCCATTATGGAGAACGTTTGGCAAAAACCCTCAACAAGCCGTTCGTAGACATTGACCAATACATTGAATCTCATCATGGCTGCACAATCGAACGTCTTTTCGACACCGAGGGCGAAGCGGCGTTTCGACATTTGGAATATAAGGCCATACAAGATTTTGGAAAAAAGCACGGACAAATTATCGCACCGGGCGGCGGTGTCGTGCTCAGCGCAGAGGTCATGATGGCGCTCATGCAAAACGGAGTGTTGGTCTTTCTCGACCTTGACGAAAGTCTTCTGGCCGAACACAAGATGACAGGAAGGCCCTTGGCCAATACAATGCAAGACTTCAAAAAGCTCAAAAATGAGCGACAATCACTTTATGAGCATTATTGCGACATCGTCGTCGACAAAAACACCTGGGACGAAAACGTCATACTCGGTCGCATCAAGGAGGGGCTCAATGCGTATTTTAATCGTTAACGGACCGAACTTGAATCGTTTGGGACGCAGACAAACGGAAATCTATGGAAGCGATACATACCAGGATTTGCAAAATCGGGTTGAAACCGCCGCAAAATCCATGGATATTGAGACAACCATACGGCAGTCGAATCACGAAGGGACTTTGATTGATTGGTTGCATGAAGCCGAAAACGAAGGGTTTTCCGGTGTTTTGCTGAACGCCGGCGCTTTCACGCATTACAGTTACGCTCTTTATGACGCAATCCTGTCGATCGATTTGCCCGTTCTTGAGATTCACCTAACCCGCTTAAAAGACCGAAAAGAGTCTTTTCGCAAGCGATCGCTCATACAAAACGCTTGCGAAGCCACGTTTGAAGGCGAAGGGATTCAAAGTTACATCAAAGCTATAGAATACGTCAAAAAGGAATGGTTGCCATGATCATCGTAATGGAGAAAACCAGTGATTGCGCCACGCTCGAAACTTATTTGACCGAAAAAGGCTACGAAGTGCATTCGCTTGAAGGCGGAGATGAAATCCTCTTGCATCTCATCGGCGACACAACCGCCTTAGAAATCCAATCGCTTTCTTCCTATGAGGGCGTTCGAAAAATTGTCCGCACAAAAGCCCCCTACCGCTATGTGAACAAACCCCGGACAAGCGGTCCGTTTCTAATAGGCGAACGGCGTCTTGATGACATGCTCCCCTTGTATATAGCCGGCCCGTGCAGTGTCGAGAGCAAAGAGCAAATCTTGCACATCGCCGAAAAGGTCAAAGAAGCGGGAGCGCATGCTTTGCGGGGTGGCGCCTTCAAACCCAGAAGCAGCCCTCATTCTTTTCAAGGGCTTCACAAAGAAGGCCTACAGCACTTAAAAAGCGCCGCCAAGGCGCATGGACTGCTATCGATAAGCGAAATTGTGGACAAAGAGGATTTGCCTTTGTTTGAGGATACGGTCGACATCATTCAAATCGGAGCCAGAAACATGCAAAATTTCTCCTTGCTCAAAGCGCTTGGAAAGAGTTCGAAACCGGTGCTTTTGAAACGAGGATTCGCCAACACGGTCGAAGAGTGGCTGCTCAGTGCCGAATACTTGATGATGCACGGAAACGACAAAATCATCCTGTGCGAACGGGGAATTCGCACATTCGAACCCTCTTCGAGACATACGCTTGATCTTGGTGGCATGCTTGCCGCAAAACAAACGACGCATTTGCCCGTCATCGTCGACCCATCCCATGCGGCCGGCGATTATCGTTTGGTCGAAGGCCTTTCAAAAGCTTCAATCGCCGCAGGGGCCGACGGTTTGATGATCGAAGTGCATGACAAGCCCTTCCAGGCTTTAAGCGATGGAGCGCAATCCTTAAAACCCAAACGCTTCGCCAAATTGATTCGTTCGCTCAAAGCCTTCGAGGAACACAATTAACATTTCCCATAACCCCATGCGTGTGTTATAATTTATAAAAAGACCTATCCCCCACCGGAGGCGATTTCCATGCGCAAAATCCTCAACATCGCCCGTTTTGCCATTCTTTTCAGCATCTTTATATCGGTTTTCGGAATCTATCTGGATATTCGTTTCGATCGAGACTGGGCGCAAAACATGGTGATTGCGATTTATTTCTACACATACATTTTTCATCCGTTGATTTTCTTCATCATCGGCAGGAGAATCATCCTTTCCACAAACGCCGAAAAGGTCCCTTTTTGTTTGTTGGTCATATTGCTGCTGTTGGCTATAGTACCTACCACTTATGTCATAGGTTTGAGCGCAGCGGATGGCTTTGGAATCTCCAGAGCGCTTGAAATTGTCTATCTTGTCTTCGAGTCTGCGGCGTTCCTCGCCGGCATACTATTCTTTATTTATTACGTGCGGCGTTTCATTAAGAAAACCATTGTCAGCCGAGATTTGATTTCCATGCACCATTACTTGTTTGGGGCGATGATTTATTTCTATTTCGTCCGCTTGACGGTCATCTCGAGCATATTGCTCGCCCAACTTGAAATCTAAACACAAAACCTCCCGTTTTCTCAAAAACGGGAGGTTTTTTTAACGCTTACGCTCTTTGCTGGATATTTTCCAATAATGGAACGATTAAATCCAGCACCGACCGCTCTATCTTGCTTTTTTCCATCATGATGTGCAAGCGGTTTTTCTTATAAGACAGATGGATGAAACGAGAAAGGTTGCTGGCTTGTTCAAACAACATCTCCCCATGGATGTGGCGGGAAGCTTCTTCGCTCAACATGAATGTGATCTGTCTATTCGAATCGCGGGTTTTCTCGACGCCGGCCTTGACCGCTAGGTACTCATAAAGTTTTTCGAGCATGTAGTGCCGCAATTCCTCGGGAATCGGACCGAAGCGATCCTTGCATTCTTCAAGAAGCGCAACGTGGTCTTCCCGGTTTTTTTGCGCGGCGATTTTTTTGTGCAGTTCAATGCGCATGTCGTCGTCGGGTACGTATGATTTTGGAATCGACCGCGAAGCGGGGAGCTTGAGAGATTGCCTTTTCTCATCGGGAATTTCTTCTTCTTTGGCGGTTTCCTTGTGTTCTTTGTCAATCTCTTCTCGGAGAATTTCCATGAAAAGATCAATACCGACGCTGTCGATGAAACCGGATTGTTCGGTTCCAAGCAAATCCCCGGCCCCGCGTATGGCCAAATCCCGTTGGGCGATTTTGTAGCCGCTGCCAAGTTCTGTGAACTCTTTGATGGCCTGTAGGCGTTTGGCGGCTTCTTCGTTAAGTTGTTTTTGTTTTGCATACATCAAGTAGCTGTAGGCTATGCGGTTGCTTCTGCCGACCCGCCCGCGAATTTGGTAAAGCTGAGCAAGGCCCAAGCGATCGGCATCGTGAACAATTAGCGTATTGGCGTTAGGGATGTCGAGCCCGGTTTCAATGATGGTTGTGGACACCAAGACATCGAACTCATGGTCCAAAAATGAGCGCATTACCGCTTCTAGCTGCATTCGGTTCATCTGCCCATGTGCGACGCCGAAACGGGCGTCGGGAACCAAACGGCGAAGATCGTCGGCGACTTCTTCTATGCTCTCGATGCGATTGAAAAGGTAAAAGACTTGCCCGTGGCGCGCGAGCTCTCGCTCAATGGCGTCTTTGATGACGTGGTCGTTTCGGCGGAGAACATAGGTTTGAACCGGAAAGCGGTCTTTGGGTGGCGTTTCGATCAAGCTCATTTGTTTGACGTCGGTCATGGCCATTTGCAGGGTTCTTGGTATGGGGGTGGCCGAGAGAGATAGCACATCGATTTGGGTCTTGAGCTGCTTGATGCGTTCTTTGTGTTCGACGCCGAACCGTTGTTCTTCATCGACAATCAACAGGCCGAGATCCTTATAATTTATATCTCTTGAGAGAAGTCGGTGTGTGCCGATGACGACGTCGATAGAGCCTTTTTCGATGCCCTCGATGAACGTTTTTTGTTTGTGGCGGCGGACAAAGCGGTTGAGCAGCGCGATTTTGATGCCGTGTTGTTCTAGACGGTTTTTGAAAGTGTAATAATGTTGGCGTGAAAGAATGGTGGTCGGGGCTAGATACACGACCTGTTTGTTGTCTAATACGGCTTTGAAAGTAGCCCTGAGGGCGACTTCGGTCTTTCCGTATCCGACATCGCCGCAAATCAGGCGGTCCATCGGCAAGGGACGTTCCATATCCCGTTTAACGTCCTCGATGGCTTGGCGCTGATCATCGGTTTCTTCATAGGGGAATTCTGCCTCGAAGGCGGTCATGAGATCGTTGTCTTCGCTAAAAGCGAAGCCCTTGGCTTTTTGCCTTTGAGCGTAAAGATCGATCAAATGTTTGGCAATGTCTTTGGCTTTTTTTCGTACTCGTCGTTTGGTTTTGGCCCATTCGGCGCTGCCAAGCTTGTTTAATCTCGGAGTAACGCCTTCGTGGGACACGTATTTTTGGATGAGATGCACGCTCTCTACGGGAATATAGAGCTTGTCGTCGCCTCGATAGGCGATAACGATATAATCGTTGGTGGCGTTTTGCACTTCCATGGTTTCAACGCCCAAAAAACGGCCGATACCATGATCATAGTGCACAATGAGGTCGCCTTTTTCCAAGGATTTGACAGAAGAGATGGATTCGCTTTCCTTGAACACTTTCCTGCGTTTCTTTTTGTGGGCCGGGGTAATTTTTTTATAGATGTCCCGATCAGAAAGCAAGACAAACGATGTGTCGAACCATTCAAAAGAAAGAGGATTGTCGACAACGCTAAGATTGATCGCTTTTTCGAAAGGAGAATCTTCGGCGCCGAGTATCTTAAACGGCACTTGCCCATCGAGCACGTCGCGCAGTTTGTCGAGACGTTTTTCCTCGCTTAATGTGATCAGAACCGTGACATGCCCTGCATACCGTTTCAAGTCCTTGATCAGCATTCTGATGTCGTTTCCGTAGCGAATGCTCTCCTTCGCACGCAAGGAAAGGACTTCTTGGGATTTTCTCTTCATGGGCAATGGATTGATCGCCACGCGTTTATCATAAGGAACTCGGTCTAGGTCTTTCATGAAAGAGAATCCGAGTTTTGGATAATCTTCGTTTTCCATCATCCACGAGGCGAGGTCTTCCCTTATTTGAGCATAGGACGCCTCGATTTTCTCATGGTTTAGCGTAATCAGAAGCGGTTCTTGTAAGTAATCGGTGACGGTTGAGAGTTTGACATCCGCGAAGGCCATGTAACGAGCCAATTTGTCTTGGTTTTCGCGATTCTCCAGTTCTTCGAGTTCTTCATTGACCCGTTCTCTGGTCGTCTCGGAGTAATCGTTTTTGTTTAATTCCTTGCGAACGTTCTCTTGTATGGCAAGAAGCGTGTCGTCGTTAAAGAAAAACTCCGTTCGAGGCACAAGGGTGAACGATGTGATTTTGTCCAGCGAGCGTTGTGTATTCACGTTGAAGGTTCGAAGAGAGTCGATTTCGGTATCGAAGAAATCGATGCGTACGGGATGGTCGTAGCCGGGAAGATAAAGGTCGAAAATGCTCCCTCTTTGGGCGAAATCCCCCACTTTTTCAACGTTTGATGCGGCTTGATAGCCAAGCTGCACAAGTTTGTTCTTGAACGCGTCAAGGTCGACATCGTCTCCAACCCTATACGTTTCATAGGATTTGAGAAACGCTTCCTTAGGAAGCATGTATTTGACCAAACCCGTGGTATGCGTCACTACTAGGTTTTGCTTTTGTTCAAGCAGGGTCCTGATGGTGAAAAGCCTTTGAAACTTCAACTCTTCGCTCATCGCAAGCATGTCCGTCGTCAGAAATTCGTCCTGTGGAAAAAACGACACTCTTTGGTTGTTCAGTTCGTTCAACGTGTCGTAGGTTTTTTGCGCATGGTAGAGGTTGTGGTTGACGACCAAAACGTCCCTTTGCGTTTCTTTGAACAACGCGTAAATCAAAAATACGCTTAAGGCGTCTGTCGAGTGAGGCAATTCGACGGTCCTCCGCGTTTCTACCGTGCGAAGAAGTTTTTGGAAAAACTCTGTTTTTTTCAGGTGCGAAAGCAATTGGTCCATAAAATTACCTCCACGCACTCAAGCGAACAACCCCAAAAAGAGGGGGTGTTCGCCTGCTTGCGATTTTGAGTTTGTCAGTTGAAGGTGTTCATAAGGGCGTTGAACAGTTCGCCTTTTGCGAACTTATCGATGATTCGTTTTACCGTGTTTATGCTTTCAACGACGGCATCGCCCTCGCTTTTGTGAAAGCGGCTTAGTACATAATTGCGCGAATCGGCGCCTTCAGGAGAGCCAATGCCGAAACGTACCCTCTTAAAATCGTCGCTGCCGAGATGGCCGATGATGGATTGAACGCCTCTATGGCCTCCGGCGCTTCCTCTTGGCCGCAATCGCAGTTTCCCGGTAGGCAAATCGAGGTCGTCGTAGACAACAAGCATATCTTCCATGTCGATGTCGTAAAAATTCAACGCGGCTTGGACGCTGTTGCCGGAATTGTTCATGAATGTCTTTGGTTTTAAGAGGACGGCGTTTTCATACCTGGCGACTTCGCCGAAACATTTCTTTTGGCGTTTGAAGGATAGTTTGTGTTCGCTTGCGAACGCCTCTAAGCATAGAAAGCCGATGTTGTGGCGTGTGCGGGCGTATTTTCTGCCGGGGTTTCCCAAACCGACGATCAACTTCATTTTTCTTTGGGTTTGATGACGACGTAGCGTTTTTGGCGTTCGCCTTCGCTTTTGGTAATCACATCACGCCAATCGGCAAGCTTGGTGTGAATGATACGACGTTCGTAGGCGTTCATGGGATCAAGTTTAGCGGCCGTTTTGGTTTTGGCCACTTCCTTGGCGGTCTTTGTGGCAAGTATTTCAAGCTGTCGGCGACGGTTTTCCTTGTAGCCGCCGATGTCGACGAATACGATCAGTCTCTCTTCGGTGAAAATGTTCAAGAGATTTCGCATATACACCTGAAGACTGTCTAAGGTTTTTCCGTTTTTGCCGATCATAACGGGATTCGCATCGGTGCTGATATGGAAGCGGACTTCGCTTTCGTTTGGCGTTTCGACGTTGATTTCCGCATCGATGCCCATATCGGCAAAGAGTGTTTTTAAAAGGTTGTGTCCAAATGTTGCGGGGTCGACATTGACCGTCGCTTCAACATGATAGGATTTTTTAAACCCGAACATGCCACGTTTTTCGGTCGTGTCGAAATCAATATAATCGCGATGCACTCGAAGAAGCGTTTCCGCTTGGGTTTTTGCCTCTTCAAGGCTTTTCGCTTCAAAAGTTACGTTTTTCATCATAGCCACTCCTAAGCCGTTTCTTTATCGGCAAAGAATTTCTTGTACTGCTGTTTTCGGTTGACGCTTGTTTGCAAGAATTGGAACAAGTTCCCCACAATCCAGTAAAAGGCGATGCCTAGGTTGGTAAAAGCAATGCTTGTAAGCATGATGACCATGAAATACATGACGTACTTCATCGTTTTTTGCGTCTGTTCTTGTTGTGCGGACTGGTATTTCTTGTTTTGCAAGTACTCCGGTCTCCGCATTGCATAGCGTTGATAGAGGAACATCGTAATACCGACCAAGCCCGCCATCAAGAAGAACTGCCAGTTTTGAATCAAAGAGAAGCCATCCGGATTCGCTTCAAAATCAAACCAAAGGAATTGATAATTCAGGTTTGCATACGCTTCGGTCATGGTTATTCTGCGTACGACTTGATACATGGCGATGAAAATCGGCATCTGCAAAAACGGAAGAAGACAGCCTAAGGGATTGATGTTGTACTTACGGTAAATTTCCAACATTTCCTGTTGCATTTTGCGCTGGCTGGCCTCGTCTTTCTTGTCTTGGTACTTCTCTTTGAGCCGTTCAATTTCCGGTTGAGCGATTTGCATATTGGCACTCATTGCGGTGCTCTTTGAATAAATCGGCCAACCGACAATTCGGATTAGCAGTGTGACAGCCATCAATCCGACGATGTAATGTCCGCCGGCGGCTTGGCTGATGTTGTAGATGAGGTCGGCAATTCGGGCCACAATCCATTGGACCCAACCAAATCCGCCGCCTTCACCTATGGGTAGGTTATAGTGTTCGGTGTCACAGCCAGAAAGCGTCAACACCATAAACATAACCGCAATCATCATGAAAATCTTCGTTGTGCGCTTCATTTTTTCACTCCTATATTGTGTTTTCTTAATAATTTGTGCAGTTCTTGTTTCATCTGTGTGTATGAAAGCTTCGCCGCATGGACGTGTACAATGATGAAAACGTCCACGCTGTCTTGGATACGCGCTTCATGCAGAATCATACGCAACCTTCGTTTGGCCCAATTTCGCCTCACCGCTTTGCCGAATTTTTTGGAAACGCTCAACGCATATCGGAAATGCGGCAAAGGGTTTTTGGAGGCGTACACGCTGAAATAAGCATTTTTTCGTACTTTTCTTTGATTAAGCACAGCCTTGATTTCGTCGTTTTTTTTGATGCGGTACTTCTTTTTCAAGTTCCATCACGTCCTCATCGGAATAAAAAAACACCTAAAAACGAATCTTTTCAGGTGTTTGGCAGGTAATTAAGATCAAAGTTTAAGATTCGCTTTTAGGCCGAAAGACGGGTGCGTCCTTTTCCGCGGCGTCTGGAGAGTACGCGCTTTCCACTAGAAGAAGACATTCTTTTGCGAAATCCGTGTTTTTTGTTTTTTCTGCGTTTGTTCGGTTGATAAGTGCGTTTCATGAAAGCCCCTCCTATTCGTCAATAAAAACCACGCTTTCAAATTATATACAATTACGCTTCGTGTGTCAACCGATATTTGTTGAAGCGTCGATTTGAAAAGATTTTAAAGAAGTTTTCCACATTCGAAAACGGCATAATCTCAATGTTTCTACATTCACGAATGTGGAAATGTGAAAATGTAGAAAAGGCTATTTTGTGGAATTGTTGAAAGCTCGTTTTATGGCTTTATAAAGAGCATAATCACACTTATATCATTGTGAAGAAGGGTGTGAAATCAGAAAGTTTTCCACATTTTTTGTTGATAAATATTTGTTTTTTTTCTCAAATTGGTGTGCTAGAATAGAGACACGTTAACGGGGGTGAACCACCATGCAAGAACATGTGCACGAACATGTGAATATTTGGCAAGAAGTCAAAGGGCAGCTGGAAATGCAGCTTGAGGACAATACGTACGAGGAAATTTTCAACTCTGTCGATTCAGTGTTCAAGGTGAAGAACAATTTCATCTATCTCCTCGTGGAAAACGATTTTATCAAGCGGCGCATCGAGCTGCTTTATTTACAGCGTATGAACCGCTTGCTAGAAAATTACGTCGACGAGCGCTACGAATACCGAATCATCACCAAAAAACAAGCGGAAGAAGAACTAAACAAAGCCAAATCGTACGATATCCGCACACCCGAAGACGTTGAACAAAAAGAGATGTATGTCCGTTCCAACCTAAACCCCTCTTATACGTTCAGCAATTTTGTTGTGGGAAACTCCAATCGCCTGGCCTATACCTCTTCTATCAAAGTCGCCGATCAACCGGGCATTGTCGCCAACCCTTTATACATATTCGGAGACGTCGGGCTTGGAAAAACACACCTTATGCAGTGCGTGGGCAACTACATCCTTGAAGGCGACATCAACAAAAGAGTTCTCTATGTTAAAGCCGATCAGTTCGTCGAAGATTACGTGCGCTATTCAAGCAAGAAAAAATACAACGAGTTCAACGCAATGTATCGAAACGTCGATGTTTTGCTTGTGGATGACATCCAGTTTCTTGCCAAAAAAGAGAAATCCCAAGAAGAATTTTTCAAACTCTTTGAACAGCTTCACAACGAGCAAAAACAAATCGTAATCACATCGGACCGCAAAGCGTCTGATCTTCGCGATATCATGTCACGCTTGACTTCGCGTTTTTCCTGGGGCGTTACGGTCGATATCAACCGCCCCGACTTAGACCATCGCATCAAAATTCTTGAAAAGAAACTGATGGCGGAAACCAGCGAAACCAATCTCATGCCCACCAAAGTCATCGAATACATCGCCAGCGTTTTCGACAACAACGTCCGAGAACTTGAAGGAGCGTTAAAGCGCGTGCTCTTCTATTGTACTGCTTTCGATTACGATTTTACCATAAAAAACGCTGAAATCGCCTTAGAAAATCTAATAAAACCAAAGCGCCACAACCAAGACTTTGTCCGTGACAAGGTCCGCAACGTACTAAGCGTCGTAAGCGATTATTACAACATCTCCACAAGCGATCTTGTTTCGAAAAAACGTGCCCGACAATACCTCTACCCTCGACAAATCTCAATGTACTTAATCAAAGAAATGTTCGACCTCCCCTACAAGCGCATTGGCTCTTATTTCAGCAATCGTGACCATTCTACCGTGATGCATTCTGTCGAAAAAATCGGCAACGATTTGCAATTGGACAAAGATGTGCATGTAGATGTTGAAAAACTGAAGCACAAATGTGGAGAAAAGTGACAAAAAAACTCGCATAAACCGCTTAAAATATGGTATAATTGTATGGTAAAAGGTTGTTTTTCCACATTTCCACCGTGCATAATAACCAATAATTAAAAGAATAAAGAAATTATATAGAGGTGATCGCATGCGCATTCAGGTCAACAAAGACAAGCTTCTTTACCATCTTCTAATCGCCCAAAAAGCGCTCTCAAGCAAAACCCCGAACCCTGCGCTACAAGGAATCAAGCTTGAAGTGAAAGACGGAACGATGGTTCTGACGACCAGCAATTCCGATATCTCCATAAGAGTCCAGCTTGAAGATAACGGTCTGGAAGTGGAAAAAGAGGGAACAGTCTTGGTTCCTGGAAAATATTTCATTGAGATTGTCCGGAAGCTTGACGGGCAAACGGTTTCTCTTACCGAAGGAGAAGACAACCTTTTACGCATCGAAGCGGACCACTCCGACATAACGTTGAACCTTTTGGATTTGGAAGACTATCCGGAGCTGCATTTCAAAGAGAAAGAAGATTTCCTTAAAATCAAAGTCCGGACGCTTAAAACAATAATCCGTCAAACCGCTTTTGCGACCTCTTCTATTGAAAACAGACCAATCCTCACAGGCGTCAACTTCACCATTGATGGCGAAGAACTTGAAGGAGTGGCCACCGACAGCTACCGTTTGAGCCAGAAAAAGATTTCGCTTGAAGAATCATACGATCCGATGAACGTCGTCATTCCAGGCAAAAGCTTAGAAGAACTTATGAAAATTTTAGAAGACAATCAAGAAGAGGTGGAGGTTCATTTCGATCAAAACCGCGTCCTCTTCAAGTACAACAACGTCCTTTTCCTCTCAAGGCTTTTGGAAGGAAACTATCCCGAAACCGGAAAACTTATACCTCAGGAATACCCCGTGCAAATCAAATTCAACAAAGAACAACTGATCACCTCTATTGAACGAGCCAGTTTGCTTTCAAGCAGGGATGGGCAAAACGCCATTGTCAAACTCAACGTTCGACAAGACAACGTCGTTGAAATATCTTCAAATTCCCCTGAAATCGGTCGTGTGCTCGAAGAGATTCACCCGGTCGATGAGATTGTCGGATCGCCCATTAAAATCGCGTTCAGCTCGAAATATGTTCTTGAAGCGTTGAAAGTTTTCAATTCTAGCGAAATTATCGTGAAATTCACCGGCGAGATACGACCCTTTGTCATGACCGGCGAATACGACGAAGATATGTTGCAACTCGTGCTCCCCGTCAAAACAGATTAAAAAACCACAGAAATGTGGTTTTTTTTTGGCCAATTACGCGCGCGGGCGTTGTCTTTATTATTAACATATAGTATACTACATATAGTAATTATTATATATAAGAAAGAGTGATTGGATGAAGACCGTAAAGATCTCAACGCCTTATATAACTTTAGGGCAGTTCTTAAAATATATAGACATCGCGTCATCCGGAGGCGCCGTGAAAAGCATTCTGCGAGAAAACAAAATACGGGTCGATGGCGAAATCGAAACGCGTCGTGGAAAAAAACTGTATCCTGGATCTACCGTGTCGTTAGAAGACGAAACCGCCTTCCGCATCGAAGCCGGTCATGATTAGGGAGTTACGCCTAAAAAGCTTTCGCATCTACGACGCTCTTTTTATGGAATGCAATCCCTCTTTGAACATCATCGTCGGCGACAACGCTCAAGGCAAGACGAGCATCATTGAGGCGATTTACACGCTCGGGTTGACAAAGTCGCATAAAACAGCCAAAGACTTTCCGTTGATCAAAAACGGAGCCGATTATGCGAAGATTTTTGCCAAGACAACCCTTAAAAACCGAGACGCCGAGCTGGAAATCGTTTTTTCTAAAGAGGGAAAAAAAGCCAAATACAACCACATCGACCACCCTCGGCTCAGCGATTACATAGGGTATATGAACGTTGTCATGTTTGCGCCGGAAGACTTGGATTTGATCAAAGGGAGCCCCT
Source organism: Mollicutes bacterium (assembly GCA_003554025.1). Lineage (GTDB taxonomy): Bacteria > Bacillota_I > Bacilli_A > Izemoplasmatales > Izemoplasmataceae > T1SED10-81. The sequence continues at coordinate 54,629 of PWFC01000016.1, forward strand.
CCGAGAGGAGGCGCTTTCTAGATTTGGAAATTGGACAGGTAAACCGTCATTACGTCTACCACCTAAACCAGTATAAAAAATTGCTTAGAGAGCGAAACGAGCATTTAAAAGCCCTCAATAAGAAACACGCGAACGCGGATGAGCTTCTTGACGTCCTCGACGAACAACTCATGCATTATGGTACGAAAATCATTCAGTCCAGAAAGAGCTTTATCGAAACATTGCGCAAGAAGTTGCAGCCCATTTATGAGGCATTGAGTGGTGAGAAAGTCGTCAAACTCCTTTATGAGCCCTCGGTAACTGAAGATTCGTTTAAAACCGAATTGGGCAAAAAACGACGTCTAGATTTTCTCACCGGAGCCACTTCCGTAGGCCCCCACCGAGACGATTGCGGATTTTATTTTGAAGAGGACGACGTCAAAAGAATTGCTTCGCAAGGGCAAATACGAACGCTTGCTTTAGCCATCAAACTGGCGGTGGTCGCCATCATCAAAGAGTACAAGGGCCAACCACCAATCGTCTTGCTTGACGATGTGTTCAGCGAACTGGACGAATCGAGGCAAAACAAACTCATGAATCTTTTGGAACCGGAAACCCAGGTGTTTATCACCGCCACTTCGGTGGGCGATATGCACCTCAAAGGTCTGAAACAATACAAACTGTTTACCGTAGAACAAGGAACTATCAAAGGAGTGAGCACGCATGGACATTAAAAAAAACAAGTACGACTCGAAAAACATTCAAATCCTCGAAGGGCTTGAAGCCGTCAAAAAGCGCCCGGGAATGTTTATCGGATCAACAGGCCCTCGCGGGCTTCATCATTTGGTTTGGGAAATAGTCGACAACGCCGTCGATGAAGCTTTGGCGGGCTACGCTAGCGAAATCGACGTGGAAATATTCGAAGACGACATCGTTCGAGTCACCGACAACGGACGAGGAATCCCCGTGGACACCCATCCGAAAACGGATCTTCCCGCCGTAGAAACCATTTTGACCACCTTGCACGCCGGTGGGAAATTCGACAACGAAACCTATAAAGTTTCCGGCGGGCTTCACGGAGTCGGAGCAAGCGTTGTCAACGCGCTCAGCGAATGGTTTGAAGTGGAAATTCACCGAGACGGGACCGAATATTACCAACGTTATGAAAAAGGCATCACCCAATGCCCTCTCGAAGAGCGCGGCCAAACGGACAAGACCGGTACGGCCATCACATTCAAAGCCGATGCCGATGTGTTTACCGAAACCACGCATTACGATTTTGAGACCCTCCGCTTGCGTATCCAGCAAATGGCTTTTTTGAACAAAGGCATTGCGTTTACCATTGAAGACAAACGGACGCACGAACATCGTTTTGAGCGCTTTCACTACGAAGGGGGCATCCGCGAGTACGTCGAATACTTGAACAAAAACAAAGAACTTCTTCATAAAAACGTCATTTATGCGGAAGGCTCGCAAGACGACATCGTGGTTGAAATTGCCATGCAATACAACAATTCCTTCTCACAAAACATCTTTCCTTTCGCCAACAACATCCACAACCCCGAGGGAGGCACCCACGAAGAAGGATTCAAAATGACCCTTACCAGGGTTTTGAACAGCTACGGTCGCAACAACAACCTTTTCAAGAAGGACGAGGCTTTGCAAGGGGAAGACACGCGTGAAGGTTTGACGGCGATCATCAGCGTCAAACACCCCGATCCGCAATTCGAAGGACAAACGAAGGCAAAACTCGGAAACACCGAAGTGAGGCGCATCGTCGCACAGGTTTTGAGCGAAGGCCTCGATCGGTATTTGATGGAAAACCCTGCCGAGGCCAAAATCATCGTCGAAAAAGCCCTGCTCGCCTCGCGCGCAAGAATCGCAGCGAAAAAGGCCCGAGAAGCAACCAGACGAAAAAGCCCTCTTGATGGGCTTGGCTTCGCTTCGAAACTCGCCGATTGCCGCGAGAAAGACCCGGCAAAGGCGGAACTTTATATCGTCGAGGGCGACAGTGCGGGGGGCAGCGCCAAACAAGGAAGAGACTCCGGGTTCCAAGCGATTCTGCCTTTGCGGGGGAAAGTTTTGAACGTTGAAAAAGCCCGCATGGACAAAATCGTCGCCAATAAAGAAATCCTGTCGATGATTCAAGCGTTCGGCACCGGCATCGGCGACGATTTCAATCCCGATTTTGTCCGCTATCAAAAAATCGTCATCATGACCGACGCCGATGTCGACGGCGCTCATATCCGGACATTGCTTTTGACGTTCCTTTTCCGGCATATGAAGCCCCTCATCGAAAGAGGCTATGTCTATATCGCGCAACCGCCCCTTTACAAACTGCAAATCGGCAAAAAGGTCGATTACGCCTTCACCGAAGCGGAGATGGAGCGCAAACAACAAGAACTTCCGAAACGAGCACAAACACAACGATACAAAGGACTGGGGGAGATGAACGCCCAGCAGCTATGGGAAACCACCATGGACCCAAGCAGCCGCACCCTCCTCAAAGTGACGCTTGAAGACGCGTTGGAGGCCGACCACCTCTTCAGCATGCTGATGGGGGATGAAGTCGCGCCTAGAAAAGATTTCATCCAAAAAAACGCCGAATACGTGAAAAATCTGGACATTTAGGAGCGAAAATATATGGACGCAATGAAACCGACGGATTTCGATAAGATCAACGACATCAACATCAGCAGCGAAATGAAAACATCGTTCATGTCTTACGCCATGAGCGTCATTGTTTCCCGCGCCCTTCCCGATGTGCGAGACGGCATGAAACCCGTCCACCGAAGAATTCTTTACGGCATGGAAGAGTTGGGCGTGCTGCCTGAAAAATCCTACAAAAAATCGGCCCGCATCGTCGGGGATGTCATGGGTAAATACCATCCCCACGGCGATTTGGCCATTTACGACGCCATGGTGCGCATGGCCCAAGTTTTTTCCTATCGCTACCCTTTGGTCAACGGGCACGGAAACTTCGGTTCCGTCGACGGCGACGGGGCGGCGGCGATGCGCTACACCGAAGCGAAGATGAGCAAAATCTCCGTAGAGATGCTCAAAGACATCCGCAAAGAAACGGTAGATTTTGAAGAAAACTACGACGGGACCGAAAAAGAACCCACGGTTTTGCCGGCGAAATTCCCTAATTTGCTAGTCAATGGTGCAACCGGCATCGCCGTAGGCATGGCGACCAACATTCCGCCGCATAATCTCACCGAAATCGTGAACGGCATTTTGGCCTACATAGACAACAACGATTTGACCTTGGACGATTTGATGGAGCACATCCAAGGACCCGATTTCCCAACAGGGGCAACCGTCACCGGCGTTTCCAGTTTGCGCGAAGCGTATGAAAGCGGTTCAGGGTCAATCAAAGTCCGAGCCAAGGCCGACATCACAAAAACATCCACCGGAAAACAAGTCATCACAGTCACCGAAATTCCCTATCAGGTCAACAAAACCCGCCTAATTGAGAAAATCGCCGACTTGGCCAAGGAAAAACGCATTGAAGGCATCACGGACCTACGCGACGAATCCAATCGAGACGGCATCAAGATCATCATTGAACTGCGAAAGGACGTCAACGCCGAAGTAACCCTAAACAATCTTTACAAGCACACGCCATTGCAAACGTCTTTCGGCATAAACATGCTGGCGCTTGTGGATGGGAGACCGCAAGTTCTTTCGCTCAAAGACACCATCCGGCACTACGTCGACCACCAAGTCGAAGTTTTGACTCGCAAAACGGTCTACGACCTCGACAAGGCCCGCGCCCGTGCCCATATCCTTGAAGGCCTCTTGCGCGCCCTCTCCGATATTGACGCGGTGATCGAGGTCATCAAACAAGCTTACGACGACGCCGAAGAACAATTGATGGAAAAATTTTCGATGAGCGAAGCCCAAGCGAAAGCAATTCTTGAGATGAGGCTTCGCAAACTTACCGGCCTTGAGCGAGAAAAAATCGACCAAGAACTAAAAGATCTCCGGGAAAAAATCACCGAATACGAAGCCATCCTCGCCAGCGAAGAGAAAAAGCTTGAAACCATCAAAGAGGACTTAATCGCCATTCGCGACCAGTACGGAGACGATCGACGAACCTCGATATCTTTGGCCCTTGATCTCGACCTTGAAGACGAGGACCTGATTCCCGAAGAGGACGTCATCATCACCATTACCCAAGCGGAATACTGCAAACGGATGAACGCTGAAACCTATCGCACGCAAAACCGCGGCGGCAAAGGTATGACGGGCATCAAGATGCATGACGACGATGCGGTCGAACACATCGTATACACCTCGACCCACGATTACTTGCTGTTTTTCACGAACTATGGCCGTGTTTACAAAATCAAAGGGTACAAGATTCCCGTCTTCGGACGCACTTCGAAAGGCTTGCCTCTTGTGAACATCCTCGAACTTGAAGAAGGAGAAACTTTGCAGGCCGTCGCCCCCATCAAAAGCTTTGACGACGACCAGTATCTTTTCTTCGTCACCAAAAACGGCTTGGTCAAACGCACCAACACAAACGAATATCAAAACATACGTTCTTCAGGCATTCGCGCCATCAATTTGCGCGAAAACGATGAATTGCTTGATGTGAAGCTGACACATGGCGATCAAGACATCGTCATCGGCGCAAGCAACGGAAAAGCGATTCGTTTCAATGAAAACGACGCTCGTCCGATGGGCCGCGTCGCGACCGGTGTTCGGGGCATCAAACTGGCTCCGAAAAACCAAGTCGTCGGCGCCGCGCTGGTTGAAGACGAAGAGTGCGAGATATTGATTGTTACCGAAAACGGCTACGGAAAGAGAACCAAAGTCGGCGAGTACCGCACGCAAAACCGCGGAGGCAAAGGCGTCAAAACGTTGAACATAACCGATAAAAACGGACAACTCGTACGCTTAAAAGGCGTCCGAGGCGACGAAGACCTCATTCTCTTTACCGACAAGGGCACAATGATTCGCATGCCCATTTCGCAAATCTCCTGCAGTTCCCGCGCCACACAAGGCGTAAGGCTGATGCGTCTTCACGAGGATCACACCATCGCCAGCGTCGCCGTCGTTCCCGCTCATGAGAACGAAGAGGACCCAACGGATGAGGAAACCGAAACGATGGAAGAAACCGTCATGGAATCCTTGCTCGAAGATGCGCCTGAAGAATCTTAAAACGTTTAGGCTGAGCGATTGACAAAGACCTTTGGATTTGCTACACTTTACGTATCAAAGCGATGAAGAGGCCAAGTAGTCTTCAATAAACCTTCAAAGAGAGCCGGTGGCGCTGCGAACCGGCAGGTCGGAAGACGAAATCTACCTTGGAGCGGAAGCAAACCTTCCCGGTTTCGTGCCGTTAACACGACTGAGTGGGTGCTTTATGCACCAACCGGGGTGGCAACACGGGTATAAGACTCGTCCCTTCAGGGGCGAGTTTTTTTATTCAAACAACCGGCAATCAAAGGAGGAATGACGATGCTGGACATAAGATATGTACGCGAGCATTTGGATGAAGTGATCGAGCGACTCAACAAACGAGGTGAAGATTTTTCACACCTTAGGGATTTGGTTGAAGCCGACGAAAAAAGGCGGAGCCATATCGCCCAAATCGAGTCCTTGAAAGCCAAAAGAAACGAAATCAGCAAAAAAATCGGCGCCTACAAGCGGGAAGGAAAAGATTCCGCCCCCTTGCTTAAAGAGGTGGAAAGCGGAAAAGCGCAAATCCGCGAACTTGAAGAGAAGCTGGATGAACTAGAAAACCACATCAAAAACACGCTGCTGAACACGCCCAACCTTCCGCATAAGGACATTCCCCACGGGAAAGACGACTCCGAAAACGTGGAATTACGAAAATGGGGGGAGAAGACGTCTTTCGATTTTGAAGTCAAACCGCACTGGGACATCGCGGCGGCGCTTGACATCCTCGACTTTGACCGAGCCGCAAAAATGGCGGCTAGCCGATTCGTGGTGTATAAAGACCTTGGGGCACGTCTTGAACGGGCGCTCATCAATTTCATGATGGACATGCACGCCAACGAACATGGATACCGGGAAATATTGCTCCCCTATATCGTCAACGAAACGTCCATGATGGCGACCGGACAATTCCCGAAATTCACCGACGACGCATTCAAACTCACCGACGAACGCGGCCTTTATCTCAACCCCACCGCCGAAGTCCCGGGCATCAACATGCACCGCGACGAAATTCTCTCCGCAGAGGATTTGCCCATACAGTATGTCGCCTTCACCACCGCGTTTCGACAAGAAGCCGGAAGCGCCGGCCGAGATACAAGAGGCATTATCCGTCAGCATCAATTCAACAAGGTCGAGCTCATCAAGTTCGCAACGCCCGACACTTCTTACGATGAACTGGAGAAAATGCTTGAAAACAGCGAAAACGTCTTAAAAGCGTTGAATCTTCCCTACCGTGTTGTGGAAATATGTTCCGGCGATCTCGGCTTCGCCATGGCCAAGACCTATGACATCGAAGTCTATATTCCCTCGTACGACACGTACCGTGAAATCGGCAGCATCTCAAACGCCGAAGATTTCCAAGCACGAAGAGGAAACATCCGTTATCGTCCCCAAAAAGGCAGCAAGCCGGAACTATTGCACACGTTGAACGGATCCGGGCTTGCCGTAGGCCGCACGGTTGTGGCCATACTGGAAAACTACCAACAAAAAGACGGTTCCGTGAAAGTGCCCGAAGCCTTAGTGCCTTACATGAACACGGACGTCATCAAATAGGAGGAAAAACATGTTGAAAAAACAAGACGGTTTCACCCCGAACAAAGAATCGAAAAACATCGTGCTGTTTCAAAACCCTGACTCCGAGCTTTTCCAAACCCTCAACGACAAATTGAACCAAAAGCTATCTTCGCTTGACGCATCAAAAATGCACACCGTGCACACTTTGGAAAATTTGCCCATGGAAAAGGTTTATCTTCTCGGCGGGAAAACCTTCGAGGATTCGGAAAAACGCGATAAGACGTTGAAACAAGTATGCGACATCGAAGAGGAAACCCTGATTCTATTGGATACTTTTCCCGCAGAGTCCATCTCGCTTGCCATCGAAAAAACGCTATATCACCTTTATCGCTTCAACCGCTTCAAACAAAAAGACAAAAAAGACGAAGCGGTTGTATATTACACGGTTTCACAAGAACATGAAGACGCCGTAAACGAAGGGTTTGTCTTTGGCGAAGCCATCAACAACACCAGAGAACTCGTCAACACTCCGTACAATTTTCTCAATGCGGAAAAACTCGCCGAATACGCAAAGAATCTTGAACGTTTCGAAAATATCAAGGTTCGGATACTTGAAAAAGGGGATTGCGAACAATTGAACATGGGCGCTTATCTAGGAGTCAACGCCGGCAGCAAAGACGCCCCGAAATTCATTCACGTTGAATACGAAAACGCTCCCGACAGCAAAGAAAAGACCGCGTTGGTCGGCAAGGGCATCATGTATGATACCGGCGGCTATTCCCTAAAATCCGTTAAAGGCATGCCGACGATGAAATGCGACATGGGCGGCGCGGCCACCGTGCTTGGCGCGATCGAAGCCATCGCCCGCATGGGATACAAAGCCAACGTCAGCGTCATGATCGCCGCCACCGACAATCGCATTGGCGATCATGCCCATGTTCCCGATGATATCCTGAGAGCCGCATCGGGGCACACCATCGAAATCATCTCCACCGACGCAGAAGGACGGCTGACATTGGCCGACGCCCTTTGGTACGCTCAAGAAAAAGGCGCAAGCCGCATCGTTGACATCGCCACATTAACCGGCGGCGTCGTGGCCGCTTTGGGGACTTACCATACCGGAGCCTTCACAAACAACGAAGACTTCTACTCTTTGTTGTCTCAGACCGCAAAAGACTCGAATGAAAAGATATGGCGCTTACCCGTCGACAAGGCGCATCACGACACCTTGAAAAGTCCGTACGCCGATATCAAAAACAGCGGAGGACGCATGGCGGCGGCTTCTGTGGCCGCGGCATTCCTCGAAACATTCGTCCAAAAGGACATCCCTTGGATTCATCTGGACATTGCAGGGACGGCGTACGAAGAGAAAAAAGGCGCTAGCGGCGTGATGGTCAAGACTTTGGCGAAAATGTTTGCATAAAAAAAGGCGAAAATTTCGCCTTTTTTTTACATCGCGTTTAACGCTTTGGTAATCGCTTCTTGAACTTCTAGATAATCTTCTTTTTTATAATCGTTTTGGCGGTCGATTGTGGTGAGCGTCATACCGTCGTTTTCATAACGGGGGATTAAGTGGACATGAAAATGAAACACGCTTTGAAGCGGCTTGTCGTTGTTGTTGATTACGTTTAAGCCAATGGGGTTGAACGCTTTTTTAAGCGCGTTGGCTATTTTCGGGATTCGGCTGAAGATTGCTTCAGCGTCTTCTTCGCTTAATTCATAGATGTTTTTGACGTGCTTCTTGGGCACAACGAGGGTATGGCCTTTGGTGCCTTGGGTAATGTCCAAAAACGCAAAAATTTGGTTGTCTTCGTACAGTTTGTAAGAGGGGATGTCGCCCTTGATGATTTTGCAAAAGATACAGTCCATGAGACTACCTCCCTTGTTCTTTTTTAATGATGGTGTATATGTCGTCCGGAGTGTTCAATATGTAGTCCGCTCCGGCATCTTCCAAAACTTGACGGCCTTTGATGCTCCAACCTACGCCGGCGCTTATAACACCCGCGTTTTTGCCCGCGGCGATATCGCCGGGGTTGTCCCCGATCATGATGACTTGTTCTGCGTTGGGAAAGCATTCCAACGCTTTGTATACGCTCTCCGGGTCGGGTTTTGGGCGTTTGACTTGATCCAAAGTAACCACGCAATCGAAAAGTTTGTGCAATCCGAAATGCTCGATGCTCGGTTGGGCGGATTCTTCGAATTTGCTGGTTACAATGGCTAAGTTGTATCCTTTGTTTTTCAACGCTTTTAGCAAGTGCAAGATTCCATCGTACAACTTGAAGTGCTCTTGTTCATGTTTACGGTAATAATACAAATAGCTGTCGATCAACCGCTGCAAATGCTCCTCGTTTTCGGCGTAATGAGAGAGCGTGTCCTCTAATGTCGGCCCTATCTGCTCGACAATCTTGTCGCGAGAGATGTTACGGTTGGGAACGTTTTTTTGGTACGTATATTGGTAGCTTTGAATAATAATTTCGTTCGAATCTACGATGGTGCCGTCCAAATCGAAAAGGAATGTGTTGAGTTTTGTCATCTAATCACCTACAACCATTCTAACACGGATGGCAGAAAAGGTCACACTAACGATTGTAAATAGGGCGGAAATTTACTATAATAAGCTTGATAAGGAGTGATGTTATGTCAATTATAGAGGCACTAAAAGAAAGGGTCCAAGGAAAAGACATCCGAATCGTTTTTCCTGAACCGGAAGACAAAAGAATTGCCCAAGCGGCCAACAAATTGGCGGCCGAGGGAGTTTTAACACCGATACTTGTCGGGGACCCTGCGACAATCGAAGAAGATGTTTCGGCATGCGAAGTGATCAACCCTGAGACATCGGAACTTTATAACGAATTAGTCCAAGCCTTGGTTGAAAGACGCGCAGGAAAGTGCACATACGAAGAAGCGCAAGAGCTTTTAAAAAAACCGAATTATTTCGGCACGATGTTGGTGTATACGAACCGCGCAGAAGGTCTTGTTAGCGGTGCGGCTCATTCTACCGGAGACACCGTCCGACCGGCGCTGCAAATCATCAAGACCAAACCGGACGTTTCTAAAACGTTTGGGTATTTCCTCATGGTACGGGGCGAAGAAAAATATATCATGGCCGATTGCGCCATAAACCCCGAACCTGAAGCCGCCGACTTGGCCGAATTCGCCATTGAAAGCGGAAAAGCCGCAAAAATGTTCGGGCTGGACCCAAAAGTCGCGCTTTTGTCTTTTTCCACGAATGGCAGCGCCGTAACCGACGATACCAAAAAAGTCGTCAAAGCGGTCCGGTTGGCGCAAAAGAAAAACCCGTCATTTCCTGTTGATGGAGAAATGCAATTCGACGCCGCTTTTGTCCAAAGCGTAGGCGAGAAGAAGTTCCCGGGAAGCTCCGTGGCAGGGAAAGCCAACACATTCATTTTCCCGGATCTGAATGCCGGAAACATCGGATACAAAATCGCACAGCGTTTGGGCAATTTTGAGGCCATGGGCCCCATCCTCGCCGGGTTGAACAAACCGGTGAACGACCTCTCCCGTGGATGTTCTGTAGAGGATGCTTATAACACCGCCATCATCACCGCGGCGCAAAGCGTGATGGAATAAAAGCTCGTTTGAGCGAGCTTTTTCTTTTCGATTTCTTGATTGAAAATTGACAGAAGGTGAAAAAATGCCCACATGCACTGTCATATACAACCCTATCAGTGGAAAACACACCATTGAAGACCACATTCCAATAATTGTGGACACCCTACATAAAATGGGGTACACGTGCGAAGTCAAGCGTTCTGAATATCCGAAACATGCAATAAAACTCAGCGAAGAAGTTTGTCTTCAAAAGACCGACATGCTTTTGATGGCGGGCGGCGATGGCACGGTGAACGAATGTTTGAACGGCATGTTTAAGACCGACCATCGGCCTTTGGTGTCCTATATCCCTACCGGAACTTCATGCGATTTGGCGAAAACTCTTGGGATCCCGAAAAACATCAAAAAAGCGTTGAAAATCTTAGAGGACAATTACGCCGTTTCCATGGATGTCGTGTCTTCATCGCAAGGATATTTTGCCTACGTTGCGGCGCTTGGGAACTATGTTGATGTCAGTTATTCCACCCCTGAAAAATGGAAAGCCTCACTAGGCTATTTCGCCTATGTGCTTGCAAGGGTGAAACAGTTTTTTCACATTAAAAAAATCCCGATGCGAGTACAGCTTCCGGATGGTCGCTACGACAAAAATTATTCGTTGGCGCTTTTGGTCAATTCCAAGCGTGTTGCGAGTTTCTCTGTCATCAACCGGCCGATTTTAGACGATGGGAAATTGGATGTCGTACTGTATGGGCACATTCCTTTTTTGAACAATCTGTTGTTCCTTCTTTCCTTTCTTTTGGATCCGAAAGTGATTCCTGGCGTGCGACGTCATGTGGTTGAAGAAGCTTACGTTGAAGTAGACAAACCTTATCGTTGGACCATTGACGGCGAAAGTGGCATGGAGGGCTCTATCAAGGTTCGCGTCATCCCCAAAGCTTTGCGAATCATTGTCAATCGCAGCACCCGCAAATATTTCAAGAATCAAGAACAGTAAGGTGATACCATGAGTGTTTCCACATCGAGAAAGATACGTTCTTTGATGAGTGAACAAAACCTCAAAACAAGGAAAAGGTTTGGTCAAAATTATTTGATCGACGATAAAATATTGAAAAAAATCGTGTCTACTTCCCAAATCGATTCGAAGACGCTCGTAATAGAAATCGGCCCGGGACTTGGGAGTTTGACGCAATATCTAGTGGAAAGCGCCGCACACGTATTGGCGTATGAGATTGACGAATCCCTTGTGGAAGTGCTGCAAGACATGTTTGCGCAAAACGATAACTTCACACTCATATCCGACGATGTATTGAAAAGAGATATGGATGCGGATGTTCAGGCGCATTACGGCGAGGCGGAAAAAATTATTGTGGTCGCCAACCTCCCTTACTACATTACAACGCCGTTCATCATGAAATCTTTGGAGGAATCACGCAAAGTGGACCGTTACGTTTTGATGCTGCAACTGGAAGTTGCCAAGCGTTTGACCGCTAGCAAAAACACCAAAGACTACAACGCTTTAAGCGTAATCATGCAGTATTTGACAACCCCCTCTTTTCAATTCACCGTTCCAAACACGGTTTTCATTCCCAGACCAAAAGTCGACAGCGCAGTCATTACATTAGACGTCAAGAAAAGCAAATATACTTTGCCCGAAACACCCGAATTGTTAAAGTTTGTCAAAGCTTGTTTCAAACAACGCAGAAAAACCTTAATCAACAACCTGCACGAAGCCTACGGAATTGATAAAGAAACACTCAAAAAGTTCTTACATGAACAAGGTTTTACTCATCAAATTCGAGCTGAAGCGATTGCTGCCGATGAACTCATAAAACTCGGAAATGACTTTTTAGAAAACGACCAATGTTCCACGTGAAACATGTTAACACAACTTTGTTATTCGTGTGATATAAACTTGATAACGCATATCTATGTTGGATTTTGAGTTGTTACGAATCAAGATTTGCAAATACGATCATACCCAATGTTTCACGTGGAACATTGGCGGGAGGTAGTTGGCCATGGTAAAAGAAAATGCCTACGCAAAAGTGAACTTGTTTTTGGATGTCTTGGGCAAACGCCCGGATCAATATCATGATTTGGAGATGGTCATGGCGCCCATTGCTTTGCATGACGTGGTTACGTTAAAGAAGCGCAAGGACAACAATCTCCATATTGAGGCTTCAAAAACCATAACAAAACATGTAGAAGACAATATCGTCTATAAAGTCGCGAAGCATATGATTGAGACGTATCGACTGCCGCAGGGAATGGATATACATATTGAAAAAAATATCCCCATAGCCGCTGGATTGGGTGGCGGGAGTTCAAACTGCGCCGCAACACTGAGAGGAATCAACAAGCTGTTCGGTTTGCGTTTGAGTAAGGAAAAACTCGCGGAAATTGGCGAAATTTTCGGTGCGGATGTTCCCTATTGCATCTACAATCAACTATGCATCGCAAGGGGAAAGGGGGAGAAACTGTTTTTTTTGAAAAAGAATCTGAATATTCCCTTGTTGTTGGTCTCTCCCGGAGTAAAAGTAAGCACGAAAAAAGTGTACGAAGCTTTGGATATGAAAGACATTCAAAATGTAAAAATCACATCCATGACCAACGCCATTTACAACCGAAATTACGAGTTGCTTCTTAAGAGTTTGCACAACGCTCTAGCCCCTTACACATATTCCCTCTTCCCGGAGGTTCAAGCCCTTAATGAACGTCTTACAAAGATGGGTGTCGAAGGATTTTTGATGAGCGGGTCAGGGCCAACGTTCTTTATCATAAACAAACATAAAGACGAGCTCAAAGGAATATTAGAGACGTTGAAGTCGACATACTATACCCATATGACGAAAATACTTTGATTTGGCGCCCTAATGGCAAATATTGTTTGAAAACGTTTTGATCCTATGGTATAATTTTCGATATAATAAGGAAGAGCATAAAAAATATGTGGGGTGGAACAATGGAAGTTACTGACATTCGTGTGAAAAAGTTCGACAAGGAAAATCGTCTGAAAGCGATTGCCGCAATTACAATTGACGATTGTTTCGTGGTTCATGAATTACGCGTCATCGATGGAAAAGACGGGTTGTTTGTAGCGATGCCGAGCCGAAAAATGCCAAACGGCGAATTCAAAGATGTCGCGCACCCTATCAACCAAGAAACTCGTGACTACATTGAAGGCGTAGTCATTAAGGCCTATCAAGAACTCTTGGACAAGGAAAAAGAAGAAAAAGAGCAAGAAGAGGAAGCTGAAGAGGCTTCCGATGAAGCAACCGAAGAATCTGAAGAAGAATAGAAATACATTAAATGCAACTCACCGTAGTTGCATTTTCTTTTGCGCAAATTTTCGTTATAATATCCATTGGAATGAGAAATCTATGTTTTGGAGGGTACTATGGCTACATTCAGCGGTGAAAAGGTAAAGTTGTTTACGCTCAACGCCAACAAGAAACTCGCTCAGGAAATTTCGGAGTATACGAAGATTCCACTAAGCAATTGTGAGTTGAAACGTTTTGCGGACGGCGAAATCGGTGTGGACATCGAAGAGACGGTGAGGGGGCATCATGTCTTCATTGTGCAGCCGACACAACCTCCGGTCAACGAACATCTCATGGAGTTGTTGATTATGATCGATGCGGTCAAACGTGCGTCGGCGAAGAGTGTGAACATCGTGATGCCTTATTACGGATATTCGCGCCAGGATCGGAAGTCCGCATCACGTCAACCGATTTCGGCGAAGCTTATTGCAAATCTTCTCGAAAAAGCAGGCGCTAATCGGGTGCTGTCAATGGACTTACATGCCGGGCAAATCCAAGGCTTCTTTGATATTCCCATCGACAATTTCTTCGCGATGCCGATATTGGTGGATTATTTCCGGAAAAAACTGAACGGGAAAGATTTAGTCATCGTTTCTCCCGACCACGGCGGAGCGGTAAGAGCGCGTCGGATGGGGAACGCGATGCATGCTTCCATCGCCATCATCGACAAAAGCCGACCACGGCCGAACGAAGCGGAAGTCATGAACATTGTAGGCGATGTGGACGGCAAAAGAGCCATCATCATCGACGACTTGATCGACACAGCCGGGACAATCGGAACGGCCGCAAAAGCATTGAAAGAGGCCGGTGCGACCGAAGTGTACGCGGCCTGTACACACCCCGTATTTTCTCATCCGGCCATTGAACGAATCAACGAAAGCGATATTGAAGAGATTGTCTGCACAAACACCATCGAGCTCAGCGAAGACAAAATGTCCGACAAAGTCGTTCAATTGAGCGTCGGCCCGCTTTTTGGGCAAGGCATTTTAAACATCATTTACGACAGGCCGTTAAGCAGTTTGTTCGAACCCAAAGAGGACGATATGGATAACAAATAAAACCAATAAAAAAAGGTCGCACGACCTTTTTTTATTTTGACCATGGATCTTCTTTGTCATACTCTTTCATAAAATCGTCGTCGTCTTCTTCTAATTCCGCCCATTCTTTGGCTTGTGTGGCGGCCTCTACGGCTTTCAAATCAGGATCATAACGTTCGTCGACCACGTATGTGTCTGCGATGAAATCGTGCAAGCCTCGCTCGTCTTGGCGGAAGAGAATCATGAGGAATGCGACGATTACTAAGAAACCGGTGACGAAGCCAATAATTGCCGACAAAACGGTATAAGCGATTGGGTTGAACAATATCACGAACGTCACAGGAGCCAGCAAGTATGTGCTCCACATTGCGATGCTGCGAATAAAATGGACTTTGAAAGAGGGGTTTTTGCCAACATCGTCGACCACTTTGATTTTCAAGATGATTTTCCCGAGAGTTTTGCCGTCTTTGCGGAAAGGAACGTAGACGTAATACAAAATGCCGAGAATCAAACCAATGATTGTGGTGGCGATTGTGTAGGCGATAAAGGCATCGGAGTAGTCCCCTATATCGCCGATGTTTCCGTTACGGGCAAAATCCATGAAGGTCTGAAAACCTACGAAAGGGATGGTGAATAAAGAACTGATCGTTACAGCAATCTGGTAGAAGATGAAATCGAGGATGACGGCGACAATACGTTCGCCTTTTACAAATTTCTTGTGTTCCATGGTTGGCCTCCTAATCGTTTCTTAAAGCTTCTATAGGTTGTTTTCTTCCGGCGAGCACCGAGGGAATCAAGCCGCTGATGATGGCGATGGCGACGCTTCCCAAAATGGCGTACACCATCAAGCGTACATTTACGGTGAAAAGCGGTCCTTCCGGAAGGTTTGCATAATATTGGGAAAGGAAATTGTGCAGTTGTTCGGAAAAGATGATGTTGCTGAACAGTATAATAACCATGCTCACCACAACGCTAATGAGTCCGGCGAAAAGCCCGATCATCGTCGTTTCACCGACAAAAATATTCCGGACATCCTTTCGTGTGCCTCCTAATGACCTTATCAGACCGATTTCACGGGTTCGTTCAATGATGGATATGTAGAGAATCATCAAAAGCATCAACCCGGCGGTTATTACGGCAATGCCGACGATGGCGCTGAAAAGAAACTGAACGATGTATGTGAAAAGCATGCTTAATCCTGTAAGCAGATTGAACTGGGACTGGGTGTTTTCCCGAATCGAGAAACCGTCGTCTTCCATTGTTCTTATGATGGAAGCTTTTTGTTCTATATGTTCGCTGTCAAGATATCCGACGGCTTGTATGTGGTTGTGTCTAGAACCGTCTTCGTAAAGAGCCAGGGGCTGCGTCCCCACGCTTTTAAGAAAATCTGTATGGAAGACGGCGTTTCCAAAAAGGCTTTCGTCGATAATTCCCACCAAAGTAAGAGTCTGGTAGGATTTCGGGGTGTCGTGGTCGAGGACCCAAGGAATGGCGGTATAATCGTCGCAAAAGTATGTGCGATTGCCGAATTCGATGGGGGATGGGCGGTAGTCGGAAAGCGTGTCCAAATGCGTACTTAGACTGTCTGAACTGGAAAAACCATCAAAAAACTCCTCGGGCAAGTCATCCTCGCTTCCGTTCCAATGTTCGACATATTGGCATCCTTCCTCCTCAAGCAACCCTTCTTCTTCCACAATGTAATGGAAGCGTGTGCCAATTTGGTAATCATTCCCTTCAACCCGTTCCCAGATTTCCCCCTTCGTCAACCGCGCGTCCGGAGAAAAGAGGTTTTGAGCTTGCGATAGCGTAAGCGCGAACTCGTTTTCGTTTTCGGGAAAACGGCCGTCTTCAATGAAATCGTCGTAAAGCGCACGAATCCGGGCACTTTCCGGGACAGCGGTGTAGCGGTCGATTCTCAACGGGTTGATCAAGGGGTTTTCTGTGGTCTCGTTTTTCACAATGGAAAGAGAATGGCTGGGGCGGTAACTGATGTCGCTGAAATATGGATAGTGGGTACGCAAAAGTTCCGTATACTCTTGCGGGTCCGCTTCGCCGTCGTATGGATAACGCAGCGTCAGTTCGGGATTGTCTCGCAGAATCTCTCCCTGTTCGTTTATGGAAGAGCGCACGGTTGTGAACAAAGAATTGATAAGAATCAGTCCGATGATGCCCAATGCAAGCCCCATCGCCACTAAAGTGCTCCTCCACGCGCGCGCTTTCATGTTAAAGTATGCAAGGCGAATGCCTTCTTTGAAAGAAAGCGATTTTCTATGTTTCTCTTTTTTGAACGTCAGTTTTACCTTTTGGTCTTTCGGCGCGCTGTCGCTGACAACCCTTCCGTCTCGAAGGTTGATCATTCGCGTCGCGTATTCTTCGGCCATGGCCAAATCATGGGTGACGACGATCAAAAGCTTGTCTTTGGCGACACTCTTAATCAGGTCCATAATCTCACGGCCGGTTTTTTTGTCAAGAGCGCCGGGGGGTTCATCGGCTAAAATGATATCGGGGTCGTTGATCAAAGCCCGGGCGATGCCAACGCGTTGTCTTTCTCCGCCCGAGAGTTCTCCGGGCGTTTTGTGGGCATGTTTTTCCAAGCCGACCTTCTTAAGCATATCAAGAGCCATTTTCTTGCTTTTGGCATGGTTGTTGCCGCTGATTTTGGCATTGATGGCGACGTTTTCAAGTACCGGAAGGTGTTCAATCAAATTGAACTGCTGAAAGATGAACCCGATGTTATGGTTGCGAAAATAATCCCATTCGCTTTCTTTGAACTGCGAGGTCATCTTTCCGTTAATGGCCATTTCGCCGCTTGATGGTTTGTCGAGACCGGCAATCAGGTTGAGGAGCGTGGTTTTGCCGCACCCGCTTTTCCCGTATACGACCACCGTTTCGTTGCGCTCGAAATAGAGTGTCACGTCTTTCAATGCGTGGAATCCAGTTTTACCCTGTGTATAGATTTTATGGACTTCATGCAATTTGATCATCAGGGTCACTCCTTTCTTAGCGCGGAAACGGCGTTTAGTTTTGTGGCATGCCGTGATGGAATCCAACCGCTTAACATAGCGTAAAGCACACCGGCTACAAGGACAATCGCCAAGGGCGCAATAGAAGGCGAAAGCAATGTGATGTTGAGTTCTCCGCCCAGTAGTAAATTCAAGGGGGTTTCAATAAAATTGTTGAATAAGCGGTTTAGCCCCAAAGCGATAAATACAGCCGCAACCGAAGCAAAGACGCCGCTTAGCAAACCGCTTATGCCGCTTTCAATGAGAAAAATGCCTCGAATGTTTGAGGCTCTCGCCCCCAGAGCGGTCAATATGCCGATTTCCCGAACCCTTTCCAGCACCGAGGTATAAATCACAAGGCCAATCAAAATGCCCGCAACCGCAAGGCTAATGAGTGCGATGCCGACAAACCATTGCAACGCGGTGAACATGATGTCGTCAATCTGTGCGGTTATTTCGCCGAATACATTTCGAAGCACCAACCCTTCTTCGTCTCGAAGCTGACGAGTCAGCGAGTCGATTTCCCCATCGTCGCCGGTGGTGAGATACGCGACCGCGCTTGTTCGAAATTCTTCGTTGCCCAAACGCTCTTCGGCAATATTCAAGAGCGCGTCGTATGTAAGATATACGTTTCTTTGTTGCCGTTCCTCCGACATTCCGACGATGGTGAACGTTTTGCTTTCGTCGAATTCACTGTCCAGATAATCTGCGTTGAGCGTGTAGCCGTCCACCAAATTGAAAATATACTCGTAAGATTCTTCATCCACCATTTGCATACCGCGCAACGTCAATGCGGTGCGTAAGCTGATGACCACTTCGTCGTCGTTTTCCGGAAGACGACCGTGCAAGGTTCCATCGCGTTCGAATGCAAACGCATCGTAGGGTAACGCAAGGTAATTGAGGTCGTAAGTGTTTTCTTCCAATGAACGATACCTAGTGTCTATTCGCATGTGGATATTGTAGCGCAAAGCTTCGACGGAATCATTGTCTTTTACGCGTTCGAAGGTATCGTTATCGATGTAGGTGTCCTCGATGGGATGGAGTAAGTACTCATCGGGAGGTATCAAGGAACCGATGGCATCGCTCAAAGAACCCCGTATCCCCATGATGATGAACGTCAAAAGCAAAATCGCCACAAATCCGATCGCCACAATCGCGGAGGTGAAAAGCGACCGGAAAATACGGGAAAACACATTGTTTTTGGCGAACTTGAAAAGCATGCCCAAAGGCACTTTCGGAGATTTCAAGTCCAAGGACTTTTGTTTTTCCGGTTTGCTTTCCCTTTGGTTTGTGTCGTTTAGAATCTTGCCGTCTTGGATATGGATGGTGCGGTTGGCGAACTTATCAGCCAGTTCTTCATTATGGGTAACGACGATGACGATTTTGTCTTGGGCGTGTTCTTTCAAATAAGCGAGGGTTTTTTCGCCCATTTTTTCATCCAAGGACCCGGTCGGCTCGTCGGCAAGGATGATTTTAGGGTTGGTAACCAAGGCTCTTGCGATGGCCACACGCTGTTGTTGACCACCGGAGAGCTGCATGGGTTTTTTGGCGATGTGTTTTTTCAGGCCGATTTTATCCAGTTCGGTCGTTGCCCGCTTTTGGGCCTCCTTTTTGTCGACGCCTTGAAACAAAAGCGGAAGCATGACGTTATCCATTACGCTAAGGTGCTCAATCAGATTGTATTCTTGAAAAACAAACCCGACGTGGTTGTTTCGAAACGTCGCAAAGTCTTTTTTGGAGAAAGAATCGGTGTCTTTGCCTTCGATCAACACCGAACCCTTCGAAGGGACGTCAAGGCCGCTTAAAACATTCAAAAGTGTGCTTTTGCCGCTTCCGCTTTCCCCAAGCAAAAATGCGAAATCGCCCGGTTGGAACTCTAGGGAGACATCGTGCAAAGCATGAAGGAACTCGTCGCCGTTTTTATAGGTTTTGTATACGTTTTGCATTTTCAGCATGGGTGAAAGCCTCCTATGTCTTGAATCGGTTGACAATCTAAAGATTTACTATATAATTGAACTATAAATCGAAGAACGGACGCGTCGCTTGTCTCCCTCTCTTTAGCGATTCCAGGTTGGTGCAAGCTGGAAGTGAAAGATAAGCGAACAACACCGGGAGAGATGGAAGAAATCGAGTAGACCCATCCGTAAGCTTGCGTTAAAAGCGAGAGTGCTTAGGAATTAAGGTGGTACCGCGGCATTGTTCGCCCTTAAACGTAAGGGCGTTTTTTATGCAAATAGGGAGGTTGCGCTTATGAAAATGACCGTTAAACGACTGTATGGAACATACGATACGCAAAGCGATCGAAAAATCACATTGTTTGGTTGGGTTCGAAATCATCGACCGCAAAAGGCGTTTGGGTTTATCGATTTGAACGACGGAACGTACTTCGAAACCATTCAAGTGGTTTACGATAAGAGCCATCTTGACAATTTCGAAGAAATTCGAAAAACTCGCATTGGCTCAAGCCTTCGCGTCGAAGGGAGTGTCGAGCGAACCCCGGACCGTCCGCAGCCTTTTGAAATCAAGGCGAGAAACATCCAAGTTGTGGGCGATTCACAAGAGGATTACCCCATCCAGCCGAAACGCCATTCCCGTGAGTTTCTCCGCGAGCATGCGCATTTGCGCAGCCGGACGAACCTTTTCACGGCGGTGTTTCGTGTGCGGAGTTTGTTGACGCACGCCATCCATAAATTCTTCCAAGACCGCGACTTCATCCATTTGGCTTCGCCCATCATAACCGCAAGCGACGCGGAAGGCGCCGGCGAAATGTTTCAAGTGACGACGCTGGATGTCGACAACCCACCGAAATCCGGCAAGACCGTCGATTACTCGAAGGACTTTTTCGGACGCAAAGCGAACTTGACAGTGTCCGGACAGCTTCAAGCAGAAGCCTTTGCGCAAGCGTTCAAAGACGTTTACACTTTCGGACCGACTTTCCGAGCGGAAAAATCCCATACGGCTACGCACGCTTCCGAATTCTGGATGATTGAACCCGAAATTGCGTTTGCCGATTTGCGCGACGATATGGACTTGGCCGAAGAGATGGTCAAAGAAATCATCGGCTACGTCATGAAACACGCCGAAAAGGAACTGGCCTTTTTGAACAAGTTTGTGGAGAAAGGGTTGCTTGAAAAACTCGAAAGCGTCGTCAATTCAACCTTTGCCCGCATAACTCATCGAGAAGCGGTAGAAATCTTGAAAACCGCCGAGAGAAAGTTTGAAAACGCTCCATCATACGAGAAGGACCTTGCCACCGAACACGAAAAACACTTGGCCAAACATTTTGACGCTCCTGTTTTCGTAACCGATTGGCCCAAACATATAAAGGCCTTCTACATGCGCCTAAACGACGATCAAAACACGGTAGCGGCGATGGATTTGATTGTGCCGCAAGCCGGGGAGATCATTGGCGGATCGCAAAGAGAAGAACGCTACGATGTATTGCTTCGGCGGATGGAAGAGATGAACGTCGACAGCGATGAACTGCAATGGTACTTGGACTTGCGCAAGTACGGCACTACGCCGCATGCGGGGTTCGGCCTCGGTTTTGACCGGATGTTGATGTACATTACCGGTGTTGCGAACATCCGAGACGTCATTCCCTTTCCGCGCACGCCGAAAAACTGCGAATTTTAGACCAATAAGGAAAAAGAGCTTCGGGCACACCGAAGCTCTTTTGTTTTACTCTTTGCTTCCCTTGGCCTTGGATGCTTCGTTGAGGGATTCTTTTGTGGCTTTGGAGAGTTGCGGAGTGGACTTGAACGCTTCGGATAGAGTTGATGCAAGCCCGACCATGCCTTGCATATCTGAAGGAATGATAAGCTTTGTCGCCTGACCTTCGGCAACTTTCTCCATCGCTTTGTAGGCTTCGAGCCGGAGGAACGCTTCGTCGGCGTTGGCCGCTTTGATGAGTTCGATACCTTTTGAAGTCGCTTTTTGGACTTTCAAGATGGCTTCGGCTTGACCCTCGGCCTCAAGGATTCGGGTTTGACGTTCACCGTCGGCCCGGAGAATACGCGCTTCTTTTTCGCCTTCGGCGTTCAGGATTGAAGAACGTTTGTTCCCTTCGGCGATGAGGATGGATTGACGTTTTTCACGCTCGGCGCGCATTTGTTTTTCCATGGCTTCGCGAATGTCTTTCGGGGGAATGATGTTCTTCACTTCGACACGGTTGATTTTAATGCCCCAAGGGTCGGTGGCTTCGTCAAGAATCGTGCGCATGCGTTCGTTGATATAGTCGCGCGAAGTCAAAGATTCATCCAGTTCGAGATCCCCGATGATGTTCCGCAAGGTTGTGGCGGTGATGTTTTCAATCGCTTTAATCGGGTAGTTGACACCGTAGGTGTACAGTTTCGGGTCGGTGATTTGGAAGAACACAACAGTGTCGATTTGCATGGTGACATTGTCTTTGGTGATGACGGGTTGCGGGTCAAAGTCTACCACTTGCTCTTTGATGGAAACCTTAAGTTTTACACGGTCTACAAACGGGAGCAAGAAATGGATGCCCACATCCCAAGTGGTGTAGTAGCCACCGAGTCGTTCGACGATGAAACGGTTGGCCTGGGTGACAATGGTAAAGCGGGTTGCCAAATAAATCAAGATGATCACAACAACAGCGATGATGAGAATAACGCCTATGGTTGGCATGCACAAATCCTCCTTCAAATTAGGTAATAAGGGATTTTATAGCGAACACTAAGGTGTCTTGTTTCCGGTTTAAATTGGATAGGGAACGTCGATATAGATGACTTTCAAGCCTGAAATATGGTCACGGAGTGTTTTTCGGTCTTTGGTAAAGGCGATAAACAAGAAATCGATCCAAATGCCGATGCTTAGTGTAAAGGCCCAGAAAAAGCCTTTCCAAAGCACTTCCCGCATGAAGAGCGACCACCAGTTCACTCGACCGCTAAGTTCGATGTCCATCCATTTGCGGCCGAATGTGTTGCCTTTCATCAGGCCTTGGTAGATGTAGTTGCCAATCACCCAACCGGTATAGAAATACAGCACGACGCTCATCAGGTAGGGAACAACCGCTGCGTATTCTTCGTTGTAATCATCTTCAAGTTCTTGGATGTCTTGTTCATAATCGGAGCGGGTGTAGGTTTCGTCTTCTTCTAAGCGTCTAGCCAGACGGTCTCGTTCTTCGTTCAATTCTCTTGCCGCAACCGCCCAGTCGAGATTCCATTGTTCTTCGTCGTAACCCGTTGCCTCTCGGAGGAGCGGATTGCCGACGATGCGAAACGAAGTGAATACGAGTGCGATGATGATGGTGAAGTCTATGGTAAAACTTGCGAGACGTTTAAAAGCGCTTGCTGTCATAGTTTCACCACGATTAGTTTGACACCCTCAATCGAAAGAATCTCCACTTTTTCGTCGACTTCGATGGGTTCGTTTCCCGCGGAGATGGCGGTCCAATACTTTCCATCAATTTTCACTTCGCCGCGTTCTCCCGGCTCAATTTGTTTGGTGCAAACGGCAACTTTTCCCACTAGCCTGTCCGCGTTTGTGCCTATGATGTTGGTGCGAAAGTATTTCTTGGCCAAAGGCCGGACGCTCAGCAAAAGGAATATTGAGACGCCGATGAATACGAGAAGCTGCACCATCACGGATTGTCCAAGGATGGCCAAAACGAATGAAAAGACCGCTCCAATGCTGAACCAGAGGCTGGTTAGGTCCATGGTAACCACTTCAATGAAGGCCGCGAACAAAATGACTGCGAACCAGATAACCATGAAAAGGATGTCTATCGTTTCCATTACAATTCCTCCTCAACGACGTTGAGATCGATAATGAGTGCTTTTTCCTGCGGGTTCCAGGTGGTTTTGAACTTGAGGGCGTTGTTGTCTTTCAAGTTCAATCCCGCTATTTCGATCACATCTTGTATGAATTTTTTGTTGCAAACTCTTGCGTAGCTGGGTCTTACGGTGATTTTATGTTTTTTTTCTTCAGGTATGGTTCCTCTTTGAAATTCTTGCTTGGTGATTGGTTTGATGGCGATTCTTTTTTTCTCCCTGTCAAGCCCCAATAAGACGCTGTAGGCATGGTCAAAGTGCGTACTGGCGCTTTTGTTGAGAGTTATATTGGATTCGTAGAGAGTTGCCAAACCCTCTCGTGGCTTTCGGGATGCCCATTCAAAACTCACAAGCTAACACCTCCGTATCGTGATGATTCAATTGTATACAATATTTTCATAAAATTCAACAAATTATTTTTATTATTTTCGTTTATATTGTAATCGACTGGTGTTTTGGTATAGTATAACATGATTTGGAGGGATGAATATGTCAATGGCAAAAGATTATCATAAGGATATGATTAAGCGATACAGGGGCGAATTGTGGTCGAAATTCATTCGCGCCATCAAGCAATATTCACTCATTGAAAACGGCGACAAGATAGCGGTGGCCTTAAGCGGAGGCAAAGATTCATTTTTGCTGGCGAAAATGTTGAGCGAACTAAGAAGGCATCCTTTGGTTGATTTTGACATAGTTGTCGTCGCCATGGATCCGGGGTATGACCCGAAAGATGTCGAAAGAATACGAGAAACCGCCAAGTCTTTGGGATTGAACATTGTCGTTGAGAAGAAAGACATTTTCAAGGTGGTCGGCAAAAAAGCGCCGGACAATCCTTGTTATCTTTGCGCGCGTATGCGCCGCGGGTCTTTGTACGCTTTGGCCGAAAAACACGGGTGCAACAAGCTCGCTTTGGGCCATCATTTTGACGATGTGGTTGAGACGACGCTTTTGAACATGTTCTTTTCGGGAACGTTTAAGACAATGTTGCCAAAAGTGTCTTCGGATAATTTTGAAGGCATCGAGTTGATACGCCCTTTATACTTTATCAAAGAACAGGCGGTAAAAAAAATCACAAGCCGCAACAACATCGACACTATGGATTGCGGTTGCACGGTCGCTTCCGGGGAACGACCATCGAAAAGGCAAGAAATCAAAGAGCTTTTGGCGTCTTTGAAAAAGGTGCACAAAGACGTGGAAAAATGCATTTTCCGCTCCGCCTCCAACGTGAATTTGGACTATGTGCTGGCGTGGGAGAAAGACGGTGAAAAACACCGTTTTGACGATGAATGATTATTTCCCCAGACAAAACCTTGAAAAAAGAGTGTCGATGAGTTCGGAATCGCCCGATTCGCCGATGATTTCTCCCAACGTTTCCCAAGCGTTTTTCAAGTCCACTTCGATGACATCTACGGGCATTTGATCGCGAGCGGCTTTCAAGGCGTCATCAAGCATGGATTTTGCCTGACGCATTTTGGCGATATGTCGAGCGTTGGCCAGATAGGTTTGTCCAGAAAGATCGATTTCCTCTTGCAAAAACATGTCTTTAATCCTTTTTTCAAGCGCGTCGATGTTGGTTTTTTTCAAAGCGCTGATTTGGACCCCGTCTTCAAAATCGCGGTTGATTTTGCTTTCTAAGTCGATTTTTTTGATGATGACGACTCGGTTTTTATGCGCCGTCATCTCCAAAAGACGTTCGTCATCTTTACGGATCGGTTCGTTATTGTTGAGGACGTAGAGAATCAACTCTGCCTCTTCAACGATTTTCTTCGTTTTGTCAATGCCGATTCTTTCGATCAAATCGTCGGAATCGCGGATGCCGGCGGTGTCGAACAGGTTCAAAACTATGCCGCCGATATTGATTTGCCCTTCAACGATGTCGCGGGTGGTGCCCCTGATTTCGGTCACAATCGCTTTTTCCTCTTTCAAGAGGGCGTTCAACACGCTGCTTTTTCCGACGTTTGGTCGTCCGATAATGGCGGTTTTAATGCCTTCTCTCAGGACTTTCCCGGTGGACGCGCGTTTTAGGATGGTGTTGACATTTTCCAATAAATTTTGCGTTTTCGGAATCAACACCTCACCGGTCAGCTCCTCAATATCGTCATATTCGGGATAGTCGATATGCACTTCTATATGCGCGATAATCTCCATAAGTTGCTCCCGGAGCGAAACGATCAAATCGCGCACTTCGCCTTGCAGACCTTTACCCGCGAGGCGAAGGCCATACTCGCTTCTCGCTTCGACGATGTCCATCACACTTTCCGCTTGCGTCAAGTCGATGCGGCCGTTTAAGAAAGCACGTTCTGTAAATTCGCCTTTTTCGGCCATTCTCGCTCCTTTTGCAACAATCAATTCCAATATTTTTTGGGTAACGAACGCCCCGCCATGGCAGTTTATTTCAACCATGTCTTCACGGGTGAAGGTTTTCGGGGCTTTAAAGACACTGACGAGGACTTCGTCAATCAAGATGTCTTCGTCGTATATTTTTCCATAATGAATCGTATGAGAGGACGCTTCGTGCAAGTCCTTGCCCTTGAAGATGGAATTCGCAATCTGAAAAACATCGTCACCGCTCATGCGGACGATGTTGATGGCGCTTTTGCCAAGAGCCGTAGAAATGGCGACTATAGTGTCTTTTTTCATAGCTAATCACCCAAATTAATTATATCATAATCGTCGCTTTTATAGTATAATACGAAATAGGTGGTTTTAAAATGATTAGGATAAAAAGAAAGAAAGATTTACGCTATTACATGCAAGTTTTCGCTTCGTCCATCGTAGCGATTTTGCTTTTGGCGACCTTTATGCACTTCTTTCGTGATGAAGCTTTTCTTGAAGTTTTGGAAAGGTTTTGGGCGTTGCCCCTGCTCATAACGCTTCTTTTTTGGGCGTATAACGCTATTCGAGGAAGGCTGTTTGCCGGATTTGAAAGCGCTAGTGAGGAAAGAGAGTTCATCTTGCATATGTCCAAGACGGTCAAGGAACAACTTGACATCAATGAGGAACAGGCTTTGAAACTGCGCGAAGACGCAACATTTCAGTCCGTTATGAAAGACGCTTATTTGGTCTATCGCGACGGAGAAACAGATGACAAAAACTTTTCCGTTTTCCAGTCCCGATTGGATGAGAAGAAAAACGAACTGGTTAAAAACGCCGGTTTGATCGTCATAGAAGAAACCAAGAAGCTCCGTGAGAAGAAAATTCGCCATCAGTAAGCGAGGTGTATAACGATGGCCTACAAGGCACTCTATCGAACATATCGGCCCAAAGACTTTGACGAAGTCGCCGGCCAGGAACACATCACAAAAACCTTCAAAAACGCCTTGAAGCATGAAAAGCTTTCGCATGCTTATTTGTTCAGCGGCCCTCGCGGCACCGGAAAAACAAGCGTTGCCAAAATCATTGCCAAAGCGGTGAACTGCGAGAAGGCTCCGGTTGAGAATCCGTGTAACGAATGCGACATATGCCGCGGCATTGACAAAAACACCATTCATGACGTTATAGAAATCGACGCCGCCAGCAACAACGGTGTCGATGAAATTCGCGAGTTGCGCGACAAAGTCAAGTATTTGCCGGGCGTTGGCAAATACAAAGTGTACATCATCGATGAGGTTCATATGCTTTCCATCGGCGCGTTCAATGCGCTGCTAAAAACATTGGAGGAACCCCCGAAACACGTGATTTTCATTTTGGCCACCACCGAGCCTCACAAAATCCCTTCCACCATCCACTCCCGATGCCAACGCTTTGATTTCCGCGGCATTGGCAAGAAGGAAATTTTGACCCGCCTTAAAAACATCGTTGACAAAGAATCCATTCAGGTGAACGAAGAAGCGCTGGTTCATATCGCCGAATCGGCCGAAGGCGGAATGCGCGACGCCATCAGCTTGTTGGACCAGGTCGTCTCCTACAGTGAAGACACCATCACCGTTGACGATGTGCACGCCATTAAAGGGTCTATATCTCACGATGTCGTTTTGGACATCGCCAAAGCCTTGAAAAACAACGACGTCGTCAAAGGGTTGAACGCTTTGGACCGCTTGCTTGAAGAGGGCAAAGAAAGCCACAAGATTGTGGACGACTTGATGACCTTCTACCGAGACGTGCTCCTAGTGAAAAACGCCGAGGTGGAAACCAAAAAATCTCTCCATGAAAAGAAGGCGTTTTTGACGCTTACAGAGGAACTTTCCAACCCGATGCTTTTTCATTATATCGACATTTTGAGCACCACCAAGCAGCAAATGCGGTTTGCCTCGCAAGGCAAGCTGTTTTTGGAACTGGCGTTCATCAAAATGGTCGATGACGATTTAAAGGACCGCCCGAAAACGTTGGAAACCATCAAAGCGTTGCGAGACGATTTTTCGGAAGTCGAACGCAAAGTCGAAAACCTAGAAAACGATATAGTGACGCTGTCCGAATCTTCCGGCCAAGGTCAACCTGTGCAAAAGGAGAAGACACCGGCCGACGCCGTTTTTGACCATTACGAGCAAGAATCTTCACAAGAAGAAACCACGGAAACAAGCAATCCAACTATAGAGCCAAAAGACGATACAAAAAGCGCCGAAAGTGAAGAAAAACCGCAAACGTCCGAAACAAACAAAGACGACAAGGAAGAAACGTCGGATAAGGACAATTATCGCTTTCTCTACGATAAGTATTCGCAAAAGAAATACGGAACGTTCGACATCCGTTTTGTTGAAGATGTCTTGAACACAGCCGACCGAGGCGTTAAAATTGAGATGGTCAAAAAATGGTACGACATTGAACGATTTGTCGATGAAAAGAAACTTGAATACGCCAAAATGATTACCGATGGAACCTTGGTTGCGACCAACGGAGTCATGATGATCGTCGCATACGACAGCCCGGTGGTTTGCAATCGGCTGATGAAACCGCAAATCAAATCGCAAATTGTGGAGATACTCGAGGCGTATTTCGGAAGACCGACCATGTTCTTGGCGCTTCCTGAAAAAGTATGGGAACGCATTTCGGCCGAGTTCATCAAAAAATTCCGAAACCGTGAAAACACAAATGAGTTTATACGATTGACGCCCATTGAGCATCCTCGTCTCGTTGAAATTCCCGATACCGAAGAAAACTACGACGATGTTGCCAGCGACAGCGTCAAAGAAGCCAAAGACATCTTCGGCGATGACGTTGTGAAAGTGAAGAAAGGAGAATAGACATGAATCAAAACATGATCAAAAAGTTACAGCAAATGCAAAAGGAAATGAAAGAGGCGCAAGAGCAGCTTGAAAAGTCCATCTTTTATGGCCAAGCCGGCGGTCAAACGGTGGAAGTCGAGTTTAACGGCGCAAAAGAAATGCAAAGCATTAACATCAATCGGGAGGCCTTTGAGCTTCCCGACGATTACGATATGCTTGAAGACACCATTATCGCAGCCGTCAATGATTGCATGAAAAAGATTGATGAAGAAACGCAAGAAACCCTTGGGAAGTATACCCAAGGAATGCCCGGGATGTTTTAGTGATAAAAGCGCGCTACCCAGAAGCCTTGAATGTGTTGATCGAACAATTCATGCGCTACCCCGGGGTGGGGAAAAAGACGGCCGAACGGTTCGCTTTGCACAGCATATCAAATTTTAAAGACGAAGACTACGAACACTTTATGGATGCACTGCATAGGGTAAAAGAAGAAATACAACCATGCGAGCTTTGCGGCAATTTGAGCGATCAAACCCGTTGTGAAATATGTTCGGACAAAACCCGTGACACTTCCAAAATATTGGTGGTTGAAGAAAGCAAAGATGTCATCGTGGTGGAAAAAACCGGTACTTACGACGGTCTTTACCATGTTTTAGGCGGTGTCCTTTCTCCAAGCAATGGCATTGGCCCTGAAGAACTGCGTGTCAAAGAGCTTCTTAAACGCCTTAAAGACAGCGAACATAAAGAAGTCATCCTAGCTACCAATTTAAGCGACGAGGGTGAAACGACGGCGTTGTATTTGCAAAGATTGCTAAAAGACACGGATCTTCTTTTGACCCGTATCGCTTATGGCATGCCGGCAGGCGGAAACATTGGATACGCCGATGAAATAACACTAAACAAAGCGCTTGAAGGCAGAAAGAAATTCTAAATGTTTACAGGGTGTTTCTTCATCAAATTCGGTGCAACGCGACAATGATTTTCGCTTATAAGTAATATTTACAAAAATTGCCTATGTAATTGTTAGGTATTTTTCGGTATAATGTAGGTAAACATAAACCAAACAAAGGGTGATTGGATGTTAAATTGGATTGATTCGTCGTTGTTTTTATTGTCCGACTTGCCGATAATCGGACCGGTGTTGCGTTACATTGAAGACCTAATTCCTTTGGGTTCCGCGATTGATCGGGCGTACGATTTTGCCACTTCTTTATCGTTTGGCGAACAGTTGGTCTTTTCGATTCTTTTGGCGCTTATCCTTATTTTAGGCGTTGTTTCGTTGGTTAGGAAAATGTTGAAACTATTAATTGTAATCGCTATCTTGTTTGGTCTTTGGCTTCTTTACAACCAAGGAATCATTGGTTAACTACGTCGTATTGGAGAAATACATTTTTTGCATGCAAATTATGTAAATGCATGAAAACAAGAAAATTTCCTGCAAAATATGGAAAACGTTTTTATTATGTTGTATACTAAACTGTTAGCAATAAAATGCGCTGTTTTTTTTGTCGGAAGATTTCCGATTCGTAAAATATATAAAGAAAGCTAACAAACTAAGGTTTAGGAGAGAATAAATTATGGAGATTACTTTACAAAATTTGACAAAAATCTTCCAATCAAAAAGGGAAGATGAAGTTGTTGCCGTTGACAATCTTGACATCGTAATTCCGTCGGGAAAACTCTATGGGCTCCTTGGTCCCTCGGGTTGCGGTAAGTCAACGACATTGTTCATGATTTCCGGTTTGTTGAAGCCAACATCCGGGAAAATCTATTTTGGCAATGAAGACGTAACCCCCGTTCCCCCGGAGGATCGTGGGATTGGTCTTGTTTTCCAAAACTACGCGCTTTACCCACACATGACCGTCAAGCAGAACATCATGTTCCCGCTTGAAAACATCAAGATGGACAAAAAAGAAGGGCTTAAGAAAGCCCAAGAAATTGCCGACCTTGTCGGCATTGGCCACTTGATGAACCGGAAACCCGCCCAACTTTCCGGTGGACAGCAGCAACGTGTTGCGATTGCACGTGCGCTTGTCAAATCACCACGAGTTCTACTGCTTGATGAACCGCTTTCAAACTTGGATGCGCGTTTGCGTTTGCAAACACGTGAAGAAATCCGTCGTATCCAAAGAGAAACCGGCATCACGACCATTTTCGTTACCCACGACCAAGAAGAAGCGATGAGTATTAGCGATGAAATCGTTGTTCTTGACGAAGGCGTCACTCAACAAGTCGGCAAGCCTCAATACGTCTACGACAAGCCAAACAATCTTTTCGTGGCGAAATTCCTTGGTACGCCGCCAATCAACATTTTTGACGGGCATATTGAAGACGGAAAGATTATGATTGGCGACGCTTATATCGGAAAAACCGATGCTGAAGACCAAGAAGTTACAATCGGCATTCGCCCCGAAGGCTTCAAGATTGTTGAGCGTTCAAGCTTCCAAGTTGAAGTCGAATTCGTCGAAACCATCGGTCGTGACACCACCCTCATCATTCGTCACCCCAACGTCGAAGTGCAAGAAAGCTTTGAAGACCCCGAAGACGAAGAAATTCCTGAAGAAGAACAATCAGCGTTTGCACAAGAAGTGGCGGAAGAACTCGGCGAAGAAGCGGATGACACCAAGATGGAAGGCATCGACATTCCTCAGCAATCCGTCCAGCAAGCCAAGACATTCCGTGCGATTGTAGATGCGGACTACGGTGTTGAACCAGGCGATACCGTTAAGTTCACCGTCAAACCGCACAAGATGCATATCTTTAATAAGGAAACCGGAGAACTAGTCTGACATGTTAGAAGAACAACAGAACATAAAATCCTGGTTTTATCTCGCACCGGCTTTGGTGTTGCTGGCCATATTCATCTTCTACCCGATTTTCAACGCCATTTTCCTTGTTTTCGTTAAAGATTTTAACTATTTGCAAGG